>CAMCWF010000004.1 GCA_945882095.1 Chryseobacterium gleum
CAGGTATAGTTACAGAATGTAATCCAGAGGCCTTCGCTAAGGGGATGATTCATATGATTCAATCTTATGATACCTATCATTCGGAAACCATTCGGCAATCTGCTAAACATCGCTTTTCCTCCGAGGTGGTCATGCATCAATTGAATGAAATCTATCGGGCACTTCCTAACGAGAATTTGTACCTTTGATTCATGATCCGTATCCTAATCCTTGCCTACGATTTCCCGCCTTACGTTTCGGTGGGAGGACTTCGGCCTTACGCTTGGCATAAGTATTTTCGGAGGTTTGGCTTGGAGCCCATTGTCGTTACCCGCCAGTGGGATCCCATTCGGCAAAACGCATTGGATTACATTGCCCCAAGTGAATTTTCAACGGTCATCACAGAAGAAACGCAATGGGGTATCGTTTTGAAAGCGCCCTATAAGCCTACCGTTTCAAATAGGTTGTTGTTGAAATTCGGTGCGTCACGATTCAAAGTGCTTCGCAAAACAATGACCTTTATTACCGAGTTTTTTCAATTTGCACTTCCCGTCGGACCTAAACGACCCCTTTACCTTGCAGCGAGGAATTTTCTAAAACAGGAAAAAGTGGATTTTATCATCGCTACCGGAGAACCCTTTATTCTTTTTAAGTATGCAAAGGATTTGTCTCAAACCTTTAACATTCCATGGATAGCCGATTACAGAGATCCTTGGCGAAATGGTTTGCAACAAGACTTGTTGAGAAGAACTACGGGTGTTTTTGAACCAAGGATTCTAAAGCATGCCGCTATGGTCTCTACGGTGTCAGAGTGGGTCAAAAAGCGAATATTTTTACATTCGGTCGATAAACCTACCTTAATCATTCCCAATGGCTTTGATGCAGATTCTGTGGCTTTGGTGGATTCCGTAGCAGCCTCGAATGACTTAATATTTACCTTTGTGGGCTCGTTGTATCCATGGCACCCACTGGAGGCTTTTATCCGGGAAATGTGCAGGTTCATGCGCGAAAACCCCAAGATTCCCATTCAAATGCAGTTTATTGGAACGAATCAAACGAATAAGTTGAAAGGCTTGATTCAATTACATGGCGCAGACGTAGCCCACCAATTTGAAATTTTGGGAAGAATGCCCAATCCACAGGTACTCGAGAAACTAAGATTAAGTCAATGTTTGGTGCTTTTTAACGATTATGAGATTATGGGCACCAAGATTTATGATTACCTGGCAATCAAAAGAAAGGTACTGTTTTGTTATGCGAATGAACCTGATTCCGATAGGTTGTTGAAAAAACACTACCATGCCTCAAGGCAAAAAGATGCTTCTAACCTTAGGCCGCAAGAAGATTTGATACGAGCATACAATGCAGGGGTGATTGTGCCCAATGCATCTCAGTTACAAAGTAAGCTTAGTGAAATAAGGGATGGGTTCCTTCAGCTAGGGTTTGTTTCATGCGAAAGCGGAGATGTTTCAGCATTTTCAAGAGAATCCCAAACCGAACAATTGGCAAAGGGAATTTTGGATTACCATAAACAAATTAAAGTAAAATGAATAATTTTCTAAATCACCTGCTAAAGGAATTTCACTTGCCTTTAACCAATCCGGTTTTGGTTTTCTCCATCATGCTTTTCATTATTTTACTTTCGCCTATTTTGTTGCGAAAAGCAAGAATTCCAGGCATCATTGGTTTGATCCTATCAGGAATAATCATAGGCCCAAAAGGTTTTGGAATCATTGGAGCGAATACCTTGGAACAAGAGGGTTGGATTAAACTTTTTTCCACCATCGGTTTACTGTATATCATGTTCATGGCCGGTTTGGAATTAGATTTAAATCAATTTAAACGTTACTATAAAAAAAGCTTGGTGTTTGGATTTTTAACCTTTGCACTCCCCATCGCGTTGGGGTATCCTTTGTGTTTGTATGTCCTCAACCTGAATCCTTTGGCGAGTTTACTGACCTCGAGCATGTTTGCCACACATACCTTAGTAGCCTATCCCATCATCAGTAAATACGGGCTTTCAAAACACAGCGCTGTAGCCATTACGGTAGGAGGGACCATCCTAACCGATACGGCAGTATTGATCATTCTCGCCATTATTTCAAGTGCGTCAAAAGGACAGTTGGATTGGAATTTCTGGGTAAGCCTTATTACTTCACTTGCATTTTTTACCGTGATTATGTTTTATTTGGTACCAAAAATCACCCGATGGTTCTTTAAAAAATTAGACAGCGAAAAGTCCTCCCAATATATTTTTGTTCTCTCCATCGTTTTCTTCTCTGCTTTCCTGGCGGAAGTAGCAGGCGTTGAGCCCATCATCGGGGCCTTTGTCGCCGGACTCGTGTTGAATCGTTTGATTCCCCACAATTCTGTCTTGATGAATCGCATTGAATTTATTGGGAATTCGCTTTTTATTCCCTTCTTTTTGATTTTTGTTGGCATGGTCGTGGATTATCGTGCGCTGTTTCAAGGTACATGGCCGCTCATCATTGCAGGGGTGTTGACCGCATTTGCCATCTTTAGCAAGTGGTTGGCAGCGTTTACGACACAAATCATCTTTAAATTGTCAAGGACAGAGCGTAAAGTAATTTTTGGTTTAAGTACCTCACATGCCGCAGCGACCTTGGCTATCATCATGGTAGGGTATAAGCTGAAAATCCTGGACATAAACATTGTGAATGGTACCATTTTACTGATTCTAATCACCTGTATGACAGCTTCATTTATCATCGAAAATGCAGGGAAAGAATTGCTCATCAAAAAGTCTGAGGACAGTGATGATGACGTAATGGGTAATAAACTCAGAAACAAACACATCTTGGTAGCAATGAATGAACTTCAAGGAAATGAAAAATTATTGGAGTTTGCCATTCACGTCTCTGATCCGAAAGTTATCAATCCGATTTCCATTGTAAGCGTTTTGCCAAATTCCGAGAATGCAGAAAAAGTCATCCACCGATCGCGAAAAAACCTAGAGGAAATCGTCAAACATTTTTCGGGCCATGAAACGAAGCTCAATACCATGGCAACAATTGATTTAAACCTTTCCTCTGGAATCTCTCGGGTTTCCAAAGAATTGGTGGCAGATATGGTCATCTTAAACGATAGCAAAAAGAATACGATTTTGAAACGAATCGTTGGCAATGACCGTGAACATTTAATAGATGTGTGTGATAAAACAATCCTGTTTTGTCAAATTGAGCGTCCTTCCGTAAGCTATGGTCGTGTTGTGTTGGTAACGCCACCCCTTGCTGAGCTTGAACCCACCTTCGGTTATTGGGTTGAACGCGTGTTTCGGTTCGCGCACGTTTTGAAACTTACCATCGACTGCCATATGAATGAAGCAACCTATGAGCGATTTGTGAAGGTAGGGACTGTAAATAACATTCACGCAAAGACAAACTTTAAATCATTGGAGTCTATGGAAGATTTCTTCATGGATACCCACAGAAATGAAGGCGATTTCATTATCGTTTGTGGTGCAAGAAATGGTTCTGTATCCTATTTTCCCGAAATTGAATCTGTAATGGGGAAAATTGAAAAGGCCTATCTTGAAAACGATTCGATTTACATTTATCCAGGCATTGACCTGCAATCTGCTTATGGAAAATACAATGACATCACTGGTAACGCCATTGGTTTGGGTGTGGATGCGATTGCCAAAATTGGCAAAGAGGTAGGAAACATCTTTAAGAAAACCAATGCGCAAGATGAGGATGAAAGCAAGTAATTTACTTGCCTCTTGAACTCCCTGTTTTAACGGCCGTAGGTTTTTTGGACTGTGCTGGTTTAGGTGTATTGGTAGCCTTCGGTTTTGCTGCCTTGGGTGTTGGGTTTTTCTTAGGCTTGTCCGCAGCTTTCGCTTTTTTCTCAGCTTTATCTGTCTCCGCAGTTTCTTCGTCAACGGTAGTGACTTCGCCTTCTGTTGTTGGAACTTCAGTTTCTATTGGCGCTAATTTTAGGATGCCTTCTTTAATGAGGAGGTTATACCATTGGAAAACTTTTCGGATGTCAGAAAAGTAAACCCTTTCCATGTCGTAATTACTTAAGATTTTAGAAAATGCGATGCGCAATGCTTTTTCATCCGCTTTGTGGCTCTCTGCTTCACCTCCAGTATATAATTCCAGCATGGTTTTGAATACTTCGGAAATCAATACATCTTCATCGGTTGTAAAGATGCTGATGTCTTCAATGGAACTGATCTTTTCAGTTGCATAGGCGGGGAATCGCTTTTTGTCAAGCAAAGACTCAACAATGACAGCATTTTTTCCCTGCGTAATAATTTTATAAAGTCCTGCGCGACCCGAAATTGAAATAATTCCTTTGATATCCATGTACTCGATTTTGCCCAAAAATAGAAATTCTTTCTGAGTTTATACCATACTATGATTCCCGAAACAGAAATTTAATGAGAGCAATCCCTTTATTATCACTACATTTGCACCTAATTTAAGAAATAAATGACATTTGAAGCGTTGGGATTGCGGGTAGAAGTACTGAAGTCGTTAAATGATTTGGGTTTTTCAGTACCTACACCGATCCAAGAAAAAGCCATTCCTCATTTGATGAAGGAAAAGAGCGACTTTGTGGGCTTAGCCCAGACTGGGACAGGGAAAACAGCCGCTTTCGGATTGCCCCTAATTAGTAACATAATTGATAAAAATCAACTCCCACAAGGACTCATTCTTTGTCCGACACGAGAGTTGTGTTTGCAGATTTCCAAAGACCTTATTCAGTTTTCCAAATATTTAGATATTACCATTCTTCCCATTTACGGAGGTGTTGACATCAGAAAACAAATGACGGAAGTGAAAAGAGGGGTTGAGGTAATTGTTGCAACGCCAGGAAGATTGATGGACCTTATCAACCGTAGGGTAATCAGTTTGAAAACCATTCGTTACGTCGTGCTGGATGAAGCAGATGAAATGCTTAACATGGGTTTCAAGGAAGACATCGACAGCATCTTAGAATCTACTCCTGCTGACAAAAATGTTTGGTTGTTCTCTGCAACGATGCCCAAAGAAGTGGCAAACATCGCAGCAAAATACATGCACGATCCTTTCGAAGTGTCCATCGGACATAAGAACCAGTCGAATGAAAACATTCAACATACGTATTACCAAATTCGTGAGAAAGACAGGTATGCTGCCTTGAAAAGATTGATCGATTTTAATCCAGACATCTATGGATTGATTTTCTGTAGAACAAGGACTGAAACCGCCAATGTCGCTCAAAAATTAAGCGGGGATGGGTACAATGCAGAACCGCTTCACGGCGATTTGTCTCAAGCAATGCGTGACATGGTGATGAACCGTTTCCGTAAAAAAGAAGTGCAATTGCTTATTGCAACCGATGTTGCGGCCAGGGGATTGGATGTGGATAGCATCTCTCACGTAATCCACTACAACCTTCCAGATGACATTGAAAATTACACGCACCGTAGTGGTAGAACGGCACGAGCTGGAAAAACAGGAGAGTCTTTGGTGTTGCTAACCCCGAAAGAAGCCTTTAAAGTGAAAGCCATTGAACGTCAAATTCGTATGGAATTCACCAAAGGTGTAGTTCCAGATCCTGAAGAAATTTGCAGAATACAGTTGAGTAAATTGGTAAGCAAAGTTATTTCTACGAATGTTCGTGAAAAAGACATCGCACCTTTCTTACCCACAGCCATTGAATCCTTTGAAGGAATGTCCAAAGAAGAGGTAATCAAACTTTTCATTTCAGCAGAATTCAATCGTTTCATTGA
Source organism: Chryseobacterium gleum (assembly GCA_945882095.1). GTDB lineage: Bacteria > Bacteroidota > Bacteroidia > Flavobacteriales_D > Crocinitomicaceae > UBA952. The sequence goes on from CAMCWF010000004.1 coordinate 5,726, forward strand.
ATACTACGAGCGTGCAGGTGACCTTAATTCAAATGAAAAAGATACAAGGTCAGGTAAAAGCGAGTCCTTTGGTTCCAAAAGAGGAAATGATTCCAATAAAACCAGATTCTTTGTCAACATTGGTAAACGAGATGGACTGAATGTCGGTGGACTTCTTCGTGTTGTTTGTGATTCAACAGGATTGAAATCCAACAATGTAGGAAGAATTGACATCATGGCTTCGTTTGCGTTTTTTGATACCGATAGTGAATATGCGGACAAAGTTATCAGTAAACTCAACGGTGTCGAATATGAAGGACATAAAGTAAGCGTAGAGATCTCAGGAGACAAAGGCGGCGGCGGCGGCGGTGGAAGTGATGATGGAAGAGGAAGAAGAGATTTCAAGCCAAGACGTACCAATTTAAGAGACGAAAGACCTAAAAGAAGAGAAAGCAGCAGCAACCATAAACCAAGAAGATACTAAAGTATGGAAATCAGAAACATTGCAATTATAGCCCACGTTGACCACGGTAAAACAACTTTGGTTGATAAACTTATTGACGCGGGGAATTTTTTGAATGAGCGGGACCGTCCCACAGGAGAGTTAATACTTGATAACAACGATTTAGAAAGAGAACGTGGGATTACCATTGTCTCCAAAAATGTTTCCGTTGTTTATAAAGGCACCAAAATCAACATCATCGATACCCCAGGTCACGCCGACTTTGGAGGAGAAGTAGAAAGGGTATTGAATATGGCAGACGGTGTATGTATCCTTGTGGACGCATTTGAAGGACCCATGCCACAAACGCGTTTCGTATTAGGGAAAGCCTTGGCTTTGGGATTGAAACCGCTTTTGGTTATTAACAAAGTTGATAAAGAAAATTGTACGCCTGACGAAGTTCAAGAAAAAGTATTTGACCTTATGTTTGAGTTGGATGCCAACGAGGATCAATTGGATTTTCCAACCATTTATGGCTCTGCTAAAAACGGGTGGATGTCTGAAGATTGGAAACAACCTACGGATAACATAACGCCACTGCTTGACCGAATTATGACCTATTTCCCCCCTCGTAAAATTGAGGAAGGAAATACCCAATTACTTATTACCTCCTTGGATTATTCAAGCTTCGTGGGAAGAATTGCCATTGGAAGGTTAAGCCGAGGAACATTGAAAGAAAATCAATGGATCCAACTTGGGAAACGTGACAATGTGTTGGAAAAACACAAAATCAAAGATTTGTATGTGTTTGAAGGACTTGAGCGTAGGAAGGTAGCGGAAGTGCAGCCGGGAGACCTTTGTGCCATCACAGGAATTGAAGGATTCGAAATCGGCGACTCCGTTTGTGACCCTGAAAATCCAGAGCCATTGCCAGCCATTAAATTGGATGAGCCAACCATGGCCATGTTGTTTACCATCAATGATTCTCCGTTTTTTGGTAAAGAAGGAAAATTTGTTACCTCAAGACACATTCAAGAAAGGTTGACCAAAGAACTTGAGAAAAACCTTGCCCTTAGGGTCATGGATACCGATAAAGCAGACCGATGGATGGTACATGGCAGAGGGGTTTTACACCTTTCTGTACTTATTGAAACCATGCGCCGTGAAGGATATGAAATGCAAGTGGGACAACCCCAAGTAATTTTCAAAGAAATCAATGGTGCCAAGTGTGAGCCTATCGAAGAATTAACCATCGATTTACCTGAAGAGTATGGTGGAACGGCCGTTGAAGCGGTTACAAAACGTAAAGGTGAAATGACATCCATGAGCCCGAAAGGAGGAAGAATGATTATCCAATTCAACATTCCTTCAAGAGGTATCATTGGTTTGAGAAGTTATTTACTTACCCAAACCGCTGGGGAAGCCATTGTAACGCACCGATTCCTTGAGTATCAACCATACAAGGGTGAAATTCCTGGAAGGATGAATGGTTCCCTCATTTCTCTTGAACAAGGAATGTCCATTCCGTTCTCTATCAACAACCTACAAGAACGAGGCAAATTCTTCATCTTTCACAATGAAGACATCTACGAAGGTCAAGTCATTGGAGAGAATTCAAGGGCTGGAGACATGTGTGTAAATGTTACGAAAACCAAAAAACTCACCAACATGAGGGCTTCAGGTTCAGATGACAAAGTGAAATTGATTCCACCGAAAGTAATGTCGCTCGAAGAATCCCTTGAGTATATTCAAAGCGATGAGCTTGTTGAGGTTACGCCCCAAAGTTTGAGGATTCGTAAGATTTTCTTGAAGGAAGCAGATCGCAAAAGAGGCGGGAAAAACTAATTAAATTTTATTGCCCTTACTGGACGAATGCCTGTGATTACCATACTTGGTAGCAGCAGCGCTGTCATGCACACGATAAAAGTACCCGCATTCAACAACGCGAAGTGAAGTAGATTCAATTCAACCGGCACACTGTCTAAGTAATATACTTCAGGATTTAATGTCAATACGTGTGTGTATTTTTGAAGCGCATACAGCGAAATCCCAATGACATTTCCTATCAGCATTCCTCGACCGATTAAATAACCGGCTTGCATCAGGAAGATGCGACGTATCGTTTTGTTTTTTGCGCCCATTGCTTTCATCAATCCAATGAATTGCGTACGGATGACAATAAGTACCAACAAGGCTGAGCCCATGTTAATGATTCCTATGATGAGCATCAAAATGATGATGATGGCAACATTTATATCCAAAAATCCGAGCCAATTGAATAGGTCTTGTTCCAGGTCAAAAATACTTACGACCCTGACCAATTCGCCTTGCTCAGTGGGCACCATTTCAACCTCACCTGACAATTTACCTTGGGTTTGTTTCAATTGATACCAATCGTTTAAATGTACTTCATACCCGGAAATGTACTGGTTTGAGGTACCTGGGTCCGAATGTGTTTCTATTTTTAACTGTTGTGAATAGGTGTTTCCAACGGGAAAAGTCATTTTGTACTTGCTCCCAGAAGCGTTCAAGGCTTCTTTTTGGATTTCACTTCCTGCAAAAGGAACCCGCTGCAATCGCGTAATGTTAACCTCGCTTTTAGCACGTAAATCCAAGCTTTTTGTTTGCGAATTTATCCCATAGATTTTCACCAGTAACGTTGTGTCTGTTACAGTCAGGGGGAGCAATTGTCCTCGGTATGGCGAATTCCCATGCCCCCAATCAAACAAAAGGTTTTGATCATTTCCTTGTAGGTCAAGTCTGACCAAAAGTTGCGATTGGTACAAGGTGTCGGCGAGGGTAAGTTGTCCCGAAATCCCCCAGTCATTGAGTTTTTGATTGGTGCGAATGTCACAAAGGACCAATTTCGAATCGTAGTCTTCAAATCCGGTGTTGTAGATTCCGGCGATTTTAAATTTTCGTGCAATGGGTTCATTTTTTACGAAAAAAGCTTGTACCTCTTGGTTTACTTTTAGGTTAAGGAGGTTGGCGACTTTTTGCGAGATTAAAATTTCTTCGGAAGGTTCTTCCTCGTTGAAACTTGGGATTTTTCCTTGAACCAAATGTTCGCGTAGAAATTCCCAATGATAAGATTTGTCAACCCCTTTGAAAATCAACCCAAATACATCTTGAGGGGTATTAGGGTCATCGCTTTTAGCAGATTGTAACATTCCCGGTTTATAGGCGACACGGTCGAAGTCAGAAATACCTTCAATTTTTTGAAGCTTGGATTCTATAAAAGGGGAGGTGTGAATGGGGTCTGATTCGTAAAAATCAGCGTTGTTTTGGTTTTGAATAAACAAGGGAGCAGAAAAACCAGTAATTTTTCTTCGGATCTCATTTTGAAATCCGGTTACGATGGCTAAGGTTAAGAGGTTAACAACAATAGACAGTGAAATACTTATCACTGCAATCCGTAAAATAGGTTGCGAAACTTTTATACCTTGCGATCGATTCGGAAGAATCCTTTTGGCTATGAAAATCTCTATTGACAATATCGTTCGATTACGGGTTCAAAAATACACTAAACATTTTGGGTATTCACGGCTTCGCACCAATTATCTTTTGTGCTTATTCATTGCTGTCAACCCAATCCTGTTTTCGGTTTCTTCCTTTTCCATGAACCTTGCGGAGCCCCCATCGAAAAAAATCATGGTGGGTGCAGATCGAATCAACGTTTACATCGACAGTTTAAGGAATAAACGTGTTGCCATCGTCGCCAACCAAACCTCTGTGGTTAATGGCATGCACCTCGTCGACACTTTACTTTCTTTACAAATCAACATCGTAAAAATATTTGCCCCAGAACATGGCTTTCGGGGGGATGTAGATGCCGGTGAGCATTTCAACAGTTCAAAAGATGAATGCACAGGAATCCCTTTGTTGTCTTTGTATGGCAATCATAAGAAACCCACCTTTGTAGACTTTCAGGATGTGGACGTCGTTATTTTTGACATCCAAGATGTGGGTGTGCGTTTCTACACGTATTTATCCACCTTACATTATGTGATGGAAGCATGTGCCGAGAATAATAAGCCTCTGTTGGTTTTGGATCGACCCAATCCCAATGCGCATTACTTGGACGGTCCCATTTTGGAGCCCGCCTATACTTCTTTCATTGGATTGCATCCTGTGCCCGTGGTGTATGGGATGACCATTGGAGAATATGCGAAGATGATCAATGGAGAAGGTTGGTTGAAAGATTCCATTCAGTGCAATTTGACCGTAATCCCATGTAAAAACTACACACATAAATCCAAATATGTTGTACCCATTCCGCCTTCTCCGAATTTAAAATCTGAGTTGGCGATTGCATTGTACCCGAGTCTTTGTTTCTTCGAAGCAACGACGGTAAGCATTGGAAGAGGTACCGATCGTCCTTTCGAAATGTATGGACACCCTAGATTTCCTGTAACAACCTTTTCCTTTAGTCCGATGCCACAAGTAGGGGCAAAGTACCCCCTCCATGTCAAGAAAAAATGCAATGGATTCGATCTGAGGTCATCTCAAAACACACGTAGGTATGAAATGAATTTGTTTTACTTAACCTATGCAAGGGATTTATTGGCAGATTCTGCAGTGTTCATTGACCAAAATGCTTTTTTTAACAGGTTGGCAGGTACGGCATCTTTAAAGGAACAGCTTTACAAAGGTTGGGGCCCCAAGGAAATTCGAGAAAGTTGGAAACCAGGAATTGCGAAATTCATGACCATCCGTAAAAAATACCTGATGTATCCTTAATGTAATTTGGATTGACTTTCCGCTACTTCACGCTCCATTTTATTGACGAAGTTTACAAGGTTTTGTGCGATTTGACCATCGTTGATTCCAAGGATTCTTGCGGCGAGTATTCCAGCATTTTTCGCACCATTTAAGGCAACCGTCGCGACTGGAATGCCATTAGGCATTTGTAAAATACTTAGGATGCTGTCCCATCCGTCAATAGAATTACTGGATTTAATGGGAACCCCAATTACGGGAAGTGTGGTAAGCGATGCAACCATACCCGGAAGATGGGCTGCGCCACCCGCACCTGCTATGATGATTTGAAATCCTTTGCTTTTTGCTTCTTGTGCAAATTGAACCATTTTCTCCGGCGTCCGGTGTGCAGAAACCACTTCTACGTGACTTTCAATTCCTAATTCTAAGAGTTGGGTTTCTGCGGCTTTCATGATTGGATAATCCGAAGCACTGCCCATGATGATGGCAACTTTAATCGACATTGGGTTCTGTAGGTTTGATTCTAACAATTCGTTTCGGGGAAACTTTTTTCCACTTTAATGCACTTGGATTTTCTTCTGTGTCAGCCAAAGACGTTTCAATGGCTTCTGATGAAACACTGTTTTTCGCTTCGAAATGGACTGTGTTATTGATTTCAGAGAAAACTTGATCCATAGGTTGTAGCATTTCCTTTTGTTCTTTTCTCAAGATGTCGTCAATGTTGATGTCCTTTTTGATGTCCATTCCTGATTTTTTGATCTCATTTTGGAGCTCTGTAGATGCATTGCGTATGGTAAACAAAGCCTTACCTAAGGTTTTAGCAATGCCTGGGATGCTCTTGGGACCGAAAAAGATAAGTACCACCATTATGATTACCAATATTTCGTAACCGTCGACATCGTTAAAAATTAATGGAACTGTATGCATAGCCTTTGTTGGTACAAAGGTAAAACAATTTAGATTGTTTGTATCTTCTCTACCACACGCATCAAAAGAGAATCCGGAATAAAAGGGCCAAACACTCGAATTAACACTGCAAATCCCATATCGCTAATAATGGTTCTTTTTCCTTTCATCATCGCGTTGTACCCTTTTTGAGCGGTGTCATAGGCGCTTGCGCCTTTTGCAAACATGTCAGCACCCCCCATGCCTGCAACAACTTCAAATTCTGTTTTCACAGGACCTGGGCATAAAGCTGTGACGGTGATGTTTGTTTTACGCAATTCAAATGAGGTCGCTTTCGTTAGGGAAATTACATAGGCCTTGGTTGCGAAGTAGGTGGCTTGCAAGGGGCCTGGAATAAAACCAGCTGTACTTGCGGTATTTAAAATCCTTCCTTCGTTGTTAGATTTCATTTCTGGAAGGTACAAATGCATTAAATCGGTTAATGCCTTAACATTCAAATCAATCATTTTTTGGTCATCGTAAATGTTTCGATCCACAAACAATCCATGTCCCCCAAAACCTGCGTTATTGAATAAATAGTTGACGAAGATTCCCAACGATTGGGTTTGTCTGAACAGCGCATCAGTTGCGTAAGCTTCGGTTAAATCGTTCGCGAGAACGATCGCTTCAATTTTGTATTTTTCAGTTAATTCATCTGCCAAAGCGATAAGCTCTTCCTGTCTTCGTGCTACCAAAACCACGTTGTTCCCTTTGGATGCATGAATTCTTGCCAATTCCTTGCCGATTCCGCTTGATGCGCCTGTAATTAATCCTGCTTTCATAATGTATTTTATCGAATCAAATGAACATAAAAGTGTTGCGTTTTGTTCTCGGGATCCGTGAAAAGCACTGTGTAAACGCCTTCTGTTAAGTCTGTTCCTTGTTGGTCTTTTCCGATCCAATTGTTCTGATAGTTTTGCGTAGAATACACGACATTACCCCATCTGTTTAGAATGGTAATGGATGAATTTGGTTTGAGTGCTTCGATCACCATGGCATCGTTTTTACCATCCTCGTTTGGCGTGAATACATTTGGAAAAGTTAGTTCGTCGTATACATTTAAGAATAAAGTAAGGGTGTCAATGCATCCCTGTGCGTTGGTAACGGTAAGGCTAATCGGATATACTCCGGCCATGAAACTGGAATCCCAAGTAGTTGTGAAATAATTGGTTCCATTCATGTTCCATTGTGCAAGGGTATAATTTGAAGAGGTATTGGTAAAGGTTACGTTTTCATTCACATCTGGATCTTGTGGGGTAAAGGTGAAATTTGCTATGGGGTAGGTTGGTGGGTTTAGCGTGAATGCATTGGAAGTATCTGAACATCCATTCGCATCGGTAACCAATAAGGAATACGTTCCAGGACCTAGGTTTGAAAGGTTCAGTGTATTTTGGTTACCCGGAGTCCATTGAAATGTATAGTTATTTGTTCCTCCCGTTGCCACAATCCCGCTGATGGATCCATTTTGTAAACACGTAGGTTGGGTGAGTACTGTGGCATTTTCATTCAATACCACTGGAAAGTTTTGAGGTACATTTACATTTAAGGTTGCCGTACAGTTGTTAACATCGGTCACGGTTAATTGATACGCACCAGCGCTTACGTTTGGATTGTTCGCAGTAGCTACTTGGTTGTTCCAAAGATAGGTTAACCCATTTCCTGTCGCGGTAATTCCTGTGATTCCGCCTAAGGTTCCGTTACAGCTTACTGGGGTAATAACCATGTTTGAAGTGTCAATGTTTGAGCCTGGCGTCGTGGTGATGGGAATGGGACCAAGGCTGTCAATACATCCTGCAGCATCGGTTGCATACAATGAGTAACTCCCAGCCACTAAACTTGAAAGGTTTAAGGAGGATTGTTGGTTGCTCCATAACAAGGCAACCGGTGCTTGCCCCCCATTTATAATGATCCCTGTGATTGCACCATTCGATTGACCACAATTTTCATTCGTGACCACTAATAAGGTTGTGTCCATGGAAGGTCCTGGTACATTCGTCAAAGGGAAAGGTCCCGCTGTTGCAGTACATCCAATTGAGTCAGTAACGGTAAGAGAATAATTTCCAGTGCTTAAATTTTGATTGTCTAAAGTGATTGCATTTCCTGGTGTCCAAGCGTACTGTAATCCAATCCCTGTGGCTGTGACCCCTAAAATACTTCCATTTTGCTGTCCACAATTTTCATTGGTGAGGGTTGAATTTGTTGTGTCAATGGTTGGACCTGAGACAAAAGGAATCACAAAGGGAGCACTCATCGCGGTACATCCATTTCCATCGGTAACGGTCAGCGTGTAGGTGCCTGCCGTGAGTCCGGTCGGGTTGATCACATTGCTTGCAGTGTTTGTCCAAGAATACGTGAGTGCATTCCCAGTTGCTGTAATGCCAGATATACTTCCCAATGTACCATTACAAAGTGCAGGTATTACGCTGGCATTTAAGATGTTTATGCTAGGTCCCGCAGTACCTTGAATGGTATAAGGTCCGCTATTTGAGCTGCATCCTGCTGCATCTGATACCGTTAAAGAATAGGAACCTGCTGGCGCGCCATTGACATTCAAGGCATTACCACCATTGTTTGTCCAAAGATAGGTGTAAGGCTGGGTGCCACCATTTACCGATAATCCTGTAATGCTTCCCGGTGCTGCACAGGTTGCGTTTGTAATTACGGCATTTCCAGTGATGGTTGGATTGGATCCAATAACAACGGTTACAGGTTTTCTAAAAGAACCGGGACAAATGCCAATGTAATAGGTTGTCGTAGTGTTTAGAACGGGTGTTGTGAAGGAATTTCCGGTTCCTGCGACAGCATTGCCAAAAGGCGTTGTGTACCAAGTGAGGTTTCCTGCAGGTGGGTTTCCGAGGGTAGATGCCGTTAAGGTTACGCTTCCGCCTGCGCAAAGCGTATCGTTGGCAGCCAAGATGTCATAAAAAGAAGTGTTGGAATTGGTTACGCCGTTTGCACCACCTGTTGCGCCATTCGGCGGAAAATTGGGAACGAAAGTTGAGTTGGTAACACCACTTGCCCCTCCGGTTAGAATCTGTACAGGCGTTCCAGTTGTGATGGAAATGTATCCGCCGCCGCCGCCGCCGCCTGGGCCATCTGCTTCCATGGTTGGGGCTTGGGCAAATAAACCTGCTGAAAAGACTTGATTGCCACCATTGCCACCAATGGCCGACAATGTAATCGTATTTGGTATGGGGTTACCATTAGAAATGTAAATCGTACCGCCACCACCAGCACCGCCCGCTCCGTCGTGACCATATTTCTGGGCAGAAGCTTGCACGGCCGTTTGTCCATTTGGATTGGCATTGACTCCGTTTGCACCATTTGATTCGATGATACCCGCTCCTGAAATGTTTCCATATACTTTTATAAACGCGATTCCCCCTCCGCGACCACCGTTTCCTCCTTGGGATTGGTTTTGGTCACCTGCGCCACCACCACCACCGGCGAAAATTCTTGTGTTGTCTTGCAACAAAGGATGCCCACCTAAGCCTCCTTCTTTCCTTCTGTAGTCACCGCCCCATGAGGTGACATTCGGACCCACTGTATTTTCATTTTGGTTAACCGTTGCGCCGGAGTAGCCTCCACGGCCTCCACCCGGTGTTGAAGATCCTCCCATACCCGGTGTTTCAAGATTCCAATTGGTATTGTAAGTTGGGTCAGGGACCCCTTTCCCTGTATACGTTTGAACCGTATTTCCGACATTGCTGCCACCCCCACCGCCAGAATTGTGGTTGCCTCCACCGCCCCCGCCATTGGCCGGTGCGCCTTTGCAATAACGAGAATATATCAGGTCATATTCAGTATAGAATCCGGCGATGCTTTCGCCTTTCTCTGCACCTTGGGTGGCTACGTGCGAAGCACAGAATCCAATGTCATTGACATTTCCAGGAGGAGCGCCAAGGGTTTGGTCTTCCGTAACGCCTCCCCTAAAACCACTTGCAGAAGCTGAGATTTTTCCGTTTGCATTGAGGATAAGGTTTCCATTGACTTCAATTGAAATTACGCCTCCCGTTGTACCATTCCAAACATTGGGAATGGCAGAAGCATTGCTGTTGATCGTAAGGTTTACAAATCGAGGTACACGGACCACCTGGACATGGCCGGCAACTGTATAGTTGTTTACCAATGGACACATCAGGTTAATCGTATTTGTACTCGCAACCGATCTCACTTCGGCAAGTTCATATTTTCCAGCATTGTTATAGTTTAAAATTTCTCCCCACAAAGGAATGTTCTGGTTCCAATCATTTAAATGTCCAACAGGTGTGGTAAAAGGTCCCCAATAAAGTCCGCCCGAAGTTACGTATTCATTGGCGGGGTAGGTGTCTACATTGAGGTTAGCACCTTGCATTTGGATGATGAGTATAAGGTCCCCTGGAGCAAGGTTGGAAGCAAAAAATCCGCCTTGCATGGCATTCGAGAGTACCGTTATGCTTGATTGCCCAATGGTGGCGTTGGCATTTAACGCGGTGTAACTGTTTACAACAGCGTTGGCGGTACTGACAGTGTAGTTACCATCTTTTCCTCTTTGGGCGAACGATAGGAATGTTATGCAAAGGAAAAATAAGGAGGAGTAGTGTTTTTTCATAATAAAAATTACCGAGGTCAGACGCGTGAAAATCCCAATTCGTTGTAGGGTTAATGGTTAAAATCTTGAACCAATTGAGAAATTCCGTTTTCGCAGTAAAAATAGCCCTTTTCTCGTTTGCTTTGAAAAAGAGATTTGCTTTTTTGAATTTCACTTTCTCGGTCGGGTCGTTCGTGAAAAAGGTGGTATTGAATGGCTTTCCAACGCATGTTTAAAGGAAGTATTCCTTTTAAGGTAGCCCTCCATTCTATGTCGGTATCTTCACCATAACCCGCTTGTAGATAATCCATGTCAAACCCATTGATGGACAGCAAATCTTCCTTATGCCAGCCCATATTGCAACCAATCATTTTTGGTGTTTTGAGTTTCTTTGCGTCGACAAAGGGAAGGTAATATCCTTCTTCAATTCGTTTGGTGCCGTTGAGAAAAAGCTTAAACAATGACGGGTGAAAGAATCCTTTTTTTCTTAACTTTTTCGAAGATTTTTCATCCAAATCCAACCGTCGGCCTGCAGCAAAAAAACCTTGTTTGATCTGTTTTTCATAGGCTTCAATGCAACGAGAATGGAGTAGGCAATCTCCATCGATGAAAACGATTTGGTCATTGGTGCTTTTAAGAATGGCTTTGTTGAGAATTCGGTTTTTATTGAAGCCCGTATCCTCTTGGTTGATGTAGGAAATGTTCAGTTTTTTATTGAACTTGTCCAATACTTCAAAAATAGGGTCGTCGATGGTGTCGTGGGCAATGATGATTTGGGAAGGAAGTGCCGTTTGAACCTTGACAGATTCCAATACCAACTCCAGGGCTTGGTAATCTTTATAGACAGTAATAATCAGTGATACAGGCATTCAATCAAAGATAGCAATTAACCTTTTATTTTGAGTACAATTTCTGCGACGGCTGGACAAATTCGTGTGTTTCTTTCGGTAATGTTAATGAGCTGGTACATGTTTTTGCGTTTGGTATGAGGGTATTCCCGACAAGCCAAGGGACGGTGTTCATAGATTTCACAACGGTTATCCGGTAATAAAAATACACATGGCGCTTTTTTCAATACATAATCACGATCGTCGTCCATGTATAAGTATTTCTCAATCAATTCAGATCCTTTGATTTTTAAGTGTTTAGCGATTCTTCTTATGTCAGCATCTCGGAAAATAGGGGAGGTGGTTTTACAGCAATTCCCACAGGTAAGGCAGTCTACTTTTTGGAACACTTCTTCATGTGCTTTGTGAAACAGCTCGTCTAAATTTCTGTTTTTCTTGGATCTTTTCAAGAAGGCGTGAATTTCCTTCTGTTCTTCACTGCTGCGTTGCAACATGTCATTTAACGGTTCCGGTAGCTTGTTCATAAAAGATGTTTGTAAAGGGAAAAAGAATCAAACATCCTTAGATTCTTTCTTTAAAAATTTTGCATCAAACCAAAACGTTCCGAAAGGAATCAACGATGCCGCCCACCCGAGGATGTAAAAGTACCACTTCGATTTGTTTTTTATCCCATAAATCCCAACCAAGACACAATAGGCAAGGAATAAAAATCCGTGTGCCGAGCCTACATAGAAATTGGGTTCGGTAATTTTGAAGATGTATTTTAAAGGCATTGTAATGGCGAAGGAAATGTAGGAAATGCCCTCGGCTATGGCTGCAATCCGCAAGAGTTTGTGTAAATTCATAGGTTCAATTAGTTAAGGTTCAATTTAAAAGTTTCTAATTTTTTCATTTGGTCGCGGAAAAAAGCCGCTTCCACAAAATCCAATTCTTTCGCTGCTTTTTGCATTTGTTTTCGATAGGATTTTATTTCTTTTTCGATTTCTGCGATGCTTTGGTATTCATTCGCTATGTTCGCTTCATTGATTTCGTCCTGTTTGTAAGATTCCTTTTCTTTCGATCCTGAACCTTTTCGCATGCTTTCTTCAATGGCCTTGTTCAAGGGTTGAGGGGAAACGCCATGCGCTGTGTTGTAGTCCATTTGAATTTTGCGCCTTCGCTCCGTTTCTTCAATGGTTTGCTGCATGGAAAAAGTTGTTTTGTCGGCATACATGATGACCCTTCCATTTACATTTCTTGCGGCCCTTCCAACGGTTTGTACCAACGAACGTACATTTCTAAGAAATCCCTCTTTGTCTGCATCTAAAATCACAACCAAAGATACTTCGGGTAAATCCAATCCCTCTCTGAGTAGGTTAACCCCAATCAACACATCGAAAGTGCCTATTCTTAATTCCCGCAAAATTTCAATCCTATCCAAGGTGTCCACATCGCTGTGAATGTATTGACAGCTTATCCCAAGTTTTGTAAGGTACTTCTGTAATTCCTCCGCCATACGTTTTGTAAGCGTGGTTACAAGGGTGCGTTCCTTTCGCTGGATGCGAAGTTGAATTTCCTCCATGAGGTTATCTATTTGGTTTCTGCTGGGTCTTACCTCAATGATTGGGTCTAACAAACCTGTGGGCCGAATTACTTGCTCAATTAAAATGCCTTCGGAGAGCTGAATTTCAAGGTCTGCTGGCGTGGCTGAAACAAAAATTGTTTGGTTGAGGAGTCCCTCAAATTCCTCGTATTTTAACGGACGATTGTCAATTGCAGCCTGCAATCGAAAACCATAATCTACCAAGTTGATTTTCCGAGAGCGGTCACCACCATACATTCCTTTTACCTGAGGCAAGGTAACGTGACTTTCATCTATCATCATAAGAAAATCATCGGGAAAATAATCGATTAGGCAAAAGGGGCGTTCTCCAGGTTGTCGGTTATCGAAGTAACGCGAATAATTCTCTATGCCCGAGCAATAGCCCAATTCTCGAATCATTTCCAAGTCGTAAGAAACACGCTCATACAATCGTTTTGATTCTTCCAATTTCCCCATCGACTTAAAGTTTTCTACTTGCTGCATCAAGTCGTCCTGGATCATGTGAATGGATTTCTGGGTATTTTCAGGACTCGAAACAAATAAATTTGCCGGGAATAAATTGACGTCCTGAAATTCTTCGAAGCATTTGTTCGTAAATGGATCAATGGCCTGTAAAGTTTCAATTTCGTCTCCGAAAAAAAGTACACGAAGGGCATAATCGGCATAGGCAAGGTAAATGTCCACCGTATCACCAATCACTCGAAACATCCCTCGGTTGAAACTTTCTTCGCTTCTGGTGTAGAGATTTTCGACCAGTCTGTGTAAAAATTTATTCCTTGGAAAGGTCATTCCAACATTCAAGGGAATAATGCTGTTTTTGAATTCTACGGGATTTCCAATTCCATAAATACAGGATACAGAGGCGATAACGATGACGTCTCTTCTGCCAGATAACAACGCCGAGGTTGCTGAAAGCCGAAGTTTTTCAATTTCTTCATTGATGGATAAATCCTTTTCGATGTACGTATTTGTCGTTGGGAGGTAAGCTTCAGGTTGGTAGTAGTCGTAATAAGATACAAAGTACTCGACGGAATTGTTGGGAAAGAAATTTTTAAACTCAGTATACAGTTGGGCGGCAAGTGTTTTGTTGTGGGAGAGGACAAGTGTGGGTTTTTGGACACTTTGAATCACATTGGCCATAGTGAACGTTTTTCCACTTCCCGTCACACCCATCAACGTTTGAAAAGGATGGCCTTGGTTTACACCCTCTACCAATTGCCGAATTGCTTCGGGTTGATCTCCGGTAGGTTGATAGGAAGAAACCAATTGAAAATCCATTGTGTAAAATTACTCAATTATACCGTTTGTCGCTAGCATTCATCCGATTTGAATTGGGAATTTTCGCGACGTCAAAAGGTTTTTAGACTATCTTTGTTTCATGAATTTTGACATCGCAATCATCGGAGGTGGTATCGTCGGAGCGGCCACTTTTTACAAATTACAGAAACGATATCCACATTTAAATTTAGTGCTTTTCGAGAAGGAGGATATATTGTCTGACCATCAGACAGGACATAATTCAGGCGTAATCCATTCCGGATTGTATTACAAACCAGGTTCGCTCAAAGCAAGAAATTGCATTGAAGGCAGAAGAGAGTTGGTGGCGTTTGCAATAGAACACGGAATTCCCCACGATGTTTGCGGAAAAGTTGTCGTTGCAACGGATGAAAGCGAGCTTCCAAATCTGGAGAAGATTTACCAAACGGGACTCCAAAACAAGATTGAGGGTCTTAGAAAATTAACCGCTGCTGAAGTAAAAGAAATTGAGCCTCACGTGGAATCCATCGGTGGGTTGTTTGTGGGCTGCACCGGCATCATTGATTTTCGAGCGGCAACTGCAAAAATGATTGAATTGGCTTTGGAAATAAATGCAAATAGCAAGTTGTTTTTAGGTACGGAGGTTCTCGGCATCACCAAAAAAGAAGGACATTCATCCTTCGAGACTTCTAAAGGTGTTTTTGAAGCAAGGTACGCAGTTTTTTGTGCTGGATTGCAAGCGGATCGACTGGCAAGAAAGGATGGGGTGGCATTGAAGGAACAAGTGGTAGGTTTTCGTGGGGATTATTACGAATTAACCGAAGAAGCGAAGCGCAAAGTAAAGAATTTGATTTATCCCGTTCCCAATCCCGATTTTCCGTTTTTGGGTGTGCACTTTACAAGGATGACAGACGGAGAAGTCGAATGTGGTCCCAATGCGGTGTTTACCTTCAAACGTGAAGGGTATGGCAAATTGGATTTTTCATTGAAAGATACTTGGGATGCATTAACCTATAAAGGAACTTGGAGATTGTTTCTTTCAAATATATCCTTTGGATGGAATGAATACCGAAGGGCTTTTTCCAAGGGATTGTTTTTAAAAACCTTACAACGCATTATCCCGTCCTTGACCATGGAGGATATTAAAACGGGAAGGTCCGGGGTTCGTGCCTTGTTGCTTGCTGAAAATGGAGACACGAAGGACGATTTTCGCATTGAATTTCATGGGAATTCCATACATGTTTTGAATGCGCCTTCACCTGCTGCAACGGCTTCCCTCGCGATTGGCGCATATGTAGCTGACGAGGTGGATAAACATTTTAAATTGTAGGGTTTTTAAAACAGGCTAATGAGCGAAATGAAGTCTAACGTTGACGGTTGCTTATGGCTGTTTCGCTCCCTTCAACGCCAACTTGGCCTGATCCCAATACACATCCATTTCTGTTAAAGACATTTCGGACAGGGTTTTCCCTTCGCTTGCTATCGCATCTTCCATCCACTGAAACCGTTTGATGAATTTTTGATTTGTAAAGGACAATGCCGATTCCGGAGAAAGATTGATAAAGCGAGCATAATTCACCAAAGAAAAAAGCAAATCTCCAAATTCTTCTTCTTGCTTATTTGACCCCAATTCTACCTCGGCTTCAAATTCTGCCAATTCTTCTTTTACCTTGGCCCAAACATCCGCTTTGTTGTCCCACTCAAAACCAATTCCTTTCACTTTTTCCTGGATTCTTGTTGCTTTTACCAAGGCGGGTAGGGAGGAGGGAACACCTTCGAGTACAGATTTTCGACCTTCCTTTAATTTTAACTTCTCCCAATTGGCTTTTACTTCTTCTTCACCGCTTACCGTTACGTCTCCATAAATGTGAGGGTGCCTGTAAACCAATTTGTCACAAATGGTATTTAATGCATCGCTCACGTCAAAAGCACCCGCTTCGGATCCGAGTTTACAGTAGAAAACCATGTGTAAAAACAAATCCCCTATCTCGCCTTTTATTTCGTTCAAATCTCCCTTTGTAATGGCGTCTGCCAATTCGTAGGTCTCTTCAATGGTGAGGTTTCTTAGAGATTCAAAGGTTTGTTTTTGATCCCAAGGACATCGCTCCCTGAGTTCATCCATAATGTTAAGCAACCTTTCAAAGGCCTCCAATCTTTTGTCCATTTGCAAAAGTAATTTTTTAAGTGTTTTGAACGACAAGCTTTCTTAACTTTGTTATTAATGAAAGGGTGCTTCGGATTCCTATTTTTATGTTTGGTTTTCAATTTTTTAGGTCAGCCTAAATTTGAAAAAGCCATTGAGTATAGGCAAAAAGTGGGTTTTTTAGCGGCGCACAGAGGGGTTATGGCACACATGCCCAACGGACTGGGTTATGCCGGGGAATTGAGTTATGTATTGCGGTCACGGGGAAGTAAGGAATACCAAAAGTTTTACAAATACCCCAGCTATGGATTGACCTTGTTCTATGGTTCTGTTGGCAACAATCTTTTATTGGGAAATTACCTTGGTTCCTACGGATTCGCCGAATTGCCCATGGTGTCGGTTAAAAATTATCGAATGGATTTTAAGCTAGGGTTCGGAATGGGGTATACATCCAAGGTATATGATCCCCTGTTGAATCCTAAAAATGTAGCGGTATCCACCAAGCTTTTAGGTATGATGTGCCTTGCGGTGAAAAGCACCTATTTTTTTGGGAAGAATTCAGTAAACATTGGATTGGACATCACCCATTTTAGCAATGCTGCCTTCAAAGTTCCGAATTTCGGAATTAACATGCCTTTTGCTTCCATAGGTTATGCCAGAACCCTTGTCCCAATTGAAAAAGAAAAAGCAACCAAGATTGAAATGTCGCTGCCTTATGACAGATGGCTTTACAGCATAACGGGGATTTTATCCTCAAAACAAAACATGCCCATCGGGGGGAAACGCTATCCCGTTTATGCCCTGAATTTTTCGGTGAAAAGGTTTTTCAACCACCGCTCGGGAATGGAGTTGGATGTTGACTTAATTTCCAAACAAGCGATCATGGGATATCAACCCTTGGTCGAAAAATCACAAATGGATATCGTTCAAATGGGAATTTATTCTGCCTACCTTGTGCCTTTGGATCGCTTCCATTTCGTATTTGGCATGGGTGCATACATCCGTGATAAATACCAGCCTGAAGATAAATTGTACCACAGGATTGGTTGTAGGTATTTCTTGAAAAATGGATTGATTTTGAACTTCACACTCAAAACCCATTGGGCTCGTGCGGATTATTTGGAATACGGCATAGGTTATACCTTTAACTATCGAAAAAAATGAAGTGTCTACTCTTAATTTTTGGATTTGCCTTTCTTTTTGCATGCAAAAAACCAGAAGATCGGTCTTGTCTCAAGAAATCGGGGGCAATGGCGGAGCGCACGGTAACTGTACAGAATTTTGACCGGCTCTTTTTGAAGGAACACATTGAATATGTATTGATTCAAGATTCAACAGATAAGGTCGTGATTCAGGGTGGGGAAAACCTGTTGAATTTTATCGCAATAGAATCTACCGATGGATTGTTGACCCTTTCCAATCATAATAAATGCAACTACCTAAGGCATTATGCTAAGGTGAAGGTCGAAATTCACTACACCAATTTGATCAATATTCTTTATGAAGGTACAGAGACATGCACCAATGTTGATACCTTGAAAACGGATTATTTAACATTGACCTTAAAAGATGGGGGAGGACAAATGGATCTTTGTATAGATGTATTGGATGTGAACGCTGTAAACACGAATGGTTGGGGGGATTTGAGGTTAACAGGTAAGACGGTGACGACCAAAATGCAAATAACCGGAGATGGGTGTTTTGATTGCCAATATTTACAAACCCAAGGCACGTTGAACGTGATTTCAAGTTCTTCAAGGCCTCAAAAAGTGAAAGCCTCAGGGATCCCGTTGAAAGCAGAAATCAATGGGGTAGGGAACATAGAGTACTTTGGATTTCCTTCAACCATCTTTTTGTCGCGCTACGGAACAGGTGAACTTATAAATAGAAATTAATGGAGTTTTTTTTATTTGGCAATCGCTTTGTTATCGTTGCTATCCTTTTTTTTGTGATTTTTGTCTACCTCATACTACGTTGGGTAAAATACAAATCCAAGACAAGGGTCATCGAAGATGGAATGTTAGACAGTGAATTGGAAAACCGGTCGGGAACTTTTTTTTCAAGGGTATGGGAACAAATTAAAAATCAATTTTGATGAATATATTATCTTTCAACGTCAACGGAATTAGAGCAATTTCCGCTAAAACATTTATTCAGGATATGCAAGCGTTGCAGCCTGACATCATTTGCCTACAAGAAACCAAAGCAACGGTCGCCCAGGTGAAAGAAGCGCTGATTCCCTTGGAAGGTTACCACATTTTTGCCAATGAAGCAGAGAGAAAAGGGTATTCGGGTACCGCAATCCTAACCAAAGAAAATCCGCTAAGCATTTCGTACGACATGCAAATTCCAGAACATGACCATGAGGGGCGTGTGGTTTGTGCTGAGTATGCGTCGTTTTTTTTGGTTACGGTGTATGTGCCTAACTCGGGGAGTGAATTGGCGAGATTACCTTATCGTCAATCGTGGGACCGCGACTTTTTAGCGTATGTAAAGCAGTTGGAACAAACGAAGCCTGTGTTGGTTTGTGGAGATTTCAATGTGGCGCATCAACCCATGGATCTTTCGCGTCCCAAGGAAAATTACAACAAGGCTGCAGGATACATGCAGGAGGAGATTGATGGAATGAATGCATTTGTTGCGGCAGGTTATCACGACACCTATCGCCATATGAACCCTACCAAAATTGAGTATTCTTGGTGGAGTTACCGCGCAGGCGCTAGGGCCAATAACATTGGATGGAGAATTGATTATTTCCTTGCTTCAAAAGACATGATGCCTATGGTTGCTGAAGCGGCCATTTTGACCCAGGTGATGGGCTCAGACCACTGTCCTGTCCAAGTTCGCATTTTGGGTTAACAACCAATCCACTGTCTTTTGTATGCCCGTTTCGACAGAAACATGTGGAACGTAGCCGAGAAGTTTTTGAATTTTCTCAATCGATGCATGGGAATGGGGAATGTCGCCCGGTCGGTTGGGGCCAAAGGTTAGCTGAGGAATTTGAAGTGCTGGTCTTCTTTCGGAAAGCGTTTTTTGGATTAAAGATGCCAATTCAATCAACGTGGTACTGCTTCCGAAGGCCACATTGTAAATCTGGTTGACCGCGTCATTATTTTCGGTTTCCAAGGCTAAAAGTGTTGCGGAAACCACATTTTCTACATGCGTAAAATCCCTTGTGTTCGTTCCGTCTCCATTGATTTTGGGCGATTCCTGACTTAAAAATTGCTGAATAAACTTGGGGATTACGGCCGCATAGGCACCTTGTGGATCTTGGTTTTTACCAAAGACATTGAAGTAGCGTAAACCAATGTATTTCAAACCATAGGCTTGGTGAAAAACGTGGGCATACAATTCGTTGACATATTTTGTAACTGCATAAGGTGACAAAGGTTTGCCGATTCGATCTTCTACTTTTGGCAATTCCGCTGAATCCCCATAGGTAGAACTGCTGGCGGCAAAGACAAAACGTTTAACTTCATGCTCTTTTGCCACGTGAATGACATTTAAAAACCCATCGATGTTGATCGCATTCGTGGTTAAGGGGTCTTGGATGGATCGCGGTACAGAACCCAAAGCAGCCAAATGGATGACTTTTTCACAACCTTGAATGGCGCGGTTACAAGAATCGAGGTCGCGGATGTCTCCAAGTTGGAATTCGAAAAAGGGATGATTTCGCAAAGGGGCTATGTTTCGCTCGCTTCCCGTTAGCAGATTGTCCATACAGATTACTTGATGCCCTTTTGTCAGCAAAGCTTCACATACATTTGAGCCAATAAACCCTGCTCCGCCGGTTACCAAAACTTTCATTTCACTAAAGAATGTTCAAAACAAAGGTAAGTAAAAGCACTTCAACATTGGACTTTGTTTAATTTTGAATCTAAAAAATAGGGCAGAAGAATCAAATGGAGCATTTAAAGGATACATACAAACACAAGGGAAAGCGAAATTTACTTATCAAGGAAATTGAAAAAATGGGTATCCAGTCCCCGGAAATTTTACGTGCCTTCTTCGAAGTCCCAAGGCATTATTTCCTCGACCTGGCGCTTGATGGAATGGCCTATACGAATGCTGCTTTTCAAATTGGTTCCGGTCAAACCATCTCTCACCCGTATACCGTAGCTTTTCAAACCCAATTGTTGGAGGTTAAACCGAAAGATAAAATCCTAGAAATAGGTACTGGTTCCGGATTTCAAACGGCCATTTTGTGTGCATTAGGAGCGAAAGTGTATTCCATAGAACGGCACCAAGATTTGCATTTTAAGGCTGCACAAATGATAAAATTTTTGAATTACGATGCCCGTTTGCGTTTCGGTGACGGTTACCGAGGTTGGCCAAGTTATGCGCCTTTCGATAAAATATTGGTTACCTGTGGTGCCCCTGAAATTCCCAATGAACTCAAGCTTCAGTTAAAGATTGGTGGGACGATGGTGATTCCCGTAGGAGAAGGGGTTGAGCAAAAAATGCTTAAAATTGTCCGTCAAAATGAAACCGAATACACCCTTCAAGAATTGGGCACCTTTAAATTTGTCCCCATGTTGGAACGTACGGTTGACATCGAAAATAAAAAACCATGAGAATTTTAATTACGGATGACGATCGGTCCATTCGAAGAGCTTTGCGCGATGTGATTGAATTGGAAGGTCATCAAGTGGAGGAGGCTGAAGATGGATTGGATGCCCTAAAGAAAATTGAAAAAACCGCTTTCGATGTGCTTTTTTGTGACCTTAAAATGCCCCAGATGGATGGGCTTGCCCTTATGCAAGAACTCCAAGACAAAGGCAATGAAGTTCAAATCATCGTGATGTCAGGTCATGGCACCATCGAAACCGCTGTGAAGGCGCTGAAGTTAGGCGCCTATGATTTCATTGAAAAACCTTTAAACCTAAACAGAATCCTTGTTTCTCTTAAACATGTCTCTGAAAAAAACCAACTCGTACTTTCAAATGTAGCTTTGCGTACAACCCTTAAAAAAATCAAGGGTTCATCCATTGTCGGGAATTCAAAACCCATCTTGGACATCCAAGCCATGGTGCAGAAGGTAGCCCCCTCAGATGCCCGCGTCCTTATCACCGGTCCCAATGGCAGTGGGAAGGAATTGGTCGCTCGCTCCCTTCACGATTTGTCTAACCGCGCAAAAGGCCCCTTTGTGGAAGTAAATTGTGCTGCGATTCCTTCAGAGTTAATTGAAAGTGAGTTGTTTGGTCACGAAAAAGGTGCTTTTACCAGTGCGGTCAAGGATAAGAAAGGTAAGTTTGAATTGGCCTCAGGAGGTACTCTGTTCTTGGATGAAATCGGTGACATGTCCCTAAGCGCACAGGCAAAAGTACTGCGTGCGCTCCAAGAAAAATGCATTCAACGGGTAGGCGGGGAGAAAGATGTAAAAGTCGACTGCAGAATCATTGCGGCAACCAACAAAGACCTGAGAAAAGAAATTAGCGAATCCAGGTTTCGAGAAGATTTGTACCATCGCTTGGCGGTAATTCCCATTCACGTTCCCAGTTTAAATGAGCGTGTTGAAGACATTCCTTTGTTGGCAGAACATTTTATTACCATTGTTTGCAATGAACAAGGAATTCCCAAGAAATCCATTGACCCTTCGGGAATTGCAGCCCTGCAAAAAGTAGATTGGACAGGGAACATACGCGAACTGCGTAATGTCTTGGAACGTTTGGTTATCCTTTGTGATGAAGAAATTAAAAAAGCCGATGTAGAGCGTTATGCCAATCCAAAATAGAAATGTAACTTTAGAATCCAAAAATCAACCATGAAATTCAACCTTAAAAATATCCTCCCCCACATCGCAGCCATTGGGGTTTTTATCCTTTTTGCCAGCGTTTACTTCTCTCCAGTTTGGGAGGGAAAACAATTGAAGCAATCAGATGTGAAACAGTACCAAGGTGCATCCAAGGAAATTACAGATTATCGTCTGATGAACGATGAGGAAGCCATGTGGACCAATACCATGTTCAGTGGGATGCCTGCTTACCAAATCAGTATGATTCACAAAGGGAATTACATGGTTCGCGTGGCAGAAGTACTCCGTCTTGGTTTACCCACTCCGGTTGGGATTTTGTTTGTAATGATGCTTGGATTTTACATTATGGGGCTTTGCATGAAGTTGAACCCATGGGTTGCCATCGTGGCTTCCATTGCTTTTGGGTTTGCTTCGTTTAACATTCTATACCTCGGCGCTGGACATCTTACCAAGGTGAATGCCGTAGCCTACATGGCGCCAACCTTAGGTGGACTCCTCTTGGCTACCCGTGGAAAATGGCTTTGGGGAAGCATTGTTTTTGCCTTCTTTCTTTCGCTGAACATCAGTGCAAATCACCTTCAAATCACCTATTATTTGTTTATACTTCTTGGCGTTGTTGCCCTCGCAGAAGGCATTCGTTTAATCGTTGAAAAGCAATACATGGGCCTGCTTAAAATAACCGGCGCATTGCTTTTGGCGACAGGGTTGGCCGTGCTACCCTCGGCAAGTAACCTCATGACCACTTATGCTTATTCAAAATATTCTACGCGTGGAGATTCTGACATTTCAGTTGTCCCCAAAGGGACAAAAAAAGAAACCAAAGCGAAGTCAGGATTGGATAAAAGCTATATTTTGGAGTACAATTTTGGACCAAAAGAAGCGCTTTCGCTGTTTATTCCCAATGCGAAAGGAGGGAATGCTGAGCCCATTGGAAATGATGAGAGCGCCATGGAGGCGGTCCGGGATTTGAATTACAGCCAACAAATTTCTCAGTCAAACCATTATTGGGGCGGGCAATTGTTCAGTGGCGGAGCCATTTACCTCGGTGCGGTAGCTATGTTCTTATTTTTGGTAAGCTTGTTCTTGGTTAAAGACACCCTTCGTTTCCCTGTTCTTGCTTTGTCTATCTTGTGCGTTTTGCTTTCTGCGAAAACAGGAGGGGTGAATTTTTGGTTCATTGACCACTTTCCGATGTACAACAAGTTCCGTGATTCAAAAATGATTCTTGTGATCATGCAAGTCATCGTTCCATTAATGGCCATGTTGCTGTTGGACAAGCTCGTAAAAAAAGAACCGTTGGAAGGAACCAAAAAATTCCACTTGGGTGTAATCGGTGGGGTCGCTGTTATCGGAATTGTTTTGTTTTTGGTTCCCTCTATTTCAGGGAATTTCATTACCGCAGATGAAACCAAACAGTTTAACGATGCTGTAACGCAATCCAAAGATCCATCACAGGCGACCATGATACAGGGTTTAAAGGCTGAGTTGATTCATGTCAGAGAATCCATCTACCGAAACGACGCAGGAAGAACCGTCGTATTTTTCGTCCTCACAGGATTGATGCTTTTGTTGGCGTTAATGACCAAGGCCAAGCCTTTCGTCTGGTTGACAGCCATTGGCCTCTTTGTAAGCATCGATGAAATTTCCATAGCAAAACGCTATCTAAATAATGAAGGGGACGGAATGACCTATGAAAAGTACGAAGACATCACCGAAGGTGAAATTCCGTACATGCCTGACAAAGCGGATTTTGCCATCTTGCAAAACGAAGAAAAAAACATTCCCAATTTTGGTCAAAAAGCATCAGACGTTTCTGCTAAATATGCGGAAGCGGGATTGTATACCAACCAACCTTCAGAGGTGAGCAATGTGTTTGCACAATTCACAGCGTTGCAACTGAATTCAAATTACCGTGTGTTCTCCTTTGACAATCCTTTCAATGAAACGGTAACCTGCTTTTTTCATAAATCCATTGGGGGCTATCACGGTGCAAAGTTGAAAAGATACCAGCAATTGGTAGATTTTTACATCCAATCCGAAATCCAAAAAGCCAACCAAAGCATTGGTGCGTTCAAAATGGCGAAGTTACAGGGGTATGCACAAACCATGGGAATCACCCAAGAGCAAGCAAAAGCAGTGTACGATACGATTTCAGTCGCAGGGGCCACCTTGGCAGACTCTTGTCAGATTTTGAACATGTTAAACACCAAATATTTGATTCTTAAGCGCTCAGACATTCCGGTTGTAAATCCCAACGCAAATGGAAATGCATGGTTTGTGAATCGCCTTAAAGTGGTAAATTCTGCCAACGATGCCATGTTGGGATTGGGTAAATTGAATACCAAAACAGAAGCCATCCTTGACTTGGCGTCCGACGAAGCGAAACCAGCGTCGAGTTATGGTACCGATTCAATGGATAGAATTCGCTTAACGCGCTATGCTACCAAAGCGCTAACCTATGCATACCAATCGAAACACAAAGGATTTGTTGTATTCAGTGAAATCTATTATCCCGAAGGTTGGATTTGCAAGATTGATGGAAAAGAAGTTCCTTACCATCGTGTGAATTACATTCTTCGAGGGACTGAAGTTCCTGCAGGGAAACACGAGATTACATGGTCCTTTGAGCCGAAATCATTCATCACCGGATCCAGGTATTCAATGTTGGGTTCCATCTTACTCCTACTCGGATTTTTTGGAATCGGAGGACTTGAATTGAAAAAAAGCTTGACTGCTAAAAAACAGGACTGATTGTATTCAGTCCGTTTGTATTATGCGTATGGATGCTCTTTTACCACTGGAATTTGCAATCCAATCAACTTTTGGATGTCTTTGATATACGCCCGTTCATCTTGGTCGCAAAACGAAATGGCTTTTCCGCTTGCACCTGCGCGTCCCGTTCTTCCGATTCGGTGTACATAGGTTTCCGCTACATTGGGAATGTCGTAATTGATGACCAAGGCCAATTCATCGATGTCAATGCCTCGCGCTGCAATATCTGTGGCGACCAATACACGTAACTGATTCGTTTTAAAACCATTCAACGCATTTTGTCGTTGGTTCTGCGATTTGTTTCCATGAATGGCTGCCGCCGTTACGTTTGCTTTGGCAAGAATTTTCACAATCCTATCTGCGCCATGCTTCGTTCGCGAAAAGACCAGGATAGAGGGAACCTTTTGTTGGTCCAAAATGTGAAGTAAAAGGTTTTTCTTTTCCGATGTAGAAATGTAATAAAGCTCTTGCGAAATGGTTTCCGCCGTAGAGGATACAGGCGTTACAATGACTTGCTTTGGATTTGTTAGGATCGTACTTGCCAAGGTTTTGATTTCCTTGGGCATGGTCGCAGAGAAAAACAAGGTTTGTCTTTTTGAAGGAATGAGTTTAAGGATTTTCTTAACATCGTGGATGAATCCCATGTCCAACATTCTGTCCGCTTCGTCAAGTACAAAAATCTCCAGGTGACGTAAATCAATGCATCCTTGTTGTTGAAGGTCAAGCAATCGACCCGGTGTAGCCACCAAGATATCCACCCCGTTTTTAAGTTGGTTCACTTGTTTTACTTGGCTTACCCCGCCAAAGATCACAGCGTGACGTTGGTCTAAGTTTCTACCGTATTCCTTGATGTTCTCCTCGATTTGTATGGCGAGTTCCCGTGTCGGCGTAAGGATTAAACACCTAATTTTTCTTTTGCCATCTGGTCGTGGGTTTTTGGTTAAATTCTGTAAAATAGGAATGGCAAAAGCCGCGGTTTTACCCGTACCCGTTTGCGCGCAACCCATGATGTCATTTCCTGAAAGGATAATAGGTATGGCTTGTTCTTGAATGGGCGTTGGATTGGTATATCCTAAATTCTCAAGTGCGTTTAAGATCGGCGCTATAAGATCGAGTTCGTTAAATGTCATAATTTTAATTGTGGCGCTTTGGCCTTCATGGTTATTGGAAGTATGCCTCCAAGTGCTTTGTTACATTTGCTTTGAAATCGTAGAATTATTCAAAGTCTTTCATTGAAATTCGCTCCCCAAGGAGGAGGTCACGTGTTGTTTTTTTGCCTATCAATTCTTTTAAATACATCGGGTGTAGGCTGTGCCCCGGACGAACGGATTTCACCATTTCGCTCGTGATTAAGGTACCTTTTGGTAAGTTCTGACAAGGATAAAGCGATCTGCTAAATGCTTTCCCACTTTGTTGTTTTGGCGTCAAGTCATAGGTTGTGTAACCCATTGCTTTTTCTGTCATTCGCACCTGTTTGACCATTTCTGTGAATTCACTTTCATCCAATGAAAAGGCTGCATCAGGCCCACCGATTTCGTGGTTCAAAATGAAATGTTTCTCAATTACGCGTGCACCCATGGAGGTTGCAATGACAGGGACTAAATGTCCAGGGGTGTGGTCAGAAAGACCAATTTTTACAGGAAAATCTTCTGCAAATTGCACCATTAAATTTAGGTTGGCTTCTTCGATGGGCGCAGGGTAGGAAGAGGTGCATTTTAACAAGGTGATATCGTTATTTCCCATGCGAAGGCAAGCATCGATCGCTCGATGAATATCTACCTTCTCCGCGATACCTGTCGATAGGATCAAGGGCTTACCCTTGGAAGCAACGTATTCAATTAAGGGAATATCGGTAATTTCGAATGAGGCAATTTTATAGATAGGACAGTCCAACGATTCCAAGAAATCAACCGCTGTAGGGTCAAAAGGGGAGGAGAAGCAAGCCAATCCTTCTTCCTTTGCTGCCTTGAATAAAACGGCATGCCAATCCCAAGGTGTGTATGCCTCCAAGTACAAATCATGTAAATACCTTCCATCCCATAAGGTGCCTCCACTGATTTTAAAATCAGATTGTTCGCATTTTAAGGTCAATGTATCTGCAGTATAGGTTTGAAGTTTGATCGCATCGGCACCTGCTCTTTTCGCTGCTTTCACCGTTTCCAAAGCAGTCGCTAAGCTGCCATTGTGGTTGGCAGATAATTCAGCAATGATAAATACATGGTCTTTTGGAAACTTGAACATTAAAGGCTCTTTTTGTAGCGAATGCGGTCATGAAGAAATTCCCGCTCGTAACCTAACTTTGCAAAGATAGCACAAGATGCTGAGTTTTCGGCTATAACTTCCCCAATTAATAAGGAGATGCCGTTTTGTCGCGCCGCGGATTCACCCATGGTCAAGAGGGCAATACCCCATCCCATTCCGTGGGATTTTGGGTCCAGTAGGTAACTGATATAAGCAGTACAGGGTGCTTCGTTGGTAACGATATCCAGCCGAAAGGATCCCAAAACACCAAGGCTTGGACTTTCAAGTAAGAAATAAAAACACCCTGGATTTAAAAGTTTTGATTGAAACCATTTTGCGTGCCCTTCCTTGGTGATTTCTTCCTGCTGAAAGGAATATTTTCGAACCAACGGGTCTTTGGCCCATTGATAAGTTACGTCTTCATCCATAAGGGTGGCAGGACGTAAGTTCGCATTCCATTTGCTGTGAACAATGGCAGAAATGGATTTCCCATCTTCAATCAGTGCGTTTGGTAAGGTACGCTCCCTGTAAAAGCCATGGTCTTCCAAGATGGGATACAAGTGTGGACGGAGGTCATAGGCATAGGTGAAGATGCGTTGTAAACCCAATCCTTGGAAAGCGATGGGCTGTATGAGTTTCAGGAAGTTTGACCAATGCATTGCAAATTGTGTTTCCTCCAATTCTGTCTCCATGATAAAAGAAAGTTCTGCACTTTTTTTTAGATAATCGATGTGTACCAATCCACCATAACCAATGCAAACTTCCGTCTGTACATAAGAAAAAAGAAATTGGGAGGGGTGCTCGGTTGTAAATAAAGAAGCGACCACTGTATCAAAATACATCCTTTGATTTTCTTCCGTTAAGGGTTCTTTTTGCCGAAGATGATACATCTGTTCATTGCGCCACTTGCGGATAAGGGATTGGTCATTCATCCGAATGGGAACCAAGGCGTATTCGCCCAAATGCTTTTCTTGGATGCTTAGGTTCTTGTAGCGCATGTTGTAAGTTTTTCACATACCTTTTCCTTCACAAATTGATGTCCTTTTGTATTTAAATGGTGGTGGTCCGACATGATGCCTTCTGTAGGAATGGTATTCAATGAAACAAAATGTTTCGCAGATGAAAGGATTTGATTGTAAGCATCAATGTTTTTAGTGATTCCAGGGAGCGTATTTTCATAGGCCTCCGTTGCGGGGAGAATCCCTAAAAAAACAACGGGACAACTGAATGCATCTTCAAACGTTCGAACCGATTGTGAAAATTTTCCGGGTGAATGGTAGGTGATGTTTCTTGCCTGTCGAACCCAATTTTTGTTAAGACAAGAGAGTATTTTTTTACCCAAAAAAGGAATGGATTGTAGGATTTTTAACTCCCATTTCTTAACGAATCGGGGAGCGCAATCTACGATCCCACTTTGGACAATGACGGCATCAAAATAGGCGTCGTTTTGAAAATAGAACAATTGTTTTTGCAGGTCCTTTAGCGTAGCTCCGCCAATGGCAGAAAGGCAAACTTCAAAGCCTTCTTTTCGGAGCATTTCAGGCCATGTCTCAGGGTGAGTAACCACTTGAGGATGGCTTCTCGGTAAACTTAAAGAATCTGTAAAAATCAACAGTTTTCTCATTGAATTTTTGTTTTCTCATTCAAGAGGTCAATCAGCGATTGGTCGGTTTTATATTTCAAGGTCAGGTGTGAGTTTATTGCAGCAATATCTGGATGATGATCTAAGTAGGTTATTACATCCCGCAAGGTATATTCGATGCCTGCTAAGGGGAGCACATCTTCGTGAATTTCATTAAATAAGATCAGGTCTTCTTCATAATCCAAGGTCAGTCTGTAAGGTCGAACAAAAATTTCAGGGAGATCGACCTTGTGTATTTTTACATGTTCTGGATTGTTTTGGAAATACCAAGTCATGTATTCTGACAGTTCAGCCGAAGGAAAGTGTGATTTGATTCGTTTTAAGATGGATACATTGAAAATCTCCAAATTAACCCCGACAGCGGCATCTTTTCCAACCGTATAATCCGCCCCGGAAGAAAAATGTTCGTTGAGTAAAAATTCACATACTTCATTGTCTACAAAGGGCATGTCTGCAGTAACCCGAACCACCACGTCTAAATCGTATGCTTCACAAACATCAATGTAGCGTTGCATAACATCTTCAGGGTGTCCCTGATAATACCCAACCGTTGAATCAAAGGTATGTTGCTTCAGGATTTGGTCCTGTGCCTCAGTAGATGTAGCTAGGATTACCTTTTGTATGCCTTTAAATTTTAACGCATTGCGCAAGCAAAATTCTACGGAAGGTAAATCGCCAATGGGTAGTAGTGCCTTTTCTTTCAAGCGGGAAGATTTCATCCTGCAGGCGACAATGACCCCAATTTTAGCAGGGCGAAAATCACTTGTTTCAAGCGTATCGTAACGTTGTTTACCTGCCTTAAGTACCTTGAATTCCTTTTGCGTGGCTTGGATTTCGGGCAAGGAAAGACCTTGCTTACCGGATCTTCTAAAAAACAAATCGGTCTGAGTGTGTATCAAATCTCCTGCGTTGAGATGGTTTTTGACGACAGGAATCATCAAGGTTTTGGCGAGGTAATTTTGCTCGCGTTCGTTGATAAAAGGCTGTGTGAATGCTTGTTGATACGTTTTTATTTTCTCCACCATCGTGGCAAAACGTTCTGGCGTAACCGAGGAGAAGTGATCGTATTTGGTCTCACGGTCGGCTAGCATCACATGTTTTTCAATAACATCCACGCCTTGTTGAAGTGCAAACAAAGGAAGGTACAAAGCGTCATCCGTTGTTCCGTCAATGTGATCTGCAAAAACGATGGGATTGGATAAGGTTTCCCGAAGGGTGTGTATTTTAGAAAGTCCGCTGTCTTGTAATTCTGTTGGGTAGGATTGAAAACCAATTTCCACCCAGATTTCTTTGGGTTGAAGCGTTTCATGTACGTAGGAAATTCTTTCTTTAATTTGTTCGATTTCTTGCGCGGCAATGTTGACAATGAGTCTGCAGTGTGTTAAATCAATCGCGCTTAACATTTCCATGAGCTCCGTATTAAAAAGCACAGAGCTTTGAAATTTAATTCCATGAATGTTTGGCAGGTTTTCTCGGAGTATTTGGACACCGTAAGCATCAAAAAGATCAAGCCAAATGTCTTTTGTCTCTTTTGCCAATTCCAAGGTTTCTTTCCATTGATTTGGGGTAAAGTAAAGTTCTTGATACACTTTATACCATTCAAAATCAGGCGTTGCCAAGGTTTCGGGTGACAAAGGTTGGAATTTCATTCCGAAGGAGCCTTGATAGGAATCGAAGGCGCGAATCAAATCATGCAAGTAGGTGAGCTCACCGCCATGGGTGTTTGCCAATTCAATTAGGATGTATGGTTGATTTTTCATCGGAGCTCCAATTTAATCAATAAGCGCCAAAGATTGTTCAATGTCCCAAATAATATCGCTGAAATGTTCAACCCCGATAGACAATCGAATCAACGAATCTGAAATCCCCATTTCGGCAAGTAGGGCATCGTCAACGCCTGCGTGGGTCATGCTTTTAGGATGCTCTGCAAGGCTTTCCGTACTGCCGAGGCTTACGGCCAATTTAATCAGTTTAAGGTTATTCAAAAAGGCAAAAGCTTCCTTTTCACCGCCGTGGATGCTAAATGATATCATGGCGCCAGTGCCCTCACATTGTTTTAAGAAAACCTGATACATCTTACTTTCTTTGTCTAGCAATCCTAAATAATTCACCATGATCACTTTGGGATGGTTTAATAGGTAGTTTGCAACCTCGATGGCATTTCTTTGTTGCTGTTCCATTCGAACTTTAAGCGTTTCAAGACTTCGCATCAACAACCACCCAGTCCAAGGTCCTGCCATGTTGCCCAAGAATGTTCGCAAGTTTTTAATGCGTTGCATCAAGGTTTTGTTGCCCAAAACGGCTCCGGCAATGATGTCGCTATGTCCACCGATGTATTTCGTGGCTGAATACAAAACAAAATCAGCTCCATGTTTCAGTGGATGTTGCCATAAAGGCCCCATGTACGTGTTGTCAACGGCAACCAAAACCTCATTTTCCGGGTTTGAGTAACGCACCGCAATGTGTTTACACAATGAGATGTCTATTAAGTCATTGGTTGGATTGGCAGGGGTTTCCAAAAGAATGAGTTTCAAACGGTCTGCATGTCCACAAGCATCAAGCATTTCTACAATTTGCGCTTCCGTATGTGAAGTGTTAAATCCAAGGACGTGCACACCTATCGATGGAAGGAAATGATGAATGAAGTGGTCAGTGCCTCCGTACAACGGATTGGAGTAAAGAAGCAAGTCTCCAGGTTTTAAAAATTCTAACAATACCGTCGTAATCGCTGACATCCCGCTTTCGAAAATGGCGCAGTCTTCGGCGCGGTCCCATAAACAAAGCCTGTTTTCCAAAATCTCTAAATCCGGATTGTTAAGTCTGCTGTAAATTAACCCGAGTTCTTCATTTGGCAATTGTTCGCGCTTGCCATAGGCTACTTCAAAAAAGGCTTTCCCATCTTCCGCACTTTTAAAAACAAAGGTTGAAGTTTGAAAAATAGGACATTTGATTGCACCTTCAGAAAGTTCTGGCTTGTACCCGAAGGTCATCATTAAGCTTTCTGGTTTAAAATCGTGAGGATCCATGAGGGTAGATTGTTGTGTTGAATTTATATTCGGCGAAAGTACTCATAATGCGTTGCTAAATGTTCAGAAAGTGATTTCGGATTCGAAAAAAAAGGGCTAGTTTGAGAATTTGCCCACCTTGATGTAATTTTTATAATTCGGATTAAATCCAAAAAATTTCAGGACGTCTTTGAGACGGTCTTTTGAGGTGCGTTTCTCCATGGAAATGTCCATCGTGAATTTCCAATTGATGGATTCAATTCGTTTTTTCATGACACTCGGGTGTTGTCCTTGGAATTTTTTAAGTTGTGTAATGTGTTTCTCATAGGCGAATTCGGCAACTTTTTCAATGTTTTGTTCGACCCACTCATCGTCGTGCCAGAGCTTATTGAAATTTTCTTGTTTTCGCTGCATTGACCGAGGATCTTTTACCCAACCATAATGGTGAATGTGTGCAGGAATGGAAATAACATTGAGCTTTTCATTGGTGTTTTTACGAAAACCTTGCGCATCCTTGTGGGAATAAATTTTTTGGTTGTTTCTAATGATGCGTATTTCGTTTTTATACCATGAATTGGAAGCGCCAACGTAATCATACGAGCCATAAAAATGTCGGTAATTGAATAAAAATCCATCCACTTTTTTATCGTTCAAATAATGTTTCATGGCATTGAGAATCAAAGATTCTGAACCTTCTTCCAATACTTCATCTCCTTGGATGTAAAAACACCAGTCACTGTCGGCAGAAATGGCATGAAAAGCCTTGTTTGTTTCAACGGCCAATACAGCCCCATTTTCTCGGAGTGAATCATCCCAAACGGTATCAATGATCTTTATTTTAGTCAAATTCAAGGAGGCAATCAACGCTCGGGTTTGGTCATCTGAATTCCCGACGGCTACCACAATTTCATCGCAAATAGGTTCTATGGAAAGAATGGCCTCTAGGATTGGGTAATCATAGGTGATGGCATTTCGGATAAAGGTAAAACCTGAAACTTTCATGTGGTTCAATGGGTGTAAACGATTTTATACATTGACGCCGAAGACATATCCAACCAAACCGGACAAGCCCATGGCGATGGTACCCCAAATGGTAATTCGCATGATTGCCTTTTTCATACTTGAACCACCCGTTTTAGCAGAGATGCTTCCTAGAATGGCTAAGAATAAAATGGTAAACCCGTAAAGAAAATATTCAATGCCTTTGATGGGAGCAAAAAGCACAACCATCAGGGGTAAAATTCCTCCAACGGTAAAGGCCGTTCCCGACGCCAAAGCTGCTTGAATTGGATTCGCCTTGCTAATTTCATTGATGCCCAATTCGTCGCGAACATGTGCCGCCAAGGCGTCCTTTTCAGTCAATTCTAAGGCAACCTGCATGGCCGTTTCTTTTTTTAGACCTCTGTTCTCGTAGATTTGCGCCAATATCTGCAATTCCTCCTCGGGCATGTCTTTTAACTCTTGGGCTTCTCGTTCGATGTCCGCGGTTTCGGTGTCGGTTTGAGAACTCACAGATACGTATTCACCTGCTGCCATGGACAAGGCTCCTGCGACCAATCCGGCAACCGTTGCCAGTACAGTAGCTTCCCTTGAATTGCTGGCGGTGGCAACGCCAATGGCAAGACTTGAGATGGAAATAATTCCGTCGTTGGCACCCAATACGGCCGCCCGTAACCAGTTGCTTCGGTGGATGTAATGGCTGTCTAGGTAATTCTCGATTGTTATTTTCTCCATGATTATCTGTGTGATTTATTCCTGTGGAAGCGTTCCAATGGGTTCCCAAAGTTCTATTTTATTCCCGTCTGGGTCGAGTAGGTGAACAAATTTTCCATATTCGTAGGTGACAATTTCATCCAATACCGTTGCGCCATTCTTTAACATTTTAGCGACCAACCCTTCAATGTTTTGAACCCGATAATTGATCATGAATTCTTTGGTAGAAGGTTCAAAATAAGTGGTGTCAGATTTGAATACACTCCATTGCAAAGCATTGATGACTTCGGGGTTATCCAGCTCTCTTCCTTCAAAGGTGGCACCGTATGCGTTGGTTTCGAAACCCAAATGCTCGGTGTACCATTTTTTGGTTTCAGCCGGATCATTTGAACGAAAAAACACACCTCCGATTCCCGTAACCTTGGGTTCGAGTTCTTGCGCATTGTGGTGCTTTATGGTTTCCTCGTTATTCACATTCATAAACTTAAATTGAGAATTCAGGGTCTACAAATTCTCGGATTTTCATTCGCAAACTTTCCACGGTTTCCCAATCTTGGTTGTCCTTTGAATTATAGGAAAATCCTTCTTCAACTTTCACCGCTTCGTTGGCAGTGATAAACGCTTTCAAATCCCAAGTGGGGGTTTGTGGCAGAATGGTATAGTATTTACCTAAATCGTAGGTGAAAAAAGAATCCGATGAGCTGATCATTTCCTCATGGATCTTCTCTCCGGGACGGATGCCGATGACCGGTTTTTCGCACGATGGACCAACGGCTTCAGCCACGTCAATGATATTATAGGAAGGGATTTTTGGGACAAAAATTTCACCACCCCAAGCGTTTTGCATGGCATGCATGACCATGTCCACACCTTCTTGCAGCGAGATGTTAAACCTTGTCATTTCTTTTACAGTGATTGGGAGGATTCCATCCAACTTCTTCTTTTTAAGGAAAAAGGGAATGACGGAACCATTCGACCCCATGACATTTCCATAGCGTACGACAGAAAATTTAATGTCTTGTTTCCCTTTGATGTTGTTGGCCGCGACAAAAAGCTTGTCGGATGTTAATTTGGTGGCGCCATACAGGTTAATGGGTGCGCATGCTTTGTCGGTTGACAAGGCGACTACGTTTTTTACATTGGTTTTAAGGGCTGCTTTGATTACGTTTTCAGCACCTCCAACATTGGTTTTGACACATTCATCTGGATTGTACTCAGCGATGTGTACATGTTTCATGGCGGCGGCGTGGATTACACAGTCTATTCCTTGAAAAGCTCGCTCCAATCGTTCCGAATCTCTCACGTCTCCAATAAAGTACCGGAGTTGCGGGAATTTTTGCAATGGAAACAATTGCTCCATTTCGAACTGCTTTTGTTCATCCCTGGAATAAATTACAAGGCGCTTCACATCGGGAAAATGGGTAAGTATGTGCGCGGTTAAGGCTTTTCCCAAGGAACCTGTTCCTCCTGTAATTAATATGGATCGATCATTCATCGTAACAAATTTACATTATTTATTCGGCGTAGAAGTCAGGATTTCTTCTAGGTTTTTTCGTTCAAATGCATCAATCATGGAGACACTGCTCGCATTGTAGATGTTTACGCCCTTCGATTTAGCGTACCGTTGAATGTCCCAATACCCTTTAAAGGAAAGGTAGAATTTTTGAATGATTTCATGCAATCTTCTTGGCCTTTCTATTCGGTCTTCTACTTTCATGGGGGATGTTCCTTCGGTGGCATAAAAGTGCACATGTCTTAACATCGCCTCATTTTTTTCATTCACGGTGAGGTCAGCCAACCATGAGTGGTCAGCCCCTGCGATGACAAGGGTTCGATACCCTAAGCCAATGGCCGTCATAATTCCCGGAATGAGTACATTGTGTGGGCGTGGCATTCCCCATCCTTTTGCGTAACAGAAATGGGATAAAAGCGGCAAGCCTTCAACAGGTGTTTGGTTGAAATACAAGGGGTGAAGGTGGGTGTTTTTGGAAATCAAATATTTGAAATCACTGGATTTCTTTGCGCAAAAAGGGACCAAAAGTTTCATTTCCCAGGTGGTTTTTGTTGCCAAGGCATTGAACAACTCATGTTTCGATTGTATGTAAAATTCCGAAAGTTGGCCATCCTCATAAAAGTAAGTGAGTGCATTGAGAATGTATAACTTGGGTTTGTATATTTCAAAGGTTGCACTTGTTGCGGCGGCATTTACGGCCATGAGGTCGAAAGAAGCAAAGGTTTCGGTTGAATTTTGGGCGAAGGTATCGTTCAGGGAAGGGCCGTTTCCAAGGATTAAGCAAGGTTTTGCAAAGGATTGCGGTTTTTTTAAAATCCCACGAAAATTGGACTGAAGCAACATGCGCAGAAAACTGATTTTACTCTGGAATGATTTCGTGAAAATGTCTTGGAGGCAAAGGAGTCGTTTCATGCTTTTTTCGGATTAATAACCAACCCATAACTTACCCAATAGCGAAAGAACAAAATCATATTTCCCTTACTGGATTGTCCTTTGAATGCAAATGAAAACCACAGAACAAAGCTTCCCATCCATTTGATTCCTTCCGAAAAAATCCTTTTCAGTAGGCTGCCAGTTCCTTCGGCTTTGCTTCGGATCCGTTCACTTTGGCCAGTGCCAAGTGCCTGTTTTTTGATAAAGTCAAAGGTGGTTCTTTCAATGGGTACGCAGTGAAATACGTGAGCATCTGGTTGGTATAACACACTGATTTTCTGCTTGTAAATCCGATTGAACAGGTCTTTTTCTTCGCCACCAAATAGGTTCGCTCCAATTCTTCCAAGTTGTACGTCAAAAGTTCCTGTCTTTTCAAATAACAAGGTGCGAAAGGCCATGTTGGAACCCCGAGGGTAGTCTTTTTCAGAAAAATAATGCAATGCATTCCCACGGTTGAAATATCCCAAAAGTGAATTCAAATATTTGTTTTCCCATTTCGGAATGATGTCCTCGTAATGCAAAGAGATGGGTCCCCCAATGGCACCAACCTCTGGGTAATTTTCAAAGGTATTTACCAAAACGTTAAGGTAATCCACATCGATGAAAGCGTCGTCGTCTAAAAAAGTGATCAGGGGTGCATTCGATTCTTGGATGGCCCTGTTTCTTGCGTGAGAAAGTCCTTGGTTCGTTTCCAAGAAATATTTCCCTAGCTTGGAAGGATTTTCCTTTAAAAAATGCGTAAACAACGCATGGGTATTGCCAGGAGAATTGTTGTCAATAAGCAAAATTTCATAAGCAGATTCAGGCAGCGTTTGTTTTTCTATGGATTGAAAAAGTTGGGGTAAATATTTTTCCCGGTTATACGTGCAAATCGCTACAGAAATTTTTGGTGTATTCAAGTGCTGGTTAGATTTTTCGCTTTATCAAGGTAAGGGCTTCGTTTAATCCCGCTGCATTTTTTCCGCCTGCGGTTGCAAAGAAAGGTTGCCCGCCACCGCCACCTTGAATCAAGGGTGCTGCTTCTCGAATCCATTGTACCGCACTCCATTGTTTTTCTTCGATAAGTGCATCGGAAATGATTACGCTCAATCCGCACTTGTCACCATCGGTATTTCCAATGATGCCAATAAATCGGTCCACTTGTCCTTTGAGTTGAAATAGGATGTCCTTCACAGAATTGCTGTCCAAGGAAATTTGTTTGCAAAGGATGTTTAGGTCGCCAACCTCTGTAATTTCAGACAATAAACCATTCTTTATTTGGATGCTTCGCGCTTTCATGAGTGACTCCACTTCCTTTGCGATTTTGGCATTGCTTTCCATTAAATCCTGCACGCTTTTAACGATGTCTTTTGGATTTTTGAACAAGATTCGAATGTCGTTAAGCAATGCGGTTTCTTCCTTGTAATGTGCTTCCGCTGCTGATCCTGTTATCATTTCAATCCTTCGGATACCTGCCGCAACAGCAGATTCGGATTGTATTTTAACCAGTCCGATGGAGCTTGTGTTGTCAACGTGAGTCCCGCCACAAAGTTCAACAGAATCACCAAATTGAATAACGCGTACAAACTCGCCGTATTTCTCGCCAAACAAGGCCATTGCACCCATGGATTTTGCTTCTTCAATCGGTGCGTTTCTTCGTTCTTTCAGCGCAATGTTATCCTTGATTTGCTGTTCCAATAAGCGAACGATTTTAGACATCTCATCATCGGAGATTTTGGAAAAATGAGAGAAATCAAAGCGTAAATAATCAGGTCCAACCAACGATCCTTTTTGTTCCACATGGGTACCAAGGACCTCGCGCAATGCATGGTGTAGCAAATGGGTAGCACTGTGGTTCTTCATGATGTCGCTTCTTCGTTTTGCATCCACTTTCGCTGTGAAGCCATCATCCAATTTTGTGGGAAGGGTTTGACTTAAGTGAATCCAAAGGTTGTTTTCTTTTTTCGTGTCGAAAATCCGAATCTTCTCATCGTCATTGTATATTTCGCCTGTGTCTCCCACTTGTCCACCTCCTTCTGCATAAAAGGGCGTTTGGTCGAATACCAACTGATAGAAAGTTTTTTGGTTTTGGATTACTTTTCGGTATTTCAAGATTTTTATGGGCAATTCCAAGGTGTCGTATCCAGAAAAGGTTGTTACAACGTCAGGGTGAATTTGGTTCCAATCATCTGTTTCAATTCCCGTTGCTGCACGCGAACGTGCTTTTTGCTTGTCCAATTCTTCCTGGAAGCCTTTTTCATCTACTTCGAATTGATTCTCTCTTGCAATCAGTGAGGTTAAATCCAAAGGAAAACCATATGTGTCGTACAATTCAAATACATCAGCGCCCCCGAGTCGTACGTTCTTTTTTTCGGTTGCTTGTGCCATTAAGGCGTCCATTCTGCGAATTCCCTGTTCAAGGGTGCGGAAAAAACTTAATTCTTCTTCCTTAATTACTTTTTCAATAAGTGATTGTTGGGTAATCAATTCCGAATACGGATGCCCCATTTCCTTTACCAACACCGCTACAATCGTATGTAAAAAAGGCTCTTTAAGTCCCAAAGTTTGGTAACCATAACGAACCGCCCTTCGCAAGATTCTACGGATGACATACCCGGCCCCATTGTTTGAAGGCAACTGACCATCTGCGATGGAAAAACAAATCGCTCGAATGTGGTCGGCTATAACGCGATGCGCTATGTCAGTGGTTTCCTTTACACCATATTCAATTCCGCTTTGCTGAACCATGTGTTGGATCAACGCCTGAAACAAATCAGTGTCGTAATTACTTGTTTTTTGTTGCAATGCCATCGCCAACCTTTCCAAGCCCATTCCGGTGTCAACATGCGTTTGTGGAAGGGGTTCTAAACTGCCATTTGCCTTTCGGTTGAATTGCATGAATACCAAGTTCCAAATTTCAATTACCTGAGGATGGTCTCTGTTTACCAGGGTTTTTCCAGGTTCGTTTTGCTTTTCTGTGGCAGACCTTAGGTCAACATGAATTTCTGTACATGGACCGCATGGACCTGTATCGCCCATTTCCCAAAAATTGTCTTTTTTCGTTGCGAGTAGGATGTGTTTTGGGTCGATCAATTGGGACCAAATGTCAAAAGATTCTTGGTCTTGTGGGACATTATCGTTCGTGTCTCCTTCGAATACCGTTACGTATAAGTCCGCTTTGTTTAGTTTGTAAACTTCCGTTAGAAGTTCCCATGCCCAATGGATGGCTTCCTTCTTGAAATAGTCACCGAAGGACCAGTTTCCGAGCATTTCGAATAAGGTGTGGTGGTAGGTATCAACCCCTACTTCCTCAAGGTCGTTATGTTTGCCGGAAACGCGAAGGCATTTTTGTGAATTGGCAATGCGCTTGTCTACAATGGGTTGATTTCCAAGAAAATAATCCTTGAATTGGTTCATTCCAGCATTGGTGAATAAAAGCGTTGGATCGTTTTTGACGACCAAAGGCGAAGACGAAACAATGCGGTGTTGTTTGCTTTCAAAAAAATCTAAAAAATGCTGGCGGATTTCTGCTACGGTCATCTGAATAAATATATCGTTTCGCAAATTTAAGAAAATCAGCGATTATGCGTTGAAAATAACTTTTGTCCACCGATGATTAAGAAATGTTTAAATCCCATATCCTGTGTACCTTTGTCCTATGGAATTTATCAGTAACGAGTTGGATGCCTATGTTTGTAAACATACAACGCCACATAACGCTTTATTGGATCGGATTGTTAGAGAAACCCACCTCGAGGTTCTACAGCCGAGAATGCTCAGTGGTCACTTTCAAGGCAGGGTGCTTTCTTTGATCGCTAAGATTTGCCAGCCGAAAAGGATTTTAGAAATTGGAACCTATACTGGATTTTCTGCCTTGTGTTTAGCTGAAGGATTGGCTGCTGGAGGTACGTTGACCACTATTGATGTAAACGAAGAACTTGCACAACGGGTCAAAGGCTATTTTTTGGAATCTGACTATGCATCGCAAATTGACTTTCGCACAGGAAATGCCTTAGAAATCATCCCAGCCTTACAAGAATCATGGGATTTGGTATTCATTGATGCCGATAAGAAAAACTATTTGGCGTATTATGATTTAGTAGTTGAAAACACAAGGCCGGGGGGACTTATCTTGGCGGACAATGTGCTGTGGTCGGGGAAAGTCATTGATCCCCATGCGACCGATCGTGAAACAGAATTGTTGCGAAAATACAATGAGATCCTTCATTTGGATGACCGTGTCGAAAACGTTTTATTACCGATTCGAGATGGAATAATGGTGGCCCGTAAAAAATGAAACGTACACTGACTAAAACAGCCGATGGTTCCTTTACCTTGTATGTTTCCGAAATAGACGAGCATTATCATTCTATCCACGGGGCCCTGCAGGAGGCAGAACATGTATTTATTCAAAATGGCGTTGACAGGTTCAAGCATCAAAATGTTGTACATGTTTTGGAATTGGGATTGGGTACAGCGTTGAATGCTTACCTGACTTATGTATGGGCTGAAAAACATGCGGTTAAAGTCAACTATGTAGGCATCGAAGCCTTTCCCGTGGAACAAGGCATCATTAGAAAATGCTTGGAAGTTCTTGGCGAAGAAAATGAAGAGGTGTTGAATTTTTTTGATGCGCTTCGCTTTGATGAGTTGCAAACGTTGGGAGACTATTTCGAAATCACTCCGAGAAACTGCAAATGGCAAGATACAGTGTATTTAGAAAAGTTTGATGTTGTTTACTACGATGCTTTTGGCCCACGGGCACAAGAAGAATTATGGACACTCGAAAATTTTAACATTGCGTATCAGGCGCTGAAAACGGGAGGGATTTTAAGTACCTATTGCGCCAAAGGGCAAGTGAAACGCGATTTGAAATCGGTTGGGTTTTTCGTTGAATCATTGCCTGGTCCTCCTGGGAAAAGGGAGATGGTGGTGGCTGTAAAATCAGTAACCTCAGTTTGATAGTCGTTGCATCTTTCTCTTCACTTTAAAGGTTTGCAGTTTCGTGATCAAACGAATTTATAGGGGTTGGGATTAGGCTTCTGTTGCTTGAATTCGACCGTTTGGCGTAATTTCTTTATTTTTGAAACATCAGTTGGTTTTAGGTATCATTCTAATTGATGTAATTCTCTCACCATTTAATGATTAAAAGGGAACATTTTCAGTCGATAGACGCGCTTCGATTTTTTGCTTTCTTGAAAGTCTATTTGCTGCACATTCCCCTAGATGCCAAGTTCCCTAATTTTTCTTTAATCAAGTCCGGAGGAGGTATTGGGGTATCGTTTTTCTTTGTGCTTAGTGGATTTTTAATCTCCTATTTACTT
This sequence comes from Chryseobacterium gleum, assembly GCA_945882095.1. GTDB lineage: Bacteria > Bacteroidota > Bacteroidia > Flavobacteriales_D > Crocinitomicaceae > UBA952. The sequence goes on from CAMCWF010000004.1 coordinate 47,088, forward strand.
TTTTTGGAAAAAGCCAATTCCAATCGAATTGATTTATGGAATTTCTATAAACGCAGGGCTTTTCGAATTTGGCCTCTGTTCTTCCTGATGGTGCTGATTGTGTTTTTCATGCCGTTTGACATAAAACAAGATTGGGGACTTCATATGGTTGGGGGTGGATACGATTTTGACTGGAGGTATTCATTTACTTTTTTGGAAAATTATAAAATGATTATCGAGGATCAATTTCCTAAAACCACGCCTCTTTCAGTGTTTTGGTCGCTTTGTATCGAGGAGCATTTTTATATTGTGTGGGGATTGCTTTTCTATTTTATGTCAACGAAAAACGTCTTGAGAATGTTGGTCCTTTCTGTGGTGATTGCCTGGGGGGCTAGGGGATATGAAAGTCATTTTTCTCATAATTTAGTAGTTAGAACGAACGATTTGTTAACGAATTTAGACTATTTCTCTTGCGGAGGGATACTGGCTTTTGTGTTTGTTTTTTACAAGGACAAGCTTAATCGGATGCTTTTGAAAATAGGGAAATTGAACCTTAAGTTTTGTTTGTTAGCGTTTGTTTTGATCCTTATTTTTCACAATCAATTGATTCCCGACCATACGGATGTTACGTTCATTTTGAAACCAACAATGATCGCCCTGGTTTTTTCCTTAATCATTTGCTTATTTGTTTCGGTAGAATCAGGCTTGGTTATAAAAAGTAAGTTTCTGAATTTTTTAGGGGTAAGAAGCTATGGGCTGTATGTTTTTCACATCATTTCCATTCACATGTTGTATCAATATTGTTTGTTGCATAAAATTCGATTAGACACCTCTTCAACGGTTTGTATTTTTATGCTGGTATCATTTTCTTTGACCGTTGCAGTCAGTATGCTTTCTTACCGTTTTTTCGAAAAACCCATATTAAAATTAAGGCGGAATTAGCAGGTTGTTTCCTTAATTGCCCCCCTGCGAGTAATCGAGGAACATCGTTTTCAACTCACTTAATACCAATGCAGTAGCTCCCCAGATCCAATGTGGACTCACGTCGAAACCGGGTACATTTTTTTGAAAAAGTAAATTGCGCTCGTAAGGCAAGGCATGTTCGATGATTTCAACGGTGTAAGTGAGGTCGTACACTGATAAAAAGATGATTTCCGAAACTTCCAAAGGGTTGAGAGTCAACGTAGGCTTTCGATCGTGGTAGAAAACGAAAGGATGCATATCGAAGTTTGAAATCGGAATGTAAACAGGGGTAAGTTGGGTAATGTATTCGCCTTCATTCATGCCAATCCCAATTTCTTCAAAACACTCCCTTCGAGCGGTTGCGATTAAATCGGGGTCTTCTGGTTCCATTTTACCGCCCGGAAACGCAATTTGACCGCTGTGTTTTCCCTCGTATTCCGTTCGTTTGATCAAAATCACTTCGGGGTGCCCATTATTATTGTAATACAAATGTATTCCTACCGCTGCTTGTCTCGGTGAAATCGCATTTTTCCGGGCTTCGCTTGAGGGGATTTTGCCAAAGGGTAGGAGAGGGAAGTGACGGGTTTCGTCGTTCTCACAATGTTTGAGGATGGAAATGAAATCCATAGGAATCAATCAAATGAATAAATGATTTTCATAAAATCATCTGCCAGGTAATTCATCGAATATTTGGTGGCATGTATTTTAATCACCCAATAGGCATCCTTTCTTTTTAAAAAGGCATACATTCCTGAAGTCGATGCCCCTACATAATTGTTGACCATTTGTGCTTGGAAGATAAGTCCTTCATAACCATGCGTTGTCTTGATTGAGGTGGGTTCCGAAATGGAAAAGTCATAATTGTATAAATCCGAGTTGTTCGAGCCTTCCAACGATAAGCGGTAGTGTAGCATCAAAGCTTTAAGTAGGGTAGGTGCCTGGTTGAAATATTGGTAATTCGAGAGTTGATTCTTTTGAAATCGCTCAACGGTAACATACGTGTTCATGGGTTCAATTCCGTACATTGCTTTTTGACTCGAAAGCATGGACGATTGCAAATGATAACTTTGGTAGTCCATGCTGTCGATTTCTTCGAACCATTTGGACATTTTCCATTTCGCTCCCATGCTTCGGTATGCAACGACTTCAGGTAAGTTATGGTCGTTTTTTCTGAATTCCTTGAGTTTCACATCTAGGTCTGATGCGCATCCCCAAAGGGTCAAAGTCAATAAACCGAAACAAATAAACCTTTGCATGGTCAAAATTATTCATTATTTCTTGGCGAGGGCCGATTAAATAAAATTAGCTTAAATTATTTTCAGTGTAAAAATAGAGGAGGGGGCTCCCCTGTAAATTTTGATAATTTTGTCAAATAAAACAATAACCAAAGACATACCCGTCAAGGACCACATTCCTATGAAAATAAAAGATTTACTCCCCGAAATATTTTTTGATGAAAGCTTGATTACATCGGAAATAGAACTTTTTCAAAACAACCATTTAAGGGCAATTTTGAAATTTCACGACGGACGTTTTCGTGCACTCGTTGATCATTATTGCTTGGAAGTAAACCCAAAATTCAACGAGTTATCAACCCAAAGCAAGAAAAATTTTTATGCTACACTGTTGCAGAAAAACCAGGCCTTTCGACAGCTTTGCATCGGTATGGTCATCGGGTTTTTAGAAGAAGAACCATTTAAGAGATACCTAGCGCTTTCGGCCGAAATAAACCCAAGAATTATACAAATGCTGGGTAAAAGAATTGCGGATGTATAAAAAGGTTAAGTAAAAGTCTAATAAGAGATAAATCGCAAAATAACCTCCGGTTTAAAATGGGTTAGGATTTCATTGATTTTGTGGTTTTCACATAAAGATCTTGTGGAATCCATAAAATATCATCGGAATAGAAAATCAATCAAAGTAATTTTTTGTGTAAAAAAGAAGGGGTTTGTGTATAAAAGATTATGTTATTTCGGTTCACCCCCCTGTAAATTTTGATAATTTTGTCAAAAAAAAGTAAAATGGCAACAAAACGACTAAATGCGTATCACGATGTTTTAAATCGTACTCCGAAAATTGTTGAACACGAAGGAAGATTGTCCGAGTTGTTCGGAACGCTGGTTTTTCATGCCGAGGTGATGCAAGAATACTTGCCTTCACATACCTACAAATTCATGATGGAATCCATTCAAAATGGTGCGCGTTTGGATCGGAAAAATGCAGATCAAGTCGCCACTGCCATGAAGGATTGGGCCATTTCTAAAGGAGCAACCCATTACACCCATTGGTTTCAACCGCTTACAGGTACCACAGCCGAAAAGCACGATGCCTTTATGAAGCCCATTGGTCCTGGTCGGGCAATCGACCGTTTCGATGGAGACATGCTTATCCAACAAGAACCTGACGCGTCCTCTTTTCCCAATGGAGGCATACGTAATACATTTGAAGCCCGAGGATATACCGCTTGGGATCCTTCCTCACCTGCTTTTATCATCGGTAAAACGCTGTGTATTCCAACCATTTTTATTTCATACACGGGCGAATCTTTGGACTATAAAATGCCTTTGCTTCGTGCGTTGCAAGTGGTTGACAAAGCAGCTGTAGGTGTTTGTCAATATTTTGATAAAAACGTTACCAAAGTAAATGCAACGTTGGGATGGGAGCAAGAATACTTTTTGGTGGATCAGGCCCTCTTCAATGCGCGTCCAGATTTATTGCTTACAGGTAGGGCCTTGTTTGGACATGCGCCTGCGAAAGGACAGCAGCTGGAAGACCATTATTTCGGTTCCATTCCTGAAAGAGTGAATGCGTTTATGCGTGAATTTGAAATTGAATCACTGCGATTGGGAATACCTGTAACCACACGTCACAATGAAGTAGCGCCCAACCAATTTGAATGCGCCCCCATTTTTGAAGAGTGTAATTTGGCGAACGATCACAATCTCTTGTTGATGGACCTCATGGAAAAAATTGCAAGAAAGCATGATTTTAGGGTTTTGTTGCATGAGAAACCTTTCGCGGGTGTGAACGGTTCTGGAAAACACAACAACTGGTCCTTAAGTACCAATACTGGCGTAAATTTGTTAGCGCCTGGCAAAAACCCAAAAAGCAACCTTCAATTTCTAACCTTCTTTGTGAATACCATTATGGCCATTCATGAGAATGCTGACCTGTTGCGGGCATCGATTGCAAGTGCAGGAAATGACCATCGTTTGGGTGCGAATGAGGCACCTCCAGCCATCATCTCTGTATTCATCGGTTCACAGCTTACGGAGTTGTTGGACGACATTGAGAAAAATGTGAAAGCAGGAAAGATGACGCCGCAAGACAAAACCGAATTGAAATTGAACATCGGTAAAATCCCTCAAATTTTGTTGGACAATACGGACAGAAATAGGACCTCACCCTTTGCCTTTACAGGAAATAAATTTGAATTTAGAGCGGTAGGCTCCTCGGCAAATTGTGCCTCTGCAATGATTGTGTTGAATACCATTGTAGCCAATCAATTGATTATATTTAAAAATGCGGTGGACGACCGTATGCTAAAGGGGGAAAGCAAGGACGAAGCCATTCTGAAAGAGCTGCAAGCCATCATTAAAAAATCTAAAAAGATTCGCTTCGAAGGAAATGGCTATGGAGATGAGTGGGTAATTGAAGCGGAAAAACGTGGATTGTCAAATCACAAAGATACTCCAAGGGCCTTGGCGATCTACCATAAGCCGGAAGTACAGGCGCTGTTTCAAAAAATGGGCGTGTTGAATGGAAGAGAATTGGAAGCAAGAAAGGAAATTGAATTCGAAAGTTATGTCTTGAAAATTCAAATTGAATCGCGTCTTATGGGGGATTTGGTAAACAATAATTTTATCCCTGCTGTTGTCACGTATCAAAACAAAATCATCCGAAACATAGAAGGAATGATTAACATCTTTGGTGAAGGCGAAGGGAAAGAGATGGCAGCGACCCAAATCGCCTTGTTAAAGCAACTGAATGAGCATCTTAGCGTAATGAAGGCGGCTTCCGAAAAAATGTTAAAAGAGCGTAAAAAAGCGAATTTAATATCGGATGTAGAAACAAAAGCTTTGGCATATTGTGATGCAGTGAAAATCCATTTCGATGAAATTCGCTACCATGCGGATAAATTGGAATTGTTGGTTGAAGATGAGTTGTGGCCCTTGCCTAAATTTAGAGAGCTATTGTTTGTAAGGTAAATTTAAAATTAACCTAACAATATATATAATCTGTGCGTGTTGACTTTCCTTGGTTTTTAGTACATTCGCACAAGAAGATTATGCGTATTAAAAGCCTACTTTTTCTTGTTGTTCTGCTTTCTTTTGGTTTTGCCTTCTCGCAAGTCGTGCCCGCTTTTAATGCTGTTCCCGCCGCTAATGGAAATAACACCATTGTTGTGTGTCAAGGCCAAACGGTTTTGTATACCAATGCATCTACAGGAACGAATAACCAAACCAATTACAACTGGACTTTTCAAGGAGGAAACCCAAACAATTCCAACCAAGTGGGCCCGCATAGCGTGACCTACAATAACGCCGGAAATTACACTACTACCTTAAATCTTGGCAACGGAAATTCTACCCAAGTTAGCGTAAATGTCGTCTCAAATAATTTTAATCCCACGTTAACCATTCAAAATGGCGGTCAATTTTCTACGACCACATTTAACGGGGTAACGATTTTTAGAAGATGTGGGGGAGGAAATACGGGTAATTTTACTTTTACAGATCCTAATTTTGCGACCTACCCCGCAGGAACCACTTTTAATTATTCATGGGGAGATGGCACAAGTGGTTCAGGGAATCCAACTTCCATAGTTCATTCTTACGTTGGACAGGGGTATTACCCATTGACGTATTCCGTTACCTTTCCTTCAGGTTGTACCTTTTCGGTGAATTACCAAGTATACGTAGGAAGCAATCCACCTGCCATCACGTTATCTGGCTCTGGTAGTTCCTCTTGTTTACCAAATGCATATTCTTTTACCTTAGGGACACCAACAACACCATCGGTCGGTACGGTGTTTCAGATCATTTACAATGATGGTACCCCCACGTCATTTATAAACAGTTTGTCGCCGAACCCGTTGACCATTAACCATGTTTTCAATCAAACCTCATGTGGCATCAATTCCACCATTCAAAGTACAACCTACACCAATGCTTATGCAATTCAAGTTGTGGCAACCAATGGTTGTAACCCCCAAGGTACTTTTGCTGCCATCGGGCCGATTTCCGCAGGCGGATCTGTTAATGCGAATATAACAGCCAACCCGAACACCAATGTGGTTTGTGTTAATTCTCCTGTAACGTTTCAAGATGCGTCAAATCATGGAACCAATGTGTATGGTGGTTCTTGTGATTCCCTTTTTGGTAGGTATTGGACCATTTCGCCAAATTCGGGTTTTACAGCCGCGGGGGCATTGGGTTCCAGTAACGGCTTTTTGCCTAATTCAGGTGTAGGTTATGATTGGACTTCATGGACGAATGGCGCTCAAAACCTACCTGTTACTTGGTCTGTCCCGGGGAATTATCAGGTAACCTTGCATTTAGGAAACGATTGTGGATTAGATTCTACAGTCTACAACATCTGCGTTACCGCTGCTACGGTTGCAAATTTCTCTTTGCCTGTTGCAACGGCTTGCGCACCTGTACAGATTTCACCCATTAACAATTCGAGTGTTCCAGGTTGTAACAATAGCAATGCCTACAATTGGTCGGTTATTGCAACCAATCCTCAAAATTGTAATTATTTGAATGGCGCTTCCGTGCAGCCAAATAATTCTGTCGCGGGTAACCCAACCTTCAACTTTAACGGTCCGGGTGTATACACAGTCCAATTGATTACTGCCTTAGGTAATGCAGTGATTGGAAGTGCTTGTGCGGCAGATACGTTTACCCAGCAGATAACCATCAAAGGGCCTCCGCAGTTTACGATAAATCCTGTTGGGCCAATTTGCGCTGGGGGTAGCATTTCGCCTACCATCACACTGAATAATTGTTACGGATTGTCACCCGCTACCTATGCCTGGAACTTTAATCCCAACAACAACATTCCTGCGGGTAGCATTCCATCGCCGCTAACCGCAAATACATTAAATCCGGGAAGCATAACCTATCCAAGCTCGGTTGGCAGTCCCTTTCCGTTTGAACTTACAGCAACCAATGAATGTGGTCCCACCACGGTAACACAAAACATAACCGTTCAAAATCCCGTTGTGGTTACCACAGGGTCTTATGGCCCCTTTTGTATCAATTCCCCGGTACCACTTTCTGGTACGGTTACCGGAGGTGTCTTAAATGGTAATTGGACAGCGAATGTTGCTGGAGGATCTTTTAGTCCTGTTGGGGGTGTCGCAAATTCTGGAGCCCTCGTTTCAACCTATACGCCACCCGTCGGATATTCAGGGAACATTGTTTTCACCCTTACTTCCAATGCGCCCCAGGCTCCTTGTCAAGTAGCGACTGCACAAACCACTGTGACTTTTAATCAGGTTGCGACCGTAAATGCTGGGGCTTATCCGAATGGCGTTTGTATGAACCAACCCCTAACCCTGAATGGAACCATAGGAGGGGCAGCTTCCAGTGCTACGTGGTCAACCAATTCTGGGGGTACTTTTTCCAATCCAAACGCTTTGAATTCCACATGGACGCCGCCTCTTGGATTTACGGGTGCAGCCACATTGACCTTAACTACCAATGATCCTGCAGGACCTTGTAACGCAGCGGTCGCTACGACCAATGTTACGGTTAAACCTCTACCTGTTGCTACTTCTCCCGTTACAGTTGGTCCCATATGTTCAGGAGCAAATGGCGTCTTCGCCTTAAGTTCTACGCTTACGCCTACCAATTACAATTGGGCGATTACTTCGGTGCCTGCTGGAGTTGTTGCGACCCCCAGTGGAACCGTCAATTCAAATACCAATTCAGGTACGTTGACAACGGCCATTACGAATAACACAAACGCACCCCAAACGTTGACGTATGTTTTTACGCCTGTTTCCAGTGGGTGTCCTGGTACGCCTTCGTCTACCCAAATTACCATTCAACCTGTAGCCACAATTTCTGCACTGAGCAACTTAACCGTTTGTCCGGGTGCCACCCTTACACCAACTTCATTTGTTTCCAATCCAAACGGCGCAACGTTTACATGGACCAATAACAACGCGAACATTGGTCTTGCTGTAAGTGGAAGTGGGCAAATCACTCCTTGGACCGCTCCGGTTAATAATTCCCTAGCCAATATTACGGGTACAGTTTCGGTTTCACCGACCTTTAATGCTTGTCCGGGCACCAACGCAACCTTTACGGTAAACATCAGCCCGACGCCATCCATTACCAATGTGAATTTAGCTCAGAGCATTTGTTCGGGTGCCAATACCACAGCTGTAACATGGACATCAGCGCTTGCCACAACTACCTATGCATGGGTCGGAGTTACCAGTGCAGGAACGGTAACGGGTTTTACAGCCAGTGGAAATGGAGTTTTACCGTCCATGGTGATTGTGAATAGCGGGAATTTACCAGAAACAGTTACCTACACGGTTACACCCACCAGAAATGGATGCCCCGGGACGCCAATCACCTATGTTATTACAGTTAATCCAACACCCATTTTAACGTTGTCAGCTAACCAAACCGTTTGTGGAGGAAGTCCCACGGCTGTTACCAGTTTTGCAAATTCTGTTGCAGGGGGAAGTTTTACCTACGCACTGCAAAATCCTGCTTCCGTGCCGGTTACCATTACAGGGAATCCAGTAAACGGTTCAGGTCAAATTCCTGCAAGTACCATAAACAATGCAGGGGTTAATCCATACACCTTAAACTACACAATCACCCCGACAGCAGCGAATTGCTCAGGTGCGACAGGTGTATTTTCAATTACCATTAATCCAGCGCCGGTAACCAATTTTTCAATTGCAAATCAATCCATCTGTACGGGAGGGAGCACGGCAAGTGTTGCATTGAGCAGTGCGACACCTGGTGTTAATTTCGCTTGGAATGTCCAAGGAGCGATTCCTGCAGGTTTACAAAATTTTAATCCAACTTCTGGTACGAATACCATTCCAGTTTATAATAACCTAATCAATGCTACGATTACGCCAATTGTTATTACAATTATGGCACAGGCGACAACAACGGGGCCTTCTCAATGCCTCGGTTCGATGATGCCTTATACGATAACGGTGAATCCAACACCGACTGCGGTTGCCACTTTTGTTAGCAATGACACCATTTGTTCGAATGCTCAAATAGACATCGCATTGACCTCAAATACACCCAATACCAGTTTCACTTGGACAGCGGTGAATGGGAACGGGATAACAGGTGGGGCGGCTTCAGTAAATCCGGGTGTTTCAATTACACAAACTTTGGTGAATGCAACGGTGAATTTTGGAACGGTAACCTACACCATTACCCCCGTTGTGGCGGGAGCTTGTCCCGGTGTTCCCATACAAGTTGTGGCTAATGTGAATCCTGTTTCTGTTGTGACGGGTTTAAATCCGTTGACTTTTTGTCCTGGCAGCATTGCAGTCGTGCCTCCGTTTACAAGTTCACCCTTAGGGGCTGCGTTTTCGTGGACGAATTCGAATGCGGCAATTGGATTGGCAGTTTCCGGGAACGGAAACATTCAAAACTTCACTGCCGGCGCCAACAATACAAACCTTGCCATTTCGGGAAATGTGGTGGTTACGCCGACCTTTAACGGTTGTCCAGGTACACCTTCAAATTTCAACATCACAATCAACCCAACACCAACGGTTACAAATCCAGTGGTCACACAAACCATTTGTTCAGGCGCTCCGACGCTTGGCGTTGTTTGGCAAAGTGGTGTGGCTGGAACGACGTATGCTTGGTCGGTGGCTTCAAACGGAAACAATGTAAGTGGGTTTCTTCAAAATGGTACGGGTAACTTACCCATTCAAGCGAGCATTGTAAATTCAGGAAACAGCATTCAAAATGTTGTTTATACGGTTGTTCCTACTGCAAATGGCTGTGTAGGTATTTCAAGTTCTTACACCATTCAAGTGAATCCCATTCCGGTTTTGACATTGTCAACGAACCAAAATATTTGCAGTGGTGCGGCAACGATAGCAACGCAATTCACCAACAGTGTAGCAGGAGGGGGGTATGCTTGGAGCGTGACGAATGGGGCTCAAATTCCAAATACGGTAACGGGATTTGTCAACAGTGGTTCCAATCAGATTCCTGTGATGACCCTGAACAATGTTGGCACGGCTAACCAAGTAATAACCTATTCCGTAACCCCGAATGCAAATGGTTGCAACGGTCAACCTGGTAGTTTTCAAGTTACTGTTTTTCCGAGTCCTACTTCGGCATTTTCCATAGCTCCACAAACGATTTGTAGCCAAGGAAATACGCAGGCTGTTACGATTACATCAACCACAGCCAATGCCACCTTCGCTTGGTCTGCGCCCAATCCTTTGCCAAATGGACTCACAAATTTTAATCCTACTTCTGGAAACACTTCTGCCATTCCATCCTTTCAAAATTTAACGAACGCGACCAATCTTCCAATCTCTGTTGTACTTACAGCCATCGCAACAACTTCAGGAAATGCCAATTGCCCTGGTCCACCAGCAAACTACACGATCACCATAAATCCAACCGTAATCGCTCAGTCCAATTTCGTGAGCAATGATACGATCTGCAGTGGAACACAAATATCCATAGGTTTAACCTCCACGACTCCGAATGCACAATATACTTGGACGGTGAATCAAGGAAATGGAATCAGTGGTGCTTCGCCGTCGGCCGTTTCCTCTGCTACCATTCAACAAACGTTAACAAACAATACAGGTGCTGTTGGACAAGTAACCTATCTTGTCACCCCTCAGGTTGGTGCATGTTTAGGGACGCCTATTCAAGTCATTGCCTATGTGAATCCTGTAGCAACCCTTTCGCCGTTAAACAATGTAGCTGCCTGTCCAGGGGCTCCTCTCACTCCAAGCGTATTTTCATCCATTCCCGCGCAATCGACTTATTCATGGACAAATTCCAATGTTCAAGTTGGATTGTTGGCCTCCGGAATGGGAAACATTCCAACTTGGAATGCACCTGTGAACAATGGAGTTACACCGCTCGCTTCTGTTGTGAATGTAACCCCAAGCTATCAAGGTTGTAATGGTACGCCATCAAGTTTTACGATAACAGTCTACCCAACTCCGTCCATAACCACATTGCCATTGTCACAAACGGTGTGCGAAGGTCAACCCACCACCCCGATTACTTTTACGAGTTCATTGCCTGGCTCGAGCATTGCTTGGGCCTTTGGAAATGCAGGACCTTCCTTGACAACCTTTAATGCGGGTAATGGCCAAAATCCACTGCCTGCGATGACAGTATCCCATTCAGGAAATGCGGTTGAAAACATCATTTATCTGGTACAAGCTACCAGTGCAAACAACTGTGTTGGTGTAAATGTAAATTACACCATCATCGTAAATCCTAACCCCATCGTAACATCGGTTCAAGACCAGACCTTATGTTCGGGACAATCCACTGTGTTGACTTCCTACCAAAATTCGGTACAAGGTGGAGGATTTACCTGGAGCTTGTTAAATGTAAACATTCCAAATACGGTTACTGGGTATGTTTCGCCTTCGGGTACGGGTCAAATACCTGCGGCACAAATCAGCAATTCAGGAACACAGCCATACATCTTAAACTACCTTGTCACGCCAAACGCTTCAGGTTGCAATGGAATCCCAGATACCTTTTCAATTACCGTGATGCCAGCACCCACGGTTGTTTTCGCGGGAGGAAATACCCAAACGGTTTGTAGTGGGTTGATGTCAACCCCTGTTTCAATGAGTTCGATTACCCCTAATGTGATTTGGAATTGGAATGTCACGAATGCGAATGGGGTAGTGGGAGCCAATCCGATCAGTGGAAATGGGGCTACGGTTCCTGCTTTCACATTAACTCAAAATACCAATACGGCTCAGAATGTTGTGATAACCGCGCAAGCAAGTACAAACAATGGTGGATGTCAAGGAACTTTTGCGACGTATACCATCGTGGTAAATCCAATTCCTGTGGCAACCTTAACTTTAACGCCAGGAAACGTAGTCTGTTCCAATGGTACTGTTAATTTGAACTTGTCATCAAACGTGAATGGTTCGACTTTCAGCTGGACGTCAAATGCAACCGCAGGAATTACAGGAAATACAAATGCAAGTGGGGCAGTCATCACAAATACCTTGGTGAATTCAACAAGCAATGTTGGAACGGTTACCTATTCCATTACGCCAACGGCTTCAAATTGTCCAGGACTTCCCATTTCTCAAGTTGTTTCCGTTAACCCTGTTCCAATCGTAACTGGCCTTAGTAACCTCGATGTTTGTCCGGGAACCTCAATTTCACCTGCAGCTTTCCAAAGTGTACCAGCAGGATCCACATTTAGTTGGAGTAATTCCAATACAAACATTGGTCTGGTAGCTTCAGGTCAGTCGAACATTTCTTCTTGGCAAGCGCCAGTTAACAATGGGAATTCGAGTCAAGTGGGTACGATAACAGTTACACCCACCTTTGGTAATGGATGCGTGGGTACGCCAAGTTCATTTACGGTCACAGTTTACCCAACCCCACAAATCACTACCGTTCCATTGTCTCAAACCTTGTGTGAGAACGTTGCAAGTCAGGCAGTTAATTTCACATCAAACATTCCAAACAGTACCATAAATTGGTCCTTTGCTAATGCTGGAGCTGGATTGAGTGGGCATCCAACAGGGCAAGGTGTAAATCCGCTGCCCACGATTACTTTTTCCAATGCTTTAAGTACGACGGAAACGGCACAGTATACGGTAACGGCAACGTCAGCAAATCAATGTGTTGGAACGCCCGCAACTTATACATTCACAGTGAATCCAATTCCCGTACTTACAGCACCAGGTGTTCAAACGGTTTGCAGCGGTCAACCCACCACATCCGTAGCATTTTTAGCAGATGTGCAAGGTTCATTGTATACCTGGACTGCCATTTCACCACCTGCGGGACTCTCAGGCTTTACGGCAAATGGCGCATCAAATTTGGGATCGATGACGATAAGCAATGCCACTGCGAATCCATTGCAATTGGTTTATTCTGTAACGCCATCCGCTGCGGGTTGTTCGGGCGTTAGTGGAAATTACACCTTCACGGTTAATCCAGCCCCAACGGTGGTGTTTTCTATTGGAAATCAAAGCCTTTGCTCGGGTAGTTTAACCAATCCAGTCAATTTAACGACCTCTACGAACAATGCAACCATTTCTTGGACAGCGGCTGTGCCTGGCGGGATTTTAGGACTGAATACTTTGTCGGGTAACAATTCCATACCTGCTTACAATTTAACCAACAATACCGGAGGAAATTTAACGGCTACGTTTACGGCAATTGCATCTACCGCTGGAAATACAGTTTGTCCTGGAACCCCTGCGATTTATACCCTAACCATAAGTCCTCAAAATGGAATCTCTGTTGTGGCCGTTGACAGCAGTTTATGTTCAGGAAGTTCGGTGCAAATCCAAATTTCTTCGAATACAGCTGGGTTAACTTATTCGACCGTAGCAACCCCATCCCAAGGTGTCTCCGGCGCATCCAATGTGAATGGCACCCAGATTTCTCAGGTTTTAGTGAACAATACCAATTCACAGGGAAATGTGACTTACACCGTTACAGCATCGGCACCTCCAGGAAGTACCTGTCCAAGTCAAACGGTTTCTCTACCGATTACCGTTGAGCCTGTACCCACCGTCCAATATTCCATTGCAAACCAATCCCTATGTTCAGGAAATACATCGCAAATTGTAAATTTAACAACCAATGTTGCAGGTGCTTCCATCGCATGGAATGCGAATGTTCCAGTGGGTATTACAGGGATGCAAGCATCGGGAAGTAATAGCATTCCGGGAATTGTTTTGAATAATGCCACAAATGCTTCTGGTGTTATCACCATCAATGCCCTTGCAACCATTCAAGGTTGTTCAGGCGTATCTACCCCATACCAAATAACTGTTTTCCCAAATCCTACCCTGACAATAAATCCGCCAAACGATACAATCTGCAGCAATACAAACATTGCGGCTTCATTCAGTTCCAATGTGGCAAATACAAATTTTGCTTGGACAATATCATCGAATCCGAACATTACTGGCGCATCGAATGGAAGTGGAAACACAATCAATCAGGTGCTTACCAATGTTTCAGCGCAAATCCAACCCATTACATACAATGTGAATTCAACAGGACCAGGGCCAAATGGTGGATGTCCGGGCCAGGTGGGTGCGTTAAATGTCTGGGTAAATCCTGTGGCATCAGTTACTTTCTCTTTGTTAAATCAAACCCTTTGTTCAGGGTCAAGCAGTCAGGCTGTTTCCATTATCAGTCCAACGCCAAATGCACAAATATCTTGGACGGCAAGCATTCCTGCAGGAATTACCGGTGCGGTAGCAAATGGATTGAATACAATTCCCGCACAGAATCTGGTAAACAATACAAACGGTCCATTAACCATTGTTTACACTACAAATGTAAGTACACCCGCTGGGAATTGTGCGGGACAAATTTCTACGTATTCCATCACGGTGAATCCTATTCCCGTCCTATCCTTTTCCGGGAACAACCAAGTGTTGTGCTCTGGGAATTCAACGGTGGCAATCAATCTCCAATCCAATCTATCTGCAGCTGCAGCGGCTGGCGTAACATATTCTTGGTCATCAACCCAACCGAATGGGATGAGCGGGGTTTCAACATCCGGATTAAATGTGATTCCTGTTCAAACCCTTGTGAATGCAACCTCAGCGCCAATAACCATTTCCTATATAGGTTCCATCACCTACACCAACAATGCTTTTGCTTGTCAGGGTAGCAATGCGACGTATCAGGTCACCGTTAATCCACTTCCCGTCGTAACTGCTACGGTTGCAAGTCCGACCATCTGTTCTGGAGATACCGCCATTGTTTGTTTTACATCTCCTGTCGTTGGGACCAATTTTGTTTTTACAGGAAGCGCGAGCAATGGAATAACGGGGGTACAAAACGGAAATAGCAATTGTTTGAGTCAAATCTTGGTAAACGGGTTGTTAACCCAAGGAAATGCTACATATTCTGTGGTCGGAAATGCGAATGGTTGTACAGGCACACCTGTAACAGCAACGGTATTAATCAATCCAAATCCTACGGTTACCGCGATGAATAATGCGGTCGTTTGTCCAGGGCAAGCCATCCCGAATCAAACCTTTACATCTACACCTGCGGGAGCAAACTTTAATTGGGTTAATTCAAATCCATCCATTGGACTCAATGCATCGGGGAATGGAGCGATTCCAGGTTGGGTTGCGCCGGTTAATTCAAGCGGAGGATCTTTTGTTGGAAACATTTCCGTTAATGCGACCTTAAATGGTTGTGTCGGGTCAAACGTTTCCTTTTCAGTCACTGTTAACCCAACACCAACTTTAACCGTTAATCCGCAATCCATTGTTATTTGTTCTGGAAGCAACGCAGTAATCAATTGTAATTCGAATGTTTCCAACGCCACCTTAAATTGGGTTGCTGCTGCGGTAAATACCAATGGCGCAAGCAATGGAAACGGAAATGCTGTGAATGGGAATTTTGTAATCAGTCAAGCGCTGAGCACCTCAATAAACGCTGTCGGAAATGTCACCTACACGATTACGCCTCAAGCAAATGGATGCGTGGGAAGTCCGGTTCAAGTCCCTGTTACAGTCAACCCCGTTCCTGTCGTAAACATCAATCCATTGGGTCAAACCATTTGCAGTGGAAATCCAACACTCCTGATCATCTCTGGAAACATACCTGGCATCAATTACGGATGGACCATAAGTAACAATCAGAACATCACAGGGGCCTCAGCTGGTTCAGGAGATACGATCGCTCAAGTGCTAACAAGTTCTTCAACAGGTGCTCAAACCTTAACTTACAGCATTACACCGTCCTTAAATGGATGCAATGGAAACATCGTAAATGCTGTGGTAACTGTAAACCCAACACCGGTGCTTACGCCTGTTGTCAATGGTGCAACCATATGCAGTGGCGCAAGTACAAACATTGGTTTAAACTCAAATGTATTAAACACTACGTATGCCTATACAGCCAATTCAAACAATGGTATCATCGGAGCGTCAAGTGGAACAACAACGCCAATCGTTCAGCAACTGACTAATCCGAATTTATCTCCAGGTCAGGTGGTGTACAACATTACCCCTTCAGCCAATGCATGCAGTGGAGCACCTGTTTCTGTAACAATCACTGTAAATCCAGTGGCGTCGGTGATCCCAAGTCAAAATACCATCGTAATTTGCAGTGGTCAAAGTGCCAATGTTCAGTTTTCAAGCAATGCCCCAGGTGCAACTTATAACTGGAGTGTTAGCCAAAATCCACAAGTTTCTGGGCAAGCCGCTGGTAGTGGAAATGCAATTTCTCAGGCATTAACGAATAACACGTTTGCGGTACAAAATTTCAATTATGTAGTAATCCCCGTTTTTGGGGTTTGTCCAGGGAATCAATTTACCATTCCCGTAACGGTCAATCCACTTCCACAAATAGTTGCAGGACAATTGTTGAATACCTGTTCAAGTACTGCTCCGTTTAATTTGACTGGTTATTCGCCGGCCGGAGGAACTTGGTCTGGAACAGGAATTACGAATGGGCAATTGGGAACTTTTAGTCCACAAGTTTCGGGAATCGGACAGTTTCAGTTGACTTACAGTTACACAAACCCAATAACAGGTTGCATCAACTCTGGGATTCGAACGGTTGTGGTAAATGCCCTACCGGTTCCTGTTTTCACAATGGATACCTTAAAATGTACGAATACTACGGTAAGCATTGTAAACAATTCGACAGGGGCAAGCACGTATAACTGGAATTTTGGAAATGGTGCGACCTCAACCCAAGTGAATCCCTTGTATCAATATCCCCAAGGAGGAAATTATACTGTTTGGTTGACAGCTACATCTGCACAAGGATGCGTAGATTCAACATCTCACACCATACAAATCATAACCACGCCAACGCCGTCCTATGTTCCTTCTGTTTATTCTGGATGTGGTCCTTTGAGTGTAAATTTCAACAATACAACCACAGGGAGTTTTATCAATTCTTATTTTTGGAATTTTGGATTCCCAGCCAATGGACCCTTTTCAAATGCACAAAATCCAGGAACCATTGTGTTCCCTGCGCCTTGGGTACAAGATACAAACTATGTCATTTCTTTATCAGCTACAAATCAGTGCGGAACGGCTAATTTCTTGGATACAATATTAGTACATCCCCTTCCGATTGCAGGTTTTGCAACTACGGTGAATACGGGTTGTTCTCCTCTGTCAGTTGGGTTCTTAAATACATCAGCCGGAAGTCCTACGAATTATATCTGGAATTTTGGCGATGGAAGTTTTAGCACGCTAAACAGCCCGACTCATGTTTTTGTATATGGTCCAAACGACACCATTTTTAATGTAAGTTTGATTGCCATTAACGCTTGTGGTTCTGATACAGCTTATTATCCTATTCATGTTTTTCCGAATACAGTCACCTCTTTCTTTAATACAACCCCAACTTCTGGATGTGCACCATTGAATGTTCAGTTTACAAATTTCTCGGTAGGGGCAAACAACTATTATTGGAATTTTGGAGACGGTCAAGTTACCAACGCAACAAGTCCATCACATTTGTATACCTCCTCAGGTACGTTCATCGCCCAGTTGATTGTAGATAATGGATGTTCATTTGATACCTCACAAATTACCATTACTGTTTTGGCAAAACCTATGGTTTCGTTTACTGTAGCAAACGACACCCTTTGTACAAGTCAAGTTTTTTCATTCACAAATACGTCCTCTCAATTGTCAAATGTTGTATGGAATTTTGGGAATGGAGCAACCAGCAATGTTTACAGTCCTTCGTACATGTATCAAAATGGAGGTAGTTATATTGTTTCCATGATTGGAACCTCAGCATCGAATGGTTGTGTAGACACTGCCTACCAATTTATTCAAGCCATCCCAAGTCCAAATGTTGTTTATGATACCAATGTCTACGAAGGTTGTGTGAGTTTCTCGGCTTCTTTCAATGAGACTTCTGGTACTGCAAGCAGTGCGGTTTGGGACTATGGTGATGGAAACATTGGCATCAGTCCAAGTTCTTCTCATTATTATACTGCAGCTGGGACCTATTACCCACAAGTAGTGGCTCAAAATGCTTTTGGGTGTACCGACACCGCTGATTTTACAGTTGTGGTTCATCCTAAACCTTTAAGTGATTTCGACATTCCAATTAAAACATCTTGTACCGTACCGTTTAATGTCATTACTACCAATAATTCACAAGGGGCATTGATTTACAACTGGAATTTTGGAAATGGAACCACGTCTAATCAGTTTTCTCCTGTAGGCACATACTTGCAGTCTGGATCGTATCAAATTGTATTAATGGTCTACAACCAATTCGGGTGCGGGGATACTTCAGTTCAATCTGTTATTGTTCATCCCATTCCAGTTGCTGGATTTACACCTGATACGACCATAGGTTGTGAGGACTTAACTGTAGGTTTTACGAATAATTCGGTCAATTCAAACACGTACCTATGGAACTTTGGGGATGGTACTTCCATACAAGCCCCGAACCCGATTCATACGTATATGGATCCTGGGGTTTACACCGTTACCTTGATTGCAACCAATATTTTTGGATGTAAGGATACCCTGATTAATCCAAACTTGATACAAGTCCTACAGCGTCCGCAAGCGGCGTTTACAGTCTCGCCATCGATATTATATACAGAAGATGCTTTCGTGAATCTAACGAACCTGGCTACAAATTACCAAACGGGAGAATATGACTTTGGAAATGGGGTTGTCTACAATATTAACACTGAAGTTTATAACTATGGAACTGCAGATTCTGGTGATTATGTGATTACGCAAGTAGTCTATAATCAGTTTGGTTGCGCAGATACGGCTTATGCATATATTCACATAAATCTTTCTCCTACATTGTATGTTCCCAATGCATTTACACCAGATTTAGATGGGGAAAATGATGGTTGGATTCCGGTTGCTACGGGTGTAGGTGAAATTGAAGTAAGTGTTTTCAACCGATGGGGCGAGGAAATTTTTAATACCAAAGACCTTTCTGTTAAATGGGATGGGACTTACCAAGGAAAAGATTGTCCGGTAGGGGTGTATTCTTGGAAAATAATCGCAAGGGACCTCAACGCAGAGTTGATTGTGAAGTCAGGTCACATTGTATTGTTGAGGTAACTTACTTTGTAAATTGATATGCATTTGCCAAAGTCAGGAGAAAACGAAAAGTTTCCATTCTTGCATTGTTTTCCTTTTTAAAGGTAATCTCTATTGCATTCTTTTTTGGTCCTTCTTGAAGTTTAACATTTTCAATGGAATTCGAAAAATCAACCAATGCCCTATATTCAGGTATTAACTCCAAAACTGAACCCATCCAACCCAAGTTTCGAACCTCTGTTAATACATTTGGATTTCCGTTCAATGAAAAAGCAGCAATCGATTTCCTAAGTTTTGGGGCATGTTTTCCTATATAAATTGAGGAATCATTGATTTGTTTAACAAGGTATTTTGCACCGCCAATGTTCAATTGGTTTTGAGAAAGCGTAATTTCTTTATCCGTGAGGTTCTTTAACAACGATTCCAAATCTGTCACTTTGGTTTTTTTTGAAAAGTTCAGGACCAAGTCAAACTTAGCATCAAAAAAGCTTGGGTTATCGTCGTCTTGATTGTAATCAGCTCCAAAATAATTAAGAGAAAAACTGTTGATGTTTTCTGACAATTCCCGAAGGTTTTGATACTTTTTAGGTAGGATGCTTCCTTTGTTTACCGCACTTGAAATTTGAAAATAATGACCCTCCGTTGGCTTTTTTAAAAACAACGCAGTTTTATTAGCTACAAATTGTATTGTGATTTTTCGCTCACTTAAGTCAAATTCATATACGTTTTCACTTTTTCCTTGATTCAACAATGCATATTGAATGGGTTCAGTGGAATAAGTCAACGCTATTGTATTCCCCCGTTTAAACAGGGTTTTAAGTTCATTGTTTGTTAATTGAGCTTCAGGACTGATGATTTCATAATAAAATCCTTTGAATGTAAATCCATTGAAATCTTTCGTAAGGGATGTTTCCTTTAATTTACCGCCAACCATCCAAACAAATTTTGAATGATGTTTGATTTTAAGCAAGGTGAAATTCTGTTTAAAATCTATTGGGATTTTAATGGCATTTGTATCCTGAACAAAGTTTTGGTAATATTCTGAGACGATTTTTAAAATTTTCGGGTCTTTATTTCTAAAGCTGAAATCAAACAATACATTACCGAAAATCAGTTTCGGACTGATTTTTATGGCACCAACCGTTTGTTTAGGCACGGGGATGCTGACATTGTGATCATTCTTAACCAATCCTCCTATCGATGAGAATACAAACATCCAAATCGCAAAGATTACCAAGACTGAAATGAAACGTTGAATGCTCCTCATGGATGCAAATTTATGGAAATCAGTTTTGATTATCTTTGTTAGATGAATAAATTAGTGCTTCTGCTGTTTCGCTTGTTTGGATGGGAAATCCGAAACTCAAAACCGTCAGGGGTTCGTAAGTGCGTTGTCGTGATGGCGCCTCATACTTCCAACTGGGACTTTGTTATTGGGAGATTGGCATTTTACCTAATGGGTGTGAAAGGGTCGTTTCTGATAAAAAAAGAATTGTTCTTTTTTCCGCTCAATATTATCTTGAAAGCATTGGGTGGAATTCCTGTGGATCGAAAAATTAAAAACAATATGGTCAAACTTGCGTCCGATTTGTTCGCTAAATCGGAAGAATTGTACTTGGTTTTTACACCTGAAGGAACGCGAAAATACAATCCTAATTGGAAAAAAGGATTTTATTACATTGCTCAACAATCAAAAGTACCAATCGCATTGGCCTACATCGATTACCCGAATAAAGTAGGAGGTTTTCACGGTGTTTTCATCCCAACCGGTGACGTGAACAAGGACATCGATGAAATCAAGAAAATACTTAAAGTTTTTAAAGGGAAAAAACCGGAAAATGGAATTATTTAAGCGTGCCCGTCTTGGGATTGTATCCGTAAGGGCAATGTTTACAGTTGTTTTTGCAGCAATACCCGCGTTTCTGGTGGTAATTTTCTGTGTAGACAATAAACCCCTCCTCACTGATGTAATAATCATCCGACGCCAGTTTAGAACGTGAACCAAAATCTGAGAAATCCATGTCTGAATCTTCTGTTTTTTCCATGATTAAGCGACGAGTTGATGTTTTCGAACTTCAACCTAACATACAGGGACATCAATTGTTCATACTTCGTGACGATTTGATTCATCCGATTGTTTCAGGAAATAAATGGAGGAAATTAAAACATGCTTTCGCGTATGTTGTAAATCACAAGCTCGATGGGATTTTGACTTATGGAGGCGCTTATTCCAACCATTTAGTCGCCACAGCGGAAGCATGCAGAATGTTTGGCGTGGAATGTATGTTGGTCGTCAGAGGGGAAGAGTTGGGTATTCATTCGAATGTTTACCTACGGTTTTGCCATGACGCCGGAGCGACTTTGGTTTTTGAAAACCGAACGGATTTTGGTTTGCACAAACACGACCAAGGCATTCGATCAATCAATGGCAAATCATATCTTGTATTACCCGAGGGAGGGGCTTCCAATTTTGGAATTATGGGCGCTATGGAAATGGTAGATCCGCTTGAAAATTATGATGTCATTGCACTTGCGCAAGGGACAACCACGACAAGTTTAGGGGTTTTGTTTAACAGTCATATGGATACGGAGGTTTGGTGTTTTCCCGTTTTAAAAGGATTTTATTCATTGAAGGAAATGGAAAAACTTTCAGTGAATACTGGATTCGGTGCGCTGTGGGAAAAGAACAAACATCGAGTAAAGGTGTTCTCGGATTATTCCTTCGACGGCTATGCTAAGAAAAACATGGAATTGGTTTCTTTCATAGATGAAATACATCGGAAATATAACTTGAAATTGGATTCCGTTTATACAGGAAAAGCCTTTTATGGATGGCTAAAAGAAATGGACTTGGTCGAGAGAAAAAAGACAATGTTTATTCACACTGGAGGGATTCTCCCATTGTGACGGATCTTATCCGATCTTATTTTTTTTCTTTCCGTAAAGGTGCATGGATTTAAAGTAAAGCTCAACGGAACCAAACCCTTTGTTTGCACTGCTTAACCTAGATGCTGTAACATCCAAAGCAACACCAAATCTAAAATGTGATACCTTATAATTCAAGTTTAAGCTGATTGCGTCCTTCCAACGGTAGTAAGCACCGTAGTTGATGGATTTTGATTTTAAAATGTTTGTGATGTCAGAACCATTGGAGAGAATGTTCTCAAACATAACCCCCATGATGACGTTGCTGTTAGGACCATTTTTGAAGGCCATGATTTGAGGTTGTACCCGTAAATCTCTGCGGTTTGTACTTAAATCAGCTCCCAAATTAACAACCATTTGCATGTACATTTTATCACTCGATTCCGAGAAATTCATTTTCGGCTTATTGATGTGGTTAATGGCCAGTCCACCAAAATATTTGGACTTATTGCGGTTCGTGTATTGGTAATGCATACCCGTATTTACGTTAAAAGAAGCATACGAACTTCGGCTCAAACTTGAATTGATAAAGGTAGGATCTCCATAGGTCCAGTTAAACGAACTTCCATTCCAATCAGATTCCCAAGTTGGAAGCGTCGGGTCATAACTTTGTAAAATTAAACCTGGCGCAGCGCCAATGGTCAATTTTGCAAATTGATTCATTTGAATGGAGTAATTGATAGGAATGGCAATATCTGTGGACATTAACTTGCTTTCACCCGTTTGCTCGTTAACGAGGTTTAACCCAATTCCGAAATGGTTTTTGCTCATGGGTCCGTCGGAAATTTTAAATTCCGTAACCAAAGTATTTGAACGCAATGGGGTACCTGTTAGGGTAAGGTGTTGCATTTTGAAACTTGTACAAAATGACATGTCTTCTGCGCCAGTAGCTGTTGTCGCAACATTAAACAAGCTTGGTGTTTGATTGAAAACACTTGAGTTAAATGCGTATTGAGAAAAAGCAATATTTCCCAAAATGACTGTAAATAGCGTGATTAGTGTATATTTTATTTTCATTTTCTTATCTGTAGAGGGTTACATTTCCATTCATGGCATAGGATAAGCCATTGATCAGTCTATATTCTAACTTAAACAAAAAGGTTCCAGGATTTAAGGGTTTTCCTTTGAATGTACCATCCCATCCCTCTTGAGGATTTGTGGTTCTAAATACCAATTGCCCATATCGGTTGAAAATCTCGAAATTCATATTGGCAATCGCTCCACCTTCACCGTTATACCCATTGGCATAATTTGCATCGATGTCTACATTGGTAATTACCCTTAGTACATCGTTTTCACCGTCATCATTTGGCGAAAAAGCATCTGGCACACGTACCTTAAGGGAATCCCTAAATTTCACATCTACGAATACCGTATCAGACGCAAGACATCCTTCCGGAGAATAATTGTTTAGGATATAATAGGTTGCGTAGAAGGGAGATGCTATTACAGTATCGCAAGCACCTGCTACGTCGGCTATACAAGAAACGGTGTTCGGTACCCAAACCAAAGAATCACCTGCTACAAAACCCGTTGCGGTAATAACGGCTCCGGTTGTAATGGATCCCGCTGGATTCATTCCGCCATACATTGGAATAATTGTATCAGGAATCACGACGCCACCAACGGTATCTAACAATGAAATGCTAATGGATGGAACCGCTCCAACCGTTAATACTTGACTGGCTGAACTGGTTGCACCCGTACCATCAGTTACGGTTAAGGTTAAGGTATAAGTTCCTGCAACATTGAAGCAAATTGCCCCAGGATTCATCCCGCTGTAAAACGAGGGAGTTCCACTTGGAAAAGACCAGCTGGATGAAACAACATCATTGGAAGAGGTGTTTTCTATGTCGATGCATTCGCCTTCGCAAATCACATTATCGGATACAGAAAAACTTGCAGTAGGCTGTGCGAAAGCGAATAAATTCAAGCAAAGCACAAGGACAAAAAAAGCGTATTTCATAGGTTTAACGACATTTGATTGAGCACGAAGTTAACAAAAACCTTTCAAAAATAATACTTTTTTAATTGGTTTTAAGCAAGCTAAGAATTTGTCTTGCTTCTTTGGGATCGTGGACACGAAGAATTTCGCAACCTTGGGTTATGGCAAACGTGTTTAGGATGGTCGTTCCGTTGAGGGCATCCTCAGGACCGATGTTGAGTTTCTTGTAAATCATTGATTTTCTTGAAAAACCGCAAAGTATTGGCGTCTCAAACAATTGAAACAATTCCAAATTAGAAAGCAGTTCATAGTTTTGATCAAGTGTTTTTGAAAAACCAAAACCCACATCAATGATAACATCATTAACCCCCGCTTTTCGAATGGAATCCAATAGGGTGGAAATTTCCAACAGGACTTCAGTTGTGATGTTTGGAGATTTGAGTTCATCGGAACTGGTGTTGTGGGCCCCTTTTGAATGCGTCAATATGTATGGCGCGTTGTGTTTTGCGCAGACGTCCCAAATCTCAGGGTAATTCCTACCGCCTTGTACATCGTTGATAATGTCAACACCATTGGAAAGTGCCCAATCGGCAACCTCAGGGTAAAAGGTATCTATAGATAAAAGTAAATTTGGATAATGTTCCTTTATATAGGTGAGCGAGTTGGTGATTCTTTCGATTTCTGTCTTCGCATCAACAGGTATTGCATCAGGACGACTTGAATTTCCACCGATGTCAACGATGCTAACGTCATTTTCAATACACGATGAAAGGAAACGATCAATCTGGTCATTCGTATGTATCCGACTGTTTTCAAAAAAAGAATCCGGCGTAATGTTTAGGATTCCCATGAGCAAAGGATGGTTTATTTCAATTAATTTATTCCGAATCCGAATAAACCTGTTTGAACGAAAATGTTTAATTTCAACCCCGAATAATGACATGTTGCTAAATGAGTGATACCTTAACTTCTTACACAAATATACTCACAAATTGTCGTGAAGTATTTTTAAACAAAACCAAAGATTATGGGACCGCTTGGAGGATTCTACGCCCTGTGGCTTTGGCAGATCAGTTATACATCAAAGCCCATAGAATCCGAACCATTCAAGAGACAGGTGAGACCAAAGTAGGGGATGGGGTAGAAGGGGAATTTATGGCCATCATAAATTACTGTATCATTGCTCTTATTCAGATTAAAGACACCGAAGATTTGGGTTTAGACCTTCCTGTTGAACTTGCCACAACTTTGTATGACAAATACAGAGACGAAGCGACTTCCTTGATGCTTAAGAAAAACCACGACTACGGAGAGGCTTGGCGTGACATGAGGGTTGAGTCGCTAACCGACCTGATACTCATGAAAATTTTGAGGATAAAACAAATTGACAACAACAAAGGCGCAACCTTGATTTCTGAAGGGGTAGATGGAAATTATTTCGACATGTTGAATTATGCCGTGTTTGCCTTGATTTTATTAGATGTTAAATAATTGTTAGGAAAATTCTTCTCTTCCGGTATGCTTCTATTTTTAATGAAAAAAAATACATGAGAACAGTAAAACAATATTTGCCCTTGGCCATAAGGGTCTTAATTTCTTTCCTTTTTTTCCTTTCAGCGGTAGCCAAACTTTACCCGAATCCTTCCTATGCACTTACCTATTTTGAAGTGCATCAACTTGAACCCCTTGGCATTCCTTTGAATTATGCACACTATCTTTCACGCACATTGATAGGTGTTGAGTTCGCCATAGGATTTTTACTCCTTTTTCCCTTCCATCTTAAAAAAGTGGTCATCCCAGCTACCATTGGCATGTTGTTCGTTTTTGTGGTTGAACTTTTATTGGAAATTATCTATTCAGGAAACTCAGGAAACTGTGGTTGCTTCGGTAAATTAATCGAAATGACTCCCCTAGAAGCCCTGCTTAAAAATGTGATTTCCATTGGACTTCTGTTTTTGTATTACTATTTGGACAAAAAGCAAACGAACAATTCGTCTGTTTTGGATGAAAATCAAGGGGTCGGTTATCAAAAGAATAAGTATAAATCATCCTTTCAACATTCTGCAATCGTGAACACCCTGTTGTTTTGTATACTCGGTGTTTTCCTTGCCGGTCCCATTCGATTTCAAAAGGAAGAGCCCGCATCGATTCCCTTGGAGGTCCAACCTCAAGAAGTTGTCGCTATGAATGCGGTTGATACCGTTAAAACAATCCTTCCAAAAAAAGACAGCGTCGTAAACGTCGTAAAAGTTGATTTAGGTCCCAAAGCCAAACAATCAGGGTTCAGCAATATTTTCATGGATATTGATCAAGATAAGAAGATTTTATGCTTTTTCTCACCAAGTTGCGACCATTGTAGGGCAGCAGCCAAGGAATTAACCGAGATGAAAGCGAAGAACAAAAACATGCCTCCCATTCGCATCATTTTCATGGATGAAGGTCCTGAAGAAATTCCTGATTTTTTCAAATTTGCCGGAGCAGAATATCCTTTTTATGTTATGGACATCATTACCTTTTGGAAAAAAATCGGTAAAAATAATGATGTTCCAGGGGTGATGTATTTGTGGAATGGGAATGTCCAAAAATTCTATCAAGGCATCGATTCTGAGAAATTTAATGGTCCTGCATTCAAAAAAATCATCAACAAGAAATGATACCTCGATAATTTGCCATAAATTTATATATGCGCAAAAAAATAGTTGGGGCCAATTGGAAAATGAATCATTTTCGGCAGGATGCTTTGGGATTGTACAATGAGATTTCTCAGGCTTTTTATTCAAATGAAAATTGTGATTTGGTCATCTTTCCATCACAGCCCTTTCTTTCAGAAGTAGCCTTGCATGAAGGCGTAAATGTAGGCGCCCAAAACTTTACCCATCTGGCAGATTTCGGTGCTTTTACAGGGGAAACATCCCTGGAGCAATTGAAAGACCTGGGCGTACGTTTCGTTTTGGTCGGGCACAGCGAACGTCGGTATTATTTTCAAGAAAACAATGCGTCCTTGACTTTTAAAACAAAGATGGCTTTGGAAAAAGGCTTCCAAGTGATTTTTTGTTGTGGTGAAAATGAATCGGAAAGAAAAATGGAGACCCATTTCGATTTTGTCCGATCGCAAATTGAAGAAATCATTGCCTTGCTCGAAGAGCCCTATTTTGATGCATTGACCATTGCCTACGAGCCTGTTTGGTCCATAGGCACTGGACTTACCCCTAGTTTGACAGAAATTCAGGACATGCATGCTTTCATAAGAAAGATGCTTCGTGAAGTCAATTCTGAAACCTGCGCTGAACACGTAAGAATTATCTATGGAGGAAGTTGCAATGCTGAGAATTCAAAAGCAATCTTCGCATTAGAAGAAGTAGACGGCGGGCTGATTGGGGGGGCATCCATGCAATTAGATTCTTTCATGAAAATCCTTGAAGCCGCATGTTAACCTACGTTGAAGTATCCCTCGATTTAAAGCCTTTTCAACCCTGGAATGAAATCTTTGTAAGTCAGCTGGCGGAAATAGGTTTTGAGAGTTTTGTTGAAGAAAATCCACTGCTCAAAGCGTACATACCCGTTGAAGCTTTTGATGAAGAAGTGGTGAATGATTTAATTGTTGCTTGCCTTGCTGAAGCATCGTTCGCCATAGAATGGTCCTTCACCGAAATTCCCCCCGAAAATTGGAACGAAAACTGGGAAAAAGGTTTTGATCCCGTTCATGTCGGCGAGCTTTCTATTGTTGCACCGTTTCATGGGGAGGAGCATCGAATAAACCAGGTCATAGAAATCGAGCCCAAAATGTCCTTCGGAACCGGGCATCACCAAACAACTTTTCTGATGTGTCAAACCATGCGCTCGTTGGAATTCATAGGGAAAAAAGTACTTGACATGGGTTCCGGTACAGGTATTTTAGCGATTTATGCAGAAATTCTCGGTGCAAAAAAGGTTTTGGCGGTAGACATTGAGCCATGGGCCGTGGAAAATGCGATCGAAAACATTCAACGAAACCATTGCCATTTAATTGAAGTGGACTTAGGAGATGTAACCGTTGTTACAGATTTTGATTATGACATCGTCCTTGCAAACATCAATAAAAACGTCTTAACCCTTCACTTGCCGACGTATGCATCGAAGATGATGAGCGAAGGTGATTTGCTGTTAAGCGGTTTTTTTACATCGGATAATCAAGAACTTATAGACCTCGCAAATACGCTGGATTTCACAATACAAAATACTTATGAAAAAGAAAATTGGTCTTGCTTGCATTTTAAAAAACGCTAAAATCTATGTTTTACTTTTAGGGATATGGATGCCCATGCTTTCATTTTCCCAAACATTCAGCAAGGAGAAAGATAAATTTATTAAGGAGATTCAAAGAACGTTTACAGAACCAGATATGGAGAATAATGTGCGCCTTATTTTTCCACAAGTGATTTCATCAACAGGTTTTTCAGAATCTACCTTTGGTAAAATGGTGGATGGGGCCAATGCCATTTTCACGGCCAAAGGAGACGCCAGATTGACCTATTATTATGTCGCCAGTTTTGTATACCAAAATAAAAACAAATTTGACAACGACTTTAGTTCAGCATGGGCAGGATTGGAAAAAGAATATCGTAACAAAGAGGATGAAAAATATAGCGAATTCATGCAGTTCTCCTATGGATTGTTTCGGTATAAAGCTTTGCAGAAAAACGACAATGTCCTATGGACATATAAAGGTTCTATGGAATGGAATCTGGAGAAGAAACCGAAAATTATTTGTGCCGATGGACAGCTTTCTGGCTATTCGGTTGGATTGAAGGAAAAAGACAGCGTCTTTGTCTCCGAAACGTATGGAGTTTTCGATTTGGAAACAAAAAAATTCGTTGGGAGAAACGGCACCATCACATGGGAAAAGGTTGGGTTTCCTAAATCAGAAACCTTTGCTGAACTTAAAGGATACCGCGTGGACATGAACAAAGTTGTCCTAAAAGCAGATACAGTTTCCCTTACGACTCCTTATTTCAAAACACCGATTCTTGGTGTGCTTTACGACAAGGCCATAGATGAATTGAAGGAAGGGGAAGGCGGAGCGCCATTGTTTAACTCCTTCGAAAAACGGCTCAAAATACCTGCATTGAGAGAGGGGATGGATTATGATGGTGGTTTTTCACTTGAAGGCAATCGATTCGTTGGTAAAGGAATCGAAGGGAATCCGGCTAAATTAATTTACAAAGAAAATGGAAAACCCCTAATCGAAATTTCTGGTCTTCTTTTTACCATTGACCCAAACCAAATTTTAGCCCGACAATCAAGGTTTAAATTGAGTTACGCAAATGGGGATTCTTTGATTCAATCGGATGGAATGTATCAGTTCAATGATGTAACCAAAGAAATGACCGTTTCCCCAAACAAAAAAGGGGGCGTTGTAGTTCCGTTCATTGATTATCACTTCAAAGTTACTTGCAATGCGCCGGCACTTAAATGGATCCAAGGCACCCCATTTCCTAAGTACACTTTTGAGATGGCTACCTCGCAAGCGCAAAAAATCATCCAATTTGAATCTTTCAACTATTTCGATGAAGCTTTGTATAATAAGCTTGGGAACAGTGGAGGTGGAAATCCATTGAATCAAATTGCAAATTATTGTAAAAAAAATAACCTAACCACCTTAACAGAAGGACAAGCCAGCAGCGCCTTGGGTACCACCATTGAATACGCAAAATCAAGGTTGTTGGAATTGGCAAGTTTGAATTTTTTAAACTACAATACCTTTGAAAAAACCATTACGCCTTTGCCAAAGTTATATTCCTTTTCCGAAGCGAAAACAGCGGGAAAAGATTACGATAACCTTTCTTTTGTTTGTGACCTCACACAAAGAAAAATTACTTTTTCCGAAGAATCTTTAGTACAGAATCCACAATTGAAAGCTGAAAAAAACAAATTGGAAATTCTCAATAATCGTTACGCAAAACAAGACTATTTTGCATTCATTGATTTGGCGAAAAATCAAATGTTCCTAACTGGAGTTGACGAGGTGGTGCTTTCTCAGGCTCAAAAAACATTCCTTCAACCTGATTCTACCTACATCATTGTTAAACCAAACCTAGATTTAGATTTTAAAGGGAATTTGAATTGTGGAAAGTTTGTTGGACAGGTCCAAGAAGGGTATTTTTCATACATTGATTTCAAGATCAAATTAAACAAACTCTCCTATGCAGGTTTGGTGGTAAATCCCTTGAGAAAAGAGGATGGACAAGATCCCATTGAATTGTTAAGTTCGTTTGCAAATCTGAAGGGAGAATTACTGATTGATCAGCCTACTTCGCGAGCAGGACAAAGCAAAACAAATGGTAACTATCCAAAATTATTGGTGCCAGGGATTTCAAAAGTGGTGTACAACGATCCTTCCATTGTTAAGGGTGCTTACGATTCAGCTAGGTTTTATTATCGGCTTGATCCCTTCGAATTGGATAGCTTGGATAATTTTAATGAGCTTGCGCTTCGCTTCAATGGGTCACTGATTTCTGGAGGAATCTTTCCGCCGATTAAGGAGCCTTTGAAAATTATGAATGACTATGCCTTTGGTTTTTCGACCGTGGCGCCCGAGGGTGGTCTTGCCTTCTATGGAGATAATTCCAAGTATGAAAATAAAATCATCCTTTCTCACAATGGGCTTCAAGGTGCGGGAACCATTAACTATAATACAGCAACAGCCATTTCGCAAAAGTTGACTTTTCTACCAGATTCCACCATCGGAATTGCTAAGTTTGAAAACAAAGAGTCGATTACAGGGATCAATGTCCCACTGGTAAAATCCGAAGCAGCGTACATTACCTTCTTACCTAAAAAACAAGTGCTCAAAGCAAGTGCTTGGCGAGATGTTAATCTTCAAATGTTCAACAACCAATGTGAAATGGAGGGAACGGTCGTGTTGTCCAAGAAAGGCATGAATGGAAATGGAAAATTACTCTTTCCCGATGCTACTTTGGAATCCAAGAACTTCGATTTTACCCATGAAGACATCCATGCCGATACCTCAGCCTTTGCGTTGAAAAATCGTTTCATAACCCAAGGCGCTGCACCCATTGCCATGGAAACAAAAGATGTAAAAGCAGACGTCTCTTTTAAAACCAGAAAAGGTGAATTCAACTCCTTTGGCTCCAAACGTATCAAGTTCCCCCCAAATCAATACTATTGTACCATGGATAAGTTTTTTTGGTACATGGACCGTACCGATGTAGATTTTGAAAAATCAAAATCCCCGCAAACAACATTTGAAGCAGGAGCAGACCTTAATGAACCCAATTTCTTTTCCATGCACGACGACCAAGATACCTTGCAATTTAGGTCGTTGCTTGCGAGGTACGATTTGAAACTTCAGACCATTTTTTGTGGCAAAGTTGAATACATTCGGGTGGGAGATGCAAAAATATATCCGGATTCCATGAAAGTCACCATTCGAAAAGAGGCGAAGATGGATCCACTGTTGAATGCAAAAATTGTTGCGCCTTTTGTGACCAAGTATCATACGTTTACCCAAGCGAATGTGAACGTTACATCCCGGGTGAAATACGAGGGGACAGCAAAATATCCTTACTATGACCGAGACAGTGTCTTGACCGTTTTAACGATGAAGACCATCAAATACCAAAATGCAGTTACACAAGCTGAAGGAGACGTCGCACAAAAGGACAACTTTAAATTAAGTACGGAATTCGACTATTACGGAAAAGTAAAAATTGTTGCAGCCAGCCCAGGTGTATATTGCGAGGGATCTACCCGTATTAACCATAATTGTACAAGTTTCGACCGCTCTTGGTTGTCCTTTAAGGATACCATTCTCGCGAAGAACATTCAGATTCCTATATCCGAAAATCCGCTCAACGATGTCGGAAACAGGCTGGCCGTAGGGTTTTTATGGAAGAATTCAGAGTCCATGGACAGCGTCAAAGTATATCCAGCATTTCTGTCAAAAATACAGGGTAAAGAAGACCCCATTGTTTTTCAATCTTCAGGATACGTGCAGTTTAATCCCAAAGGAAATGTTTTTCAAATCGCAGCAAAAGCAAGGTTAAATGACAATGCCTTTCCAGGGAATATGTTGACTTTATATACAGAAACTTGCTCACTCTCAGGAATGGGTAAGATTGATTTTGGCGTCGATTTAGGGGAAGTCAAAGCCACGTCATACGGCGATATAAATTATGAATCTGTTACAAAAAAGATAAGACTAGACCTTACAACGCTGTTGAAATTTCCAATGCAAAAAGACGTGTTTGAGAACATTGGGAATGAACTTAAGGTTTTGGAAGGACAAAAAGCAGCAGACCTAAGGTCTAAGAAAATCAATTTCTCGATGTATGTCCGTCATTTCTTGTCCGAAGAAAAGGTGAACGATTTGTTTAAGGATTATGAAGAGGATAAATTGAAAAAATTGCCCGAAGAGTTAGACGTTACCTTGCTTATGTCGGGGGTAAAAATGGAATTTGCGCAGTTTAAAACCAAAACAAATGAAAGTGGATTTTCGCGTGGTTGGGTCACCAAAGTTGCAGCCGGCGATACGGAAACAGACAATGAAGGCGACGAGGTTAAATCCAAAAGCAGGGTGGCCATTCTAGGGATAGAGGGAAGGCCAGTGCTAAAAGATGTTGAAATGAATTTTATGGTCGGACAAACTTCGATGGATGCGTCCTATCAAGGATTGATTCTCAATTTTAAAAATACGGCCGGTAAGGACTACTTTTTTGACTATTCGATGAATAAAAAAGACGGTAAATTGGCAGTGTTCTCAAATGAGCCTACTTTAAAGACGATGGTTACTGAAATGAAGCCTGATAAAAGAAAATCAAAAAATTTCTCCTTCGAATGGGCAGATGATGTTACCCTTAAATTGGCCATGTCAAAGTTAAATGAATACCTCAAATCAAAATGATGGTATACCTCTCCTATATGCTAATCGCTTACCTGTTGGGATCCATTCCTTCCGCTGTTTGGATTGGGAAAAGATTTCACGGAAAGGATGTGCGAGAATTCGGGAGCAAAAATGCAGGCGCTACCAATACCTTTCGCGTGTTAGGTAAAAAAACGGGAGTGGTTGTCCTGCTGTTGGACATCGCCAAAGGACTGTTGACTTCAATGATTTCTTACCCTCTGTTTTCGTCGTTTTTTGAAGAGCCTTCGACCCTGTACTCCTTGCAAGTCATCGGGGCAGTGGCCTGTGTTTTGGGACATGTGTTTCCACTGTTTGCAGGTTTTAGGGGAGGGAAGGGCGTAGCAACTTCACTCGGGTTGTACATCGGTATCAATCCCCTGGTGTCCTGCGTTGTCTTAGGCATTTTTGTGGTCGTATTTCTTATGAGTCACTATGTGTCCCTTGGCTCACTTTGTGCGGCATTTGCGTTGCCTTTTTTGAGTTATTTGGTGTTTCATCAAAATGAGCAAACGTTGATTTTACTGAATTGCACATTGACAGTCATCGTGTTTATTGCACACCGTAAAAATGTGGTTAGACTCCTGCACGGGGTAGAAAATAAAATGAACCTAAAGCCACCCAAAGCGTAAACCCGCCTAAATGATGTACATTGCTCGGAAAATACAGTTTTAGTGAAATGTGGAAAATATATTTATTTATATGCATATCATTCTTTTCACTGGAAAAAATTTCAGGTCAGTCGGTTCTTCAAATTGAGAAAAGGGCAAATCTAGCTTTTACCAACAAATCCTATGATTTAGCCCGTGTTGATTTCCAACAATTGTTGGCCCGAGACCCCGCTTCCATAGATTATAATTTTAAATATGGCGTATGTTTGTTTTATTCAGACGAACGACTTAATTCCAAAAAATACTTTGATTTCGTAGCAAAACAAGTGAATCCGCCGTGCGAAAATCAATACTTTATAGGAAAATTACACCAGACCGTTTACAATTTCGATAAAGCCATTTCCGCTTTTAAGGTTTACCTCAGTTGCGATCCAAAAGACATAAAGTCGGCAAACAAGGAAGTTACCTATTGCAACAACGGTAAAAGCCTCCTCGGTCAACCTAAATCCCTTGCCGTAAAAGCGCGGACGACAGTAAACGAAATTGGTTTTCAACAAAAAATGGACCTAGACCAAATTGAAGGGATGGTTTTTACCGATGTTGCCCTTCAGACCAAAATGGACAAAAAAAAGAACCATGTCCCAACCTATTATTTTAAACGTGGAAACAAGTACAAGTTTTTCAGCAGTTATGGTGATGCAGGATCTCATTTGGATTTATACTACATTGAGAAAATCACACAGGATACATGGTCAACGCCAAAGAAAATAGCGGGTTCAATTTCTCCTCCATCAGACGAAGATTTTCCGTTTTATGATGTGAAGCATAAAGTACTTTATTTCTCTTCGAATGGATTCAGTTCAATGGGAGGGTTTGATTTATTCAAGGTAGCGTTTGACCCAGTGACCCATGTGTCAGGTACAGTGGAGAATATGGATTTTCCTTATTCCTCTGCTGCCGATGATGTGTTTTTTATTCCTTTAGATTCTCTTGGTAAGATGGCTTCGTTTGCCACCAATCGATCGGTAGGGGTGGGCAAGATGGAAATCTTAAAGGTTCAAATGTCCAATGTGGCGAACGAAATGGTACTCATACAAGGTCAACTCAAAGATCAGGTGGATGTTAAAAATTTCAACATGCAAATCACCGTTTTGGACGAGACAGATGGTGCTGTTTATGGACCTTTTACCAGTGATGAAAGTGGGAAGTATCTACTGTCGTTGCCAGGGGCTGGAAAGTATACGTTTACGGTGACCATAAACGGAACACAAAAGGTTTTCAAAGATGCTAAGCAAATTCCAACTCAAAAATCGAATGTGGTTTTTAAGCAGGTTTTGGATTATGCAATGGTTGAATCTGAAGAATATGTAAAGTTTTCATACGATTTCAACGGAGGAATGGATGAAGGGCTTAGCAGTTTGAAATTCAATACGATGGCAAACCTAAACACCAACCAACGATTGGCGAAAGTGGCTAAGTCCAATGAGGATGAAATAGAGACGGATGAAATAAATCCAGCATCACTTGAAAATGATTTGCTTGCCTTGGGTTTTGCGCAAAAGGGCATTGTGAACCAAGCAGATGCGTTGTCAGAAAAATTGCTTGAAATCTCAATGATAGGTGAGGACCTTTCCGATGACATCGAAGTACTTAAATCAGATGAAAAAGGGTTTCAAATCATTCAAAATAAACTCGAGTCTGAAATTAATACACTTTCTGAAAAAAGGAAGAATGAAAAAAATACCTACCTGCAATCCTATTACAATGCTTTGATTCAAAAAAAACAGGATTCGCTCGCTAAGATTTCAACTACGCTGCTTGCTTTTGAACAAACCCTGCTGCAAAAAAATGATGCTTTAGCACAATGGAAGTTGGGTAACAACGAAGCAAAGGCAAACGAATTAAGCGATAAAATCAAATTACAGAGTTTACAAGCCAATGAGGATTCGCTGAGAAACGTACTGCAAAGCAACAAAGAAGAAATAACACGGCTGATTCAATCTACAAAGAAAAACCCATCACAAACGAAAACGACTGTACCAAATTACCAAGGAGATTTAGCAACCATGAAAGCAGAACAGGCTTCGCTTGAAAAAGACCTTGAAACAATGGGGGATCGCAAAGCTACATTGTCGTCTCAACTTCCCAATGCTACTAAAAAGGATAAACAAAGTTTAACCCTTCAAATTTCTGAACTCGAAAATAAAATCAAAGACACCAAAACTTTATTGGAGCTTAAAAAAGATGAGATCATTTCCTTAAACATGGTTTCAGAAGTAGAAAAGGAAAGAAACAAAATCCTCTCCTTTCATGGTATGGAAGATTTTTCTTTTGAAAAGCCCGTTCCATTCACTGCCGCAAACAACGAGAAATTCCAAGCGTTGGTAGCCCTTCAATCACAAGTAAATTCAAACCAAACAGTACCTTCTAAGAATCAAGTAAATGGATTGAAAGAATTGGAAGCCCTTCCTGAATCGACCCAAAAACTTGAGGCACAACGTGAAATCATTCGTGCAGAAATTGCCTCCCTAAAACAAAATATCAATACGGGTAGTGAGGAGGAGAAGGAAAGGGTTTCTGAGCAAATCCAAAAGTATGAAGGCGAGTTGGACGCCATTCAGCAACGTGAGACACGCTTCTTAGCCTCTCAAAACTTCCAACAACCCAAAGATACAATACCCGTTGCTACGAATGATCCCACCAAGACAACCGCGCAAGATCCCGTTGCTACGAATGACCCCATCAAGATAACCACGCAGGATCCCGTTGCTACGAATGACCCTACCAAGTCAAGTGCGCAGGATCCCGTTGCTACGAATGACCCCACAAAGACAACCGCGCAAGATCCCATTGCAACGAATGACCCCACAAAGTCAAGTGCGCAAGATCCCATTGCAACGAATGACCCCATCAAGACAACCGCGCAAGATCCCGTTGCTACGAATGACCCCATCAAGATAACCGCCCAGGATCCCGTTGCTACGAATGATCCCACCAAGACAACCGCGCAAGATCCCGTTGCTACGAATGACCCCATCAAGATAACCAGGCAGGATCCCGTTGCTACGAATGACCCTGCCAAGACAACCGCGCAAGATCCCAATGCAACGAATGACCCCACCAGGACAACCACGCAAGACCCAATTGTAACGAATGACCCCACCAAGACAACCGCTCAAGACCCAGTTGCTTCGAATGACCCTACCAAGTCAACCGCGCAAGATCCCGTTGCTACGAATGACCCCACCAAGACAAGCGCGCAAGATCCCGTTGCAAAGAATGACCCCATCAAGACAACCACGCAAGACCCAGTTGCTTCGAATGACCCCATCAAGACATCCACGCAAGACCCAGTGGCAACGAATGCACCAATAAGCTTAAAAACGCAAGCGGAACCAATTCAAAATGGGAGTGAAGAATTTAATGAGAATCAAATTGTGCAAGAGAATAACCCTAATCCCAACGTTGAATCTGGGCAAGGAAAAGAGAATCAATCAAACCCGTCCAATCTACCATTCGAGGGTAGCAATTCTCAAAAAAGAATGGCTAACGTTCCCATGCACAATGAAGAATGGGTGGTTGATCACGACGAGAAAATAAAGGCGTTGGATCAAAAAAAGGAAGCGATCGAAGGCTTGCAATCAACGGAGAGAGACGCAGATAAACTTCGGGTGCTGAATGCCTTGGCCCAACAAAATCGCTTAGCGTTTCAAGTACTTCGTTGGTCAGAAAATTTGACTGACTCCGTTTTTGCGGAAATTTTCTCGCCTCAAGAATTACAACGATGGAACCTTGCCGAAATCAATGCACTGCAAAAAATAAAATCGGATGACAGCCTTGGTTCTAAAGTGAATGCAGAGAATGTCCTTGTTGTATCAAGTACTCCGGAAAGTAAGGGGAGAGATGAAAAACGCA
Source organism: Chryseobacterium gleum (assembly GCA_945882095.1). Lineage (GTDB taxonomy): Bacteria > Bacteroidota > Bacteroidia > Flavobacteriales_D > Crocinitomicaceae > UBA952. The sequence goes on from CAMCWF010000004.1 coordinate 84,593, forward strand.
ATGCTGTGTTTGACACCACAAGTGTTTCCTTGGAAGAGCAAGAAGCGCTGAAAGTTGATACGGCATATTCACTTTATGTGAGCGAAAGAAAAGCCTTAGTGGAATTGGATAAGAATAAGCAAAATCAAGAAAAAGAGTTGAAGCTCATTAAGTCGAAATACATTCAAGCGCTTAACAACGACGCTTCTAAAGAGGAACTTTTAGTGTTGGAAAACCAACTGAAGGATTTGGCGGTTAAGGGTTTGCAGATACAAGCCTTGTTGGACAAACGGATCGAAAAAATCCAAAGTTTTGAGAAACACCTTGCGTTTTCTACGTTGATTTCACGTAACATCGCACCTGAAATTAGTAGAAAGTTGGAGCAAACAGTTATGGCTTCGAACATGGCTTTTTCCATCAATGAACGAAATGATTTTCCTGTAAATCAAGCATTTCCTGTTACAGATAAGATGCCCAATGGATTGATTTTTCGTGTGCAAGTAGGTGCATTCAGAGAAGCCGTTCCAAGTTATTTCTTTCGTGAATTTTCGCCTGTAAGCGGTGAGAAAAGACCCAATGGGTTAACTTGCTATATGGCCGGTTATTTTGTGGCTTCCACCGAAGCTTTTGTTGCCCAGAAAAACATTCGTACATCTGGATACGCCGACGCATATTTGGTAGCGTATTGTGATGGCAAGCGTGTTTCCATTCAAGAAGGATTGGTCCTCGAAAAAAATGGAACGTGCACTAAAAGAAATGCTGATGAAGTATTGGCTGAGGTCAGTGCGATATACAATGGCTCCATCCAAACGGATGCGCCTGTATTGAATGTTCCAAAGGAAGTATATTACACCGTGCAGGTCGCTGCAATCAAAACCCCCATTAAAGCAGGTCAACTTAAAGACGTTCCGGACTTGATTTACAACCTTTCGAAAACGGGAATGTATAAATATTCAAGCGGTAAGTTTTTGGATGTTAACGAAGCAAAAAACCGAAAAAAGGAAGTCCAAGCAATGGGAATCACTGATGCATACATCGTAGCGTACCGAGATGGTTTACCGATTTCTTTTGCAGAAGCAGCCCTTGCCATTAACCATTTGAACAAACAACAGCCAGCGCCTGTAGAAAATTCGGTGTTTGAAGCCCAAGACCTAACGGGTACTTCGCGCGTACGTTTGGAGAACTTACCGCAAATTGTTTTTCAAAAATCAGTTGCGCAGTTCCAACGAATGGACTTTGAGTACCTCAACCAGTTTGAATCTTTTGTCTTTGATTCCATCAAAAGAACATACGAAACCAATCCGCTGGATGTCTCAGTTATTTCACCACTTGAGTACATTTATTATGCAGATATGACCGCAACAAACATCGAAAGCAACGCGGACAATATATTGAAAATTACCGTTCCTAGAAATAATCTAAAAGAGGCCGTTTTGCATGATTTTGCGCTTCATGCCAACATTCCATATGTTTTGCAGCGCACTGAGCCTGGACTTTCGTTTTCGTTTACCCCAAGAAATGAAAAGGAGCGGAGTCAGTTGGAAACCATTGCACAGTCAAATCAATTTGAAATCAACATCCCTTTGAAATGAAAGAAAAATACCAAGAAGAATTAAGTGAAGATACCGCTGTAATGGACAAGGCTTCCATCATCTTGTACAACGATGATTACAATACCTTTGACCATGTGATTCATTGCCTGGTAACCATATGTGGACATGAAGTGATAGCTGCAGAGCAATGCGCCTACATTGTGCATACAACTGGGAAGTGTGTTGTAAAATATGGTTATCCAGAAGATTTGACGCCGAAATGTGTTTCTTTACGCGATCGAGGTTTGACGGCTGCGATTGAATAGAAACTAAGGTTTACTCAATTCAAAGAAGGTTTTCTCAATGGTTTCATAGGTGCCATTCGGTGATGGAGATAGGGCAGGAGAGGCCTGGACTATGTATTCCTTGTCTACCAAAATGTAAAAAGGAAAAGTATAAATCCCCATGTTGGTCCACAATGGGTCTTCGAGGGAGAGTCCAATTTTTTTCCATGTTATGGCGTTTAAGTTTCGTTTTTCGGTATCCGATAGGTCGGGTTTGTCTACGTAGAATGTCACGAATTCAATTTTAGAACCATAGTTTTTTTGTAGTTTCTTCAAAGCACCTAACTCGCTGATGCAATTTGTATTGGAGGGATTAAATGCGTGGATGTAAAGGGTTTTACCGAGGGATTTATTGAGCGTAAAAACACCAGTCGAAGTCTCTAAATTCAAGTTAAGAAACTCATTTCCCACTTGGATTTGATTCATGGTGCCCAAAATGTTTTGCGCCATTGATTTCTGGTTCAGGTATGTACATCGGGCTGCGAATTGTTTTAAATTGGAGGCGATGACAGATTTCGGAATGAAATTATCCGTAATGGCTTGTTTTAAGATGAATAGCAGGACCATGGATCGTAACTCTGCATTTGAACAAAGGCTTTGTTTTCCCAACAATTCATCACATTTTTCTAACTCATTTCCCGCCAACAGTTGGAAAATTTGATTCGCAGTTGCTGCATCTAACTGGTAAATGTATTGGTCGTAGAACGATTTAAAATAGGTCATGTAGGTATCGTTGGTATATCGAACCGGCGCGTTTTCAAGGTAAATCCTGTATTTATCCGTGTTGGATGGGGAGCCAACATACCTGATGTTGTCCACATTCATCGCCATGGTGTAGGTGATAAAGTCCTTAAAATAAACCGACGTGTCCTTTTGATAATCATTATTGACGGATAATTTCATTAAAGCGATTTTGCGAATAAAATCATTGGAGTTAACGTCTTTTTCTATGTAGATATCACCTAGATAGGAATCCAACCATGTCTCAAATCCGAGGATCTTAAAATTGATGTCGTTGCTGTCTAAATCAAAAAAGGTCATCTCGATTTCCTCTTTGAGGTTGTAACTGAGGTTTTGGGGATTGTCGGAAAGAAACTCGAGGTTGTATTTCGCTTTGGGTTGGATGTAGAGGAAGCCATTGAAGTCCTCGTTGCCAATTACAATTTTCTCAATTTGGGTGCATGGAAGTTGAAAGCGGAAAATTCCCAAAGAATCCACTTTGTAGGTTTGAATTAGGGTTTTATGGTTGTTTAAAAAATCATCTATCCGCCAAGCAGAAAATGTTTGTCCAGTGAATTCAGGAGCGATGCCAATGATTTTAACCTGTGCGTCAAAGCAGTTAGCTTTCAAAAGAACAAACAGTAGGAAACACAGTTTTTTCATGTTGTTTTGTGAACTAATTTTTCAGGGTTGGTTACAAAGTCTCCAATCTCACCGCCGTTGATGATGATTTCCCTCACAATGGAAGAATTGATTGCAGAGTATGATAATTCTGTAAGAAGAAATACAGTTTCTATTTTTTTCAAAGAAAAATTCATGTGCGCAATGGACCTTTCGTATTGAAAATCTTTGGTGTCCCTTAACCCCCGAAGAATAAATTCACATTGTTCCCTCTGGCATGCATCTACCGTAAGTCCTTGAAATGTAATGAGCTTAACCGCTGTCTCTTGAAACAATGATTCGATGTGTTCAATTCTGCTTTCTAGCGTGAAATATGAACGCTTGTTCGAGTTTACGCCAATGGAGATGATTACTTCGTCAAACAAAGTAAGTCCTTTGCGGACAATGGCTTCATGTCCTTTGGTAAAAGGGTCAAACGACCCTGGAAACATTGCTCTCTTTATATCCATTGAAAAAAACTAAAATGAACGTTGCCAAACTTACGTGAGTACTGAAAATTGGTTTCTTTGGATAGGTCGGTTTGCTTCCCGTGTTCGATGATGCAAAGCCCCTCTTTTTTTAAATGATTTCCTGTAAAAATGGACTCTACCAACGCTTTGTGAATGTCCAAGTCATAAGGTGGGTCTGCTATGATGATGTCAAAGCTTTTTTGACTTTTGGTTAAAAACAAAAGGCAATCCATAAAGGTTACGGACATCTGTTTCTCAATGGATAGTTTTTGCGCATTGCTTTGTATCCATTTACAAGCTTTTGGATTTTTATCTACTGCGGAAACAAAAGCGGCTCCGCGCGAAATAAATTCAAATGAAAGATTTCCGGTACCTGCACATAGGTCCAAGACTTCCAGTTCATCAAAATCTACCAAATTGTTCAATACGTTAAATAATCCTTCTTTGGCGTAATTTGTTGTCGGTCGGGAAGGGAAACCGGTTGGTACCTGAAAATTTCTGCTTTTTAACGATCCACTTATGATTCTCATCTGCTATTATTTGAAATACATTGTTCTTTCCAATTCTTGGTAAGTGAAAGCAGCGAAATCTTGTATCTTGGTCAGGCTATCTTGTAAGTTTTCTTTAATGTTATTATCGGATATCTCCCCAAACCAAAGCGTCCCTTTTGCCATCGAAAGTCCATTTTTTTGAATTACATTCAACAATGTATAAAGGATGTCGTCACTGTTTTGATACGTTAAAGCTTCTGCAAACAATAACTTACTGTCATGCACCAATCCCAAAAAATAGGTGTCTGCAAATAGGGTAAGTAAAAATGTTGTTTCCTTGGTTTTGAAATCACCCAATAGGTTTAAATTGAATTCAAAGAGGGAAAATGAATTTTGGTGGTTGAACGTCTCTTTTGTAAATGATTTAGCCCATTTTGGATGGGCTTCCAATGAATGCACTGCGAAGGATGGAATGGAAGCGATTGACAACGTTTTTTCTTCCGGCAATTCCATATACATTCTTTCGAAATAGGATTGCGCAAGGTCTTTTTCAAACACGCCAGATGGAATCAATAGGTTTTGCTCGCCAAAGTATACATGCTTAAATTCAGGAGCGTACAAAAACGAAGCGCCTGTTATTTCTTTCAGCGTTTCTTTTGCCTCTTCTAGCAATGCGCTGGGTATTTTTGAAACCAATTGTCGGGTTACAGGGATAGCCTCCAAGTCGTTCTTAAGAACTGTGAGGGCATTTTGAAAATAAAAAATACAGAATTTTTGTTGCATGTTCGTTTACAAAACTACAATTTTCTGTGAATGATTAAGGAAGTCAAATTATAAAGGTGGGTTAGCGTTTATTTCGTCAAATTTGTACTATGAAATTTACAACGGACCAGATTCGCGCTTTGGAATTATTTAAAACGTTTCATTTGGATGAAAATACCAAGAAATGTTTAATTCTTCAAGGGTATGCTGGGACAGGGAAGACCACATTGATTTCTTACATTGTGCAGTATTTTCAGCGCGAAAAGAAAAAGGTACGGCTGATGGCACCCACGGGTAGGGCAGCAAAAGTTATGTCCAATTATGCCCAATTTCCTGCGTCTACCATTCACAAACAAATCTATTTTGTAGGAAATGAATTTGGCGGTGGGGGCTTGGTAAAGGCAAAAAACATGTACAAGGACACCTTGTTTATCGTGGACGAATCTTCAATGATTGGTGCTGAGGAAAGTACTTCTGAGTTTAATTTACTCGAAGATCTTATGAATTTTGTTTTCACAGGGGATGGATGTTATTTGATGTTGGTGGGTGACCCAGGACAGCTACCACCCGTAGGACAGGAGGATTCTCCTGCCTTGCAAGAAGCTTATCTGAATCACCATTTCCCAAGCATACAAGTTTATTTTCACCGTTTGACGCAAGTGGTTCGACAAGCTGAGGCCTCGCAAATCACTTTGAACGCTACGTATATTCGAAATTCAACCAACTACCAAACACCTTACTTTATTGAGACTGGAAGGGAAGTTAAACGAATACAAGGAGGTGAATTATTAGAATGCATGGAAGTCGAATTAACTCACGGTTCAGATTCCTTTATCATTTTAACCATGTCTAATAAACGCGCAAATCTTTGGAATCAACAGATTCGAAACCGTTTGTTTTTGTATGAAGAGGAACTTGTCCGAGGCGAAGATTTGATGGTCGTAAAAAACAACTATCACTGGGCGGCCGAAACGAAAATGGGCTTTATTGCCAATGGCGAAATCGTTCGGGTAGTCAAAGTGATTCGTCACGAACATCTGTACGAAATGGATTTCATCCGCGCAAGAATTGCGTTTCAGCATGAAGATGGATTGGAATTGGATGTGATTTTATTTAAGGATGCCTTGCTAACAGATGCACCTTCCATAGATCGCAATGTGCTTAAGAAGTTGTTTTATGAGATTGAGAAAGATTTTTTACATGAGAAAAGCAAAAAGAAACGGTACCAACATATTCTTAAAAGTCCTTATTTTAATGCCCTTCAGGTGAAGTACGCGCAGGCCGTTACCGCACACAAATCCCAAGGGGGGCAGTGGGAAAGTGTTTTTGTTGATTATGGATTTATTCCTGAGAACATGGACAAGGCAGGGTATTTAAGATGGCTTTACACCTGTATAACCCGAGCGAAGAAAAGATTGTACTTGATCAATTTTCCTGCGGATTTCTTCCTTAATACTTTTGTTTTGGGAGTTTTACTTCTTTGTCACCCACTTTGATTTTTGCTTTTTGGAAGGCTAAATCCAATGTATCAATAAACTTTTTAGCCTCCGTGGTATTCAAATACTTTGGCGCTGCCTTGGTGAGTTCTTTCTTAAGTTGAAGTAAAATGGTACGGGTTCTTAATGCCGACAGCAATTCATTTTTTGTAATCTCATTTTCAGTCGTAAACGCTTCTGTGTCAAATTCTTCAGAAACAAGATTGGATTTCACTGGATCCGTTGCGCTGTTGATTTGAATTTGCATCGTACGGTTCATTTTTATGTACAAAGCCGATTGACGTAAAGATTTGTATTCAGCGCTTTCGCGCGCTTTTTGTCGCGCCTCTTGGTTTTCACCCGGGTAAGAAGATTGTTCTGATTGCGCCGGGTCCCTTATCAGTACACTGTCAACCCATTTCCCAACCCCAAAGCCAGCTAAGTTAAGTTCAAAAGCATAAGGCGTCTTTTTAAATTCAGCGAAAATTTGCTTTAGGAAAGTGGTGTCTTTGGTTACAAAAAGTTCGTTTTTGTATTGAAAATCATCCGATTTAAAAACATCTTTAAAGGTCAGTTCAAAATCTGCATCGTAAAAGGGAACAACGTCTACATAAGAAAGGTGCAACATGATTTCATCAGCGCTTTTTCCCTCAAAATCTTCAGGAATTGATAGCAGTTTCACTTGAAAAAATTCTTCGGTCGAAGAAGGAGGAAAGGTAAAGTCTTGGGTATAAATATCGAAGGTAGCTCCGTCAATAAAAGTATAGAGTCCATCCTTCTCTGTAAACGGGCACCAATTTTTTCCTAACAATGATTCGTAGTAATGGTAGATTTTATCTCTGTGGGTGTAGTCTTCCGCCACCAAAGAACGCTCGTCAATTAAATCTTGCAGTTCCACATTGGTATCATCGAACAAGCCGTACAAATCTACCAAATCCCATTGGTGTTTATTTTTGGCTTTCTTTTGCGCTTTTGTCGTGGTTTTAAGCACCAAGGTTGGGTCTTGTGCTTTCTTCCGTTTTCGCATCTCTCGATTCGTCTTGTTCTTGGTTTTGTAATCTTGTTTGTAAAGCTCACCAAGGTCTCCTTCCTTTTGGTTGATTATGGTTTCAATTTCCCCGAGTTGTTTATAGGCTGCGTTGATTCTGTCGTTGTATCCTCCTTTTCCCTCAATTTGCATGCGAAGGTTTTTATAGGTGATGTCATTCAAATCGTTAAGGACCTTCATAAAAGTATTTCCTTTTGAAAAGGTGGAGTCTGGTGTTAAGAATCTCGTGGTTTGGGATCCAAAGAGTGGGTATTGGTAAGGTCCCTTTTCAATAATTACGGTGGTTTGGTTCGAACTGTTGTATCCCCAAATGTCAAAGTGAAGTTGCGTCTGCTTGTCGTTACCCACCGTTTTGAAATCGCTTACGATGATGCGTTTTGATTTCAATTCATTTTTCTTTGTCCCAACAATTTCCATCGTGTAAGGAAACAATCCAATGGCTTTTGGCAATCCTTTGTTCCATTCTCCATTTTCATCTTTGTCTCGCTCCTCCATCATTCCGCCGGTATAACTTCCGTCTCCAGCAGCAATCAACATGCTTTCGAAGTGCTTTGATTCGCCACCGAGGACGTGAAATAATTTAAGGGTACGGTCGTAAATTGTCTGATTGATTGCCTTGTGCTGGGCATCTAATATTGCTTTTAAATCCTGGGGTTTGGTAATGCCCAACCGTTGCATTTCAAAAATACGGTCATTCAAAGAGAAGTTGGTATGAAGCAATGGGCTTTCAATGGGATCTAAAAAAGCTTCGTAGTATTTACCTCGAAGAAATTCATTTGGAACCGTATTGAAAACAATCGAAAAATATTGGTCCAATAAAGGCAAGGCAGAGGTCTCTTCTCCCTTTGAATAGCGTTGAATCTGGCGACACATCTCTTGTATGGCCGTTTTGTTACTCACCTCAACCAACACGCCTTTAGGACATTTTGCCATCTCATCGGTTCGGATGACGAGGTATTGCGGGTTATTGATCAGAATTTTCTCAATCGAGTCGTAATTGATCGTTTTGTCGGGAAGGTAAACCAACGGTCCTTTGTATTCGAAAGCCTTTCCGATGTTTCGCTCCAAAATGGGACTCTTGCGTACAACGTGGAAAAGATACGCGCGAATGTCAGGCGTGATGTCCTGGTTTAGCTGCGCAACAAACGAAAACGTAGTGAATTGAACAAGAACGAAAATTGCGAATCTAAACGCCACAAGTTAGTTTTTTACAAAGGAGAATACTTGTTGGTCCATTTGCAAAAAGTAAACTCCGTTCTCTAAATTGGTTACGTCAAGGGACTCCGTGTATACGCCGCTTGCAACGTTAGCACCAAGGGGATTGATGATGTTAAAAGAATGTCCCAATGCTTCGCTGCTTAAAGTTAAGGTCGCATTGGTAGGATTCGGGTAGAGTTTAAGGTTGGTTAATTTAACATCTTCCAATCCTACAAAAGTGGTTGGCATGTCCTTACTCAAAACCAAAGTACTTTGATTTGTGAAAATTGCAGAGTTGACATCCACAGCGAGGACAACGAAAATCGGTAAGTTGGAGAGTGCTAAATCATAATATTCAAAGGCTTCTCTTACAAATGCAACAGGGGTACCGAAAACCAATGCAGTTGCAGAGTCTTTTAAATGGTAACGCAAAACATTGTTGTAGGTATTGTTTCCAGGTAGAAGCAAAGTTCCTTTACCGTCGAAAGTGGCAAAACTGGTCCCTGTAGCAGGTACAATTCCTGTAGCAGTACTGTTTACATCACCGGAAAATTGGTCTGAAATTGTATTAGAATAGGCAAAAGGGTAGCTCATGATGTTTTCTTGGTCTGTTGTCCAACTTGCGATTACGGAACCAAGGCTTACTTCGTTGAATACAAATCCTTGAGAAATACGTCCGCCCGCGTTTGAGCTGAAAAATGTTTGAAATGTGCCTCCTACGTCATACATCTTTGTAGCACCTGGAAAAGAAGCGAAATTAACATCCAAAGAAGCGTCTTTTACTTCAATGTCTTTGGTTACCCCAAAAATTCCTGCCAACTGGCTGTAATCCCAAGTAACATTGTTTCCAACAACATTGGCATAATGGTTTGCATTTGAATCACATAAATGTAAGGAAGCAAGCGCACCAATGGCTGGCTCATTGCTTTGATCGAATACTTGTGCAGAAATAAAAATCGGTAAAAATGCGAGTAGAAGTAGCGCTGTTTTCATAATAATTGTTTTCTTCAAATTTATAGATTTTTTGTTGTTTTTGAGAAATTATTTCGCTGTTTCCCAACCAAAACTTTCTCTGTTGCGAATGATTTTTGGCGCAAGGTCTTCAACCGAATAATTCAATTTGTAATTTGTGTTGAAAGTCCTTTGAACTTCGGGAAGGATAACGTTCATTAAATTTCCGTTGCGAGAAATGAGCATGTTTTTCTCTTCCGATGCAAAAAACCTTAACCATTCTTCAATGTCTCCTTGAATTTCTTTTTGGTTGATGCCAATGATTACATCGTTTTCTGAGAGTCCACCCATTTCACTTGGACTTCCCAAGGCTATGGATTGCACCACAATTTTACCCCTTATTTGTTGGGTTTTTAATCCCAACTTGGAAACGCTGTAGGCAGGATGCTCTTGGGTATTCATTTCAATTCCATAGTACGCCAACGCATTTGAAAGTATTGATTCGAATCCTTGGTTTCCATGAATGTAATCCTTGAAAAATGAATCAAAAGGTTCGCCGCTGGTTTCATGTAAAATCCTCAGCAAGTCTTCTTTTTTGTACCCAATGTTTTGCATTCCAAAATCAACGTACAAACGATTCATCACTGTTTGAAGGCTAAAATGATTGTTGGTACATTCCCTGATTTTGGTATCGAGGACGAGTGCTAACAAGGCACCTTCATTGTAAATCGAAACTTTTCTGCCCGGTGTTCCCTTGACATACCCATCAACCCATGTGTCAACCGATGCTTCTGCCACTGAGGTATGGAACCTTGCAGGATTGTCAAAATGTGATTGAATTTGGGATTCCAAGATGGAAAGGTATTTTTTGGCATCCACTAACTTGGAACGAAGCAAGTGATAATCTCCCATGAAAGTGGTGATCCCTTCGTAGATGTAGCCTGTTTCCGCATAATTTAACGCCTGGAATCGATACGGCAACATCTCTGCAGGACGAATGGTCTTTACGTTCCAAACATGGTACAATTCATGGGATGCGATGCTAAGCAATTCTGTATAACTTTCCGTCATCCATTTGGACACAGGCCCCAAAACAATCACAGTGCTGTTGAGGTGCTCAACGCCATGATGATAGGGTAGGTTTACAGCCAATAGAATGAAGTAATATTTTTTTGTTGGAATGTCACCGAAGGCAAAAAGCTGAGATTCTGTAAATTTTTTAAAGTCAACCAATACCTTCTCGATGTCTAGTAGGTCCTGTTGGTTGTGAAGAACATGAAATTGGGTGTCTTCAACTTTGTAGGATCCTTCCAATAAAGTAGGGGAAGCGATGAACGGGGTGTCAAACAGCGTTTCTAAATCCTTGCAGCTGTAATGGTTGTTTGCTATTCCTTCGGCACCTCCTAACCTCCATGTGCTTGGCAAATGGAACGTAATGTCTGTTTGTGTATGAAAATGTGTCGGATTGTAAATCAATGCATTTACAGGGTTGAGCAGCATGAAAAGGGAATCAACGTAGGTATTTCCTGCGGTGAGGTCTTTGGCATAATACAAATACTCCACGATAAGATAAGTGTGACCGATTGCTCCGACTTCCCAGGTGTTTTTTTCGGTTTTGCGAACCGTTAACTTTTGATGGTCAGGCGAAAAAACCTTAAGACTGGAAATGTTTTTAGCGAAATTCCCTTCTTCGTATCTTCCGGGACGCCATGCGGCAATATGCAAGGTTGTATCCTCCGTATTTAAAGGGATGCGTGCTTCTATTTTCAGAAAATTTCTCGCGTGATTGCTTAGGGAAATGGAATATTGATGGGTCATGCGTACATTTCCTGCTGAAGCGTTATGATTTTCGGATCCTTGATGTATGCGTCAAACGGCATCATTTTATCGATGAGTCCTTTCGGGGTTAATTCAATGATTCTGTTGGAAACCGTATTCACCAATTCTTGGTCATGTGATGTAAAAATCAAGGTTCCTTGAAAGTCTTTCATGGCATTGTTAAGTGCCGTAATGGATTCCAAGTCTAAGTGATTGGTAGGTTCATCCATCATAAGGAAGTTTGCTTTCGCAAGCATCATTTTAGAAAGCATACAACGTACTTTTTCCCCTCCGGATAATACATTCGAAGTTTTCATGGCTTCCTCACCTGTAAAGAGCATTCGTCCCAAAAAGGTCCTTAAATAGACTTCTTCTCTTTCCTCGTCTGTATCGGCATAATTTCGAAGCCAATCTATCAATGGGGTTTTATCAGAAAAGTAATGGTGGTTGTCATTGGGTAAGTAGGCAGTGGAAATGGTCGTTCCGAAAATGAATTCCCCTGTGTCTGGCTTGATTTCTTTGTTAAGTATTTGGTAGAATTGAGACAGCGCGACAGAATTTTTAGAGATGAGCGCAATTCGATCCCCTTTGTTCACCGTGAAATTGGCATCTTTAAAGAGTATTTTGCCATCGTGTGATTTGGAAAGGTTTTCGATTTGTAGGATTTGATTTCCGGCATCTCTGTCTTGGTGAAACGTAATGCCAGGATACCTCCTTGAAGAGGGTTTGATTTCTTCTAAGTCCAAATTATCCAACATTTTACGTCTACTGGTTGCTTGTTTAGATTTAGCTGCATTGGCAGAGAACCTCGAGATAAAATCCATGAGCTCCTTCTTTTTCTCTTCAGCTTTTTTGTTTTTATCAGATCGTTGACGGGTTGCGAGTTGGGAGCTTTCGTACCAGAAGGAGTAATTTCCTGTAAACAAATTGATTTTACTGAAATCAATGTCGCAAATGTGGGTACAAACGGTATCCAAAAAGTGCCTGTCATGAGAAACAACAATCACCGTGTTTTTAAAATCTAAGAGAAAATCTTCGAGCCAAGTAATGGTGTTTAAATCCAAGTCATTGGTTGGCTCATCGAGGATCAATACATCTGGATTGCCAAAAAGGGCTTGTGCCAACAATACCCGAACCTTTAATTCATTGGGTATTTCTTTCATTTTTAGTTCGTGATTGCTTTCAAAAATACCGAGGTTACTGAGTAGGGTGGCAGCATCGGTTTCGGCATTCCAACCTTCCAAATCAGCAAATTCTGCTTCTAAGTCTGCGGTGCGCATTCCGTCTTTTTCCGTAAAATCTTCTTTGGAATACAACATGTCCTTCTCTTGCATGATTTCATACAGTCGGTGGTGTCCCATGATTACCGTTTGAAGCACTGGGAACTCATCGAATTCAAAGTGATTTTGTCGCAAGAACGCTATCCTCTTACCTGGTTCTAACTCAATTCTTCCGGTCGTTGGATCTTGTTCTCCAATTAAAATTTTAAGAAAGGTAGATTTTCCTGCGCCATTGGCGCCAATGACACCGTAGCAATTTCCTTGAACAAACTTTGCGTTGACTTCATCGAATAATATTCTTTTGCCAAATTGTAAGGAGAGATTTTGAACCGATAACATGATGTAATTTTTTGTGCAAAGATAAAGAGATTAATTCTTTTGCCCTATTTTTCACATGTGTATACGAACGCGGGAGGGAAGTTCAGCGCGGTATAATCAACTTTTACATCGGAAAAAATTTGCTTCATTGCTCCTTTGGATTGCAGGGAATATTGGAATTGGACAAATTTCCCTTTGTTTTTCAAGCAACCATGTGCTGTTTTTAGGATTTCGTCTCTCAAGGTTAACGGGAAAAATGCAAGGGGCAAGGAAGAAACTACGCAATCTGCTTTGGATAATCCCCTTTCGCTTAGTATTTCCCATAAGTCTAAGGCAGAACCTTGAATGACTTCAATTTGTGGGTTGTTGAGTTTTTTGGCTATTTCTTCACAGAAAATAGGGTTGAGTTCAATGAGAATGATTTTTGTCGTTGGGTTTATTCTACGTTGCATAGCTTCAGTGAAAACACCTGTTCCGGGACCAAATTCGACAATGAGGTCATAGGTTTCGATCTCCAAATTCCGAAGCATTTTCTTGGCCAAAAAACGTGAACTGGGGGTAATCGAGCCCACCATTTTTGTTTTGCTAAAAAACTCTTTTAAAAAGGTGATTTTCCCCACTTAATTTTCTTTCAAAATGGATTGGTTGCCGTTGATGATTCCATAAACTTGACCTTTCAGTTCTTTGTGGGTAAATGGGTTTGTTTTGTTGAAGGACAAAAGTTCTTTCGGTTCAACTTTCCAAACTGAGTCAGGATTGTACAAAGTGATGTCTGCCATTCCTCCTTCAGCGATGGGGTGGAAAGGAATTTCAAAGGTTTCCCTGTTTCGTATGGAGAGCATTTCAACGACTTGGTCTGTATCCAATCCTGTGAAAGTATTCAAGGCTGAGAACATGGTTTGGAGTTGTGTGGACCCAAAATTGGCTTGGTCAAATTCAATCTCTTTTTCATCCTCGTGCATCGGTCGGTGGTCGGATACAATGCCATCAAGGATTCGATTTTCCAGTCCACCAATCAATGCCAAGCGATCCTCTTCACTGCGTAAAACTGGAAGTACTTTGAACTGGGTGTCAAAATCCAACACCGCGGTTTCGTTAAAGCAAAGGTTCATAACATTCACATCTGCAGTGATGTTTATCCCTTCTTTTTTTGCTTGACCAATGATTTCAACGGAATCCTTGCAGGAAATTCCTGTAATGTGAATAGGGCAGGAGGTGTATTTTGAAATGGCAATTGCCTTGTTGATTTCAATGGATTCACCCATGGCTATGTCTCCTTTGAGTCCTGTGAATACAGATGCTTCCCCGTCGTTCACAGAGGCGTCATTGGATACGTTTTTAGACCTCGGAAAGAATATAAGTTTACCATTAAAATCTTTAATGTAAAGCGAAGCACGGTAGAGCATGCCTTCATTCAAAGTTTCCAAATCATCCGAAAACCAACGGCTTCCGGAATTAAACATGTCAAACAATTCAGCCAATTCTTTTCCTTCTTGTTTCTTGGTGATGGCGCCAATGGGATGGAGCGTAACTGCGTGACTTTCGGCGTGGCGAATCTTGTATTCAATCGCAGACTTTTTATCGGCAATGGGAGATTCTGATGAAAGCGCACCAATGTGGGTGAATCCACCCAAGGCTGCAGTGTCAAGTCCGTTGGTCAACGTTTCACGGTATTCAAACCCAGGGTCGAAAAAATTGGATTTGAAATCAACCCATCCTTGGGAGATGTGTAAATTTGGAAAGGATAAGTTAAGCGCATCTTTTTCTTCTATGCTCGGTGCTATTTTTTGGATGATCCCATTTTCAATAAATACATCCTGCGTGGTCGCGTGATAAGGCGATTTGGGATCTGTGATTCGAGCAGATTTAAGAACAATTTTCATTATTTCCAAAATTTAAGGATGGCCATTTCTGTCAACAAAAACAACACGGAAAGCCATACAAATATACGCCAATAGGTGCTTGGTTTGTCAAGGGTGACCTCCATGGCACTGGGGCCATTTTTTAAGGTACTGAAGGACATGTTTTTTACGCCTTTTTCCTGAAGCATGCTTTCAATTTCTTCTTGGGTAAAAGTTTGCATGTCCGACTCCAGTCGATTTAAGTTGAGGGCTATTTTGGCAAAAGGATTTTCGTCTTTCAATGCGTAAATTCCTTCCTTTAGAATTTCATTTGCGATTGGATTGTTGAGTTGAATTTGGGTGATGCCATTATCTTGGACCTGTCTGGGAATGAATGCGGATTTGTTTTGATCCAACATGGTTATGGGTAAATCATCGGTTGCCATGCTTTCGATGCTAAAGCCGGCAGATTTTCCAATGGTGAAATAAAGGGGAAGGGCTTTAAGGCTCAACTCAGCGCTGCGAAGCAATATGGATGGAAAAATGGCATTGTCAGTGATGGAACCAAATTCAGGTTGTAAAGGAGTGGTTAACATGAAGAAATTTCCTTTATCCTTTGTTTGCAAAAACAAAGGGAGGTTGTTGCGCATTTTGAGGAGAACTTTGGCCTCTGATTGCTTGATGTTTCGAATGGAATAGGTTTTTTTTATGAGTGGGAGGTTTAGGTTTTTTCTTTCGTTTTCAAACATTCCTTTGAAGAAAATGCTCTTGTAGTCTATGTCTGCCACTTGATTTCCACTGGAAGTAAATGTTTGCAGGTTTGGCAGTCCAAATTGTGACAGAAATGTTTTGTAGTCTGTTGGGTTAATTTGATTTCCAGGAATTAAAAACACACTGCCGCCATTCTTGTAAAATTGATGAATCATTTCTCCAAAACCACTCGGGAGTTTATTTAGCCCATTCAATACAAGCAAGTCAACTTGTCGAAGGTCTCTTTGGTTGCATTGAAATTGATTGAGCGCTTTGTATTTATAGAATCCTTCAACCTCGTAAACTTTTCCTATTTTTTCGACTGCATTTTCTCCATTTACAACGAGGATGTTTCCAAAGCTGGAAATTTGATTTACAAAATAGAAATCATCATCCCAAAGCACGTTTCTGTCTGAGATGGAAATTTTCCCTTCAATGTAGCCATTGTTGTTTGGTGTGAAATAGATGCTGCCAATGGCATTTGAATGGGCGAGAATGTCCAAGTTTGCCATGCGTTTTTGGTTTCCGAAGGTAACATTGATGTTGCAATCTTTGCTGTCCTCATCGCCTTCATTTACAGCCCGGTAGAAGATTTGACACTGTTGACCAGCGCGGTGAACGGGACTTTCCATCCATACGGAATCAATGTAAAGGTTGTCTTGTTTTTGGGGCACGCATTGAATCAGGTGGTATTTTGAGGGATGGGTTGGGTTTAATTCATTGACAAGCGTTGTGGATTTTTGAAAATCGGATAAAATCACCTTGTCAATGCTTCCAATGCGCATTTCTTCAGCGTGGTATTGGTCTAGGAATTCATCTTGCCAGTTGAGAACTTCTCCCAATTTTCGAGGGGATCTGTTAAAATCAATTTTGTCTAAGTATTGAAAAGCGGTGGCTTTGGTGTGAAGGATTCTTTCTTCTCCGGACAAGGCATTCGTGAAAATTAGAAATCGGGTGTTTGAATTGCTTTGTTCTACAATGTTTTTGGCATATTCCCGGATTTCTGACAGCAATTCCCCTTCGGTTCCTTTTGCGCTCATTGAAAATGAGTTGTCAAGGTAAATGGATACGACTGGAATTCCTTGTGTGGATGTTTGTTGGGTGTCGTTAAAGTAAGGTTGTGCAAAGGCGAATACTATGCAAGTGAAGGCAAGGATTCTGGTGGCGAGGATAAGCCAACGTTTGATTTTTTTTACGGATTTTTTTTCCTCGTCTAATTGAAGGATAAACTTTAGAGAAGGAAAATATAGCTTTTTATACCTTCTAAAATGAAACAAGTGGATAATGATGGGTATGCCTATTAAGCTGAGGAACCATAAGTAGCTTGGGTGGACAAAAGACATCGTTCAAAAATACAAAAATGAAATCGTTTCGTAACAACTAATTTAGGGGAAATAAAAAACCCTGATGCAATGACCAGGGTTGAATTTGATTATTTTAAGGCTTCCCACTGTTTTTTGAGGGCTGCCGATTTCACTTCGTCCTCAAGCAAGTAGTAGGTTTTCCATGCCACTTCGAGTGCCATTTTATCTTCAGGAAATCTTTTGATAAAAGGGTCGAGTTTCGTTGTGATGCGGATTAGGATGTCTTTTGACGTTTTGTACAAGACATCAATCTTAGGGTCATTCATTTTTAGATCGCTCGCCTCGTTTGAAACATCACGAGACCAGTTAAACATAAACGTACCGTATTGATTGATTGCGTCCGAATTGTTTGTGTCAAGTTTGATTGCGCGAAGGTACGCTTCTTCAGCTCTTGTGTATTGTTTCATGTCATGTAATGAATTTCCAAGTACAAGGTAGATTTGAAGGTTTGTAGAATCAAGGTTGATGGCATCCGTTAGGTATTTTTCCAAATTGGCATTGTCTTTTTTCTGAATGTTCAGATTGATCATTGGAATGATGATGTCAATGTTTTTCGGGATGGTTTGAAATACTTCATTTCCTAACGCTGTAGCAGCTTCGTACTCCTTCATTTTCATCAATGTGTCCATAGCTCTGTAGAAGCTGAGGGTTGTATTTGATGCATATTCAGGAATCGTCAATGAAGCATATTTGGCAATGTTATAAGCTTCCATAAAGGTTTTTGTAGCATCGACAAATTGTTTTTTGTTGAATTCGTCGCTTCCTCTTTCTGAAACTATGATTGCACTGTTGTTGAAAAAATCAATCAAACCTTTCTTTTCTTTGGCTTTTGGATTGTTCATAACGGCTTGGGTGCTTTCAATCACTTTGGATTCGTATTCCATCATGGTTTTTGCTTCGGGAACGCTTTTGCTGATTTTAGCTTCAATCCGATTTATTTCCATTAAAGAATAATAAATCCTAGCCCTGATGTCATGCATATTAGATTTAGTAGCTGTTTCTGTGTTTACAGCGGCCAAATCAATGTATGCTTTTGCTTCATTCAGAATCTTTTTTGAAGGTTCCAAACCATCTGCAAGGTTGAGTTTTTTGAACTTCAAAATGGCATCGGTGACGTTTGAACCCTGTGCAAAAAGAGCTTGGTTAAAAACCAAAGAGGCCAAAAAGAGTAGGGCAATAAATTTGAGGTTTTTCATGTTATTCATTTTCGTTGTTTTCAATGTCTTCATCTGTCTCTTCAACATCCGTTCCATCTTCTTCTTCCAAAACAATTCCTGTGTTGTCTGCTTCGATGATTTCTTCATCTTCGGCATCCTCGCTTCTCGGAACATGTGCTATGGCTGCAATTTCTGCAGAGCCTTTGAGGTTGATTAATTTCACCCCTTGTGCTGCCCTTCCCATCGTTCGGATGGTATCGATGTGCATCCTAATGGTAACCCCACTTTTGGTGATTATCATTAAATCATCTTCATCAAATACATTCTGAATCGAGAGCAATTTACCCGTTTTATCTGTAATATTCAAAGTTTTTACCCCTTTTCCACCGCGGTTTGTGATGCGATATACAGGTTCTTTGTCCTCCGGATCATTCAAATAGGTGCGTTTTCCAAATCCTTTTTCTGAAACCACCAAGATGGTTGAGAATACATCCTCGACGCAAATCATTCCAATAACTTCATCGGTTTCAGTGGTTAACGTAACCCCACGTACTCCAGAAGCATTTCTTCCCATAGGTCTAACATTGGCTTCGTTAAATCGAATGGCTCTTCCTGCTGAAGTTGCCAATACAATCTCGTTCGTTCCATTCGTAAGTTTTGCTTCGAGTAATTCATCGTTTTCACGGATGGAGATCGCATTGATTCCATTTGTTCTTGGACGAGAGTACGCTTCCAAGGATGTCTTTTTGATAACCCCTTGTTTGGTACACATGATAATGAAGTTGTTGTTGATGTATTCATTGTCTGTCAAGTCTTGCACTTTGACATAAGCTTTAACCTTGTCGTCTTGTGGAATGTGTATCAAGTTTTGGATGGCTCTTCCTTTGGCAAGTTTGTTCCCTTCAGGAATTTCGTACACGCGCATCCAGAAACAACGTCCCTTTTCAGTGAATATCAATAAGTAATTGTGATTGGTAGCCACAAAAAGATGTTCCAAGAAGTCTTTGTCACGTGTGGTGGATCCTTTAGACCCCATTCCACCACGGTTTTGAACCTTGTATTCAGCTAAATTGGTACGTTTAATATAACCAGCATGCGAAATCGTAATGACTACCTCTTCGTCTGCAATCAAATCCTCCATTCTCATTTCTGAGGCTGCGTATTCAATTCTAGAGCGACGGGCATCTCCATATTTGTTTCGAACGTCAATTAGTTCATCCTTAATGATTTGCATTCTTCGGTCTTCGTTTGCCAAAATGTCTTTCAAGTCAGTAATCAACAACATTAACTCATCAAATTCTGCACGAAGTTTATCTTGCTCGAGTCCTGTTAACTGACGAAGTCTCATGTCGACAATCGCACGAGTTTGAATTTCACTCAACCCAAAACGTTCAGAAAGTCGCTCACGAGCATGATCCGGACTGTCAGAGGCCTTTATAATTTCAATGACTTCGTCAATGTTGTCGGAAGCAATGATCAATCCTTCTAAAATATGAGCACGTTCTTCAGCTTTTCGCAATTCAAACTTCGTACGGCGTACCACAACCTCATGTCTAAAAAGAATGAACTGGTCGATGATTTGACGCAAGTTTAGCATGCGCGGTCTTCCGTCAACCAAACAAATATTATTCACTGAAAAAGAAGTTTGTAGGGCAGAAAACTTATACAATTTATTCAGTACAACGTTCGCAATCGCTTCCTTTTTGATTTCAACCACGATGCGCATACCGTTTCGGTCGGATTCGTCTCTTAAATCGGAGATTCCTTCAATCTTTTTGTCATTTACCAATTCGGCGATTTTCTTAATCATCTCCGCCTTGTTCACTTGGTAAGGAATTTCGGTAATGATGATTTGTTCGCGACCATTGGCCTCTTCAATCTCCGCTTTTCCACGGATGACAATTCTTCCACGTCCCGTTAGTAAAGCATCGCGAACCCCTTCGTATCCATAAATGATACCTCCTGTAGGGAAATCTGGTGCTTTCACATAGGTAATAAGTGTCTCGTCATCGAGTTCTTTGTTCTCAATTACCGCGATGATTCCGTCTACGACTTCGGTCAAGTTGTGCGGCGCCATGTTTGTGGCCATACCAACCGCAATACCCGATGCTCCGTTGATCAATAAATTCGGTATTTTGGTAGGCATAACGCTTGGCTCCTCCAAACTGTCATCAAAATTCGGTCTGAAGTCAACGGTTTCTTTGTCCAAATCTTCCAACATCTCCTCAGCAATCTTTTTAAGCCTTGCTTCCGTGTAACGCATGGCTGCTGGACTGTCTCCATCTACCGATCCGAAGTTTCCTTGTCCGTCAACCAATGGGTAACGCAACGACCACTCTTGGGCCATTCTTACCATAGTGTCATATACAGAGCTGTCACCATGTGGGTGGTATTTACCTAAAACTTCCCCAACGATTCTCGCTGATTTCTTGTGCGGACGATTGGAGTATACCCCTAAATCTTGCATCCCATAAAGTACCCTTCTGTGTACAGGTTTAAAACCATCTCTTACATCTGGCAACGCCCTTGAAACAATTACCGACATCGAATAATCGATGTAAGCAGATTTCATTTCATCTTCAATGTTTATTTGAATTATTTTCTCTCCTTCTGCCATGTTATTTAATATTCCGTGTTCATTATTTTGTAATAAGCAAAGATAACCATATCGCTAAGGATAAAATCAATGTTAAGAATAAATTACTAACAAAAAGAGACTTTTTATGTGGAAAAGTTGGGATTCAAAACCCTTCGATTTACTTGTTGGCTAAACGTACCGTAAATAAAATTTAACCTTATATTTGTCGATATTTACATTATTATGGAAGCTAAGTTTTCACCACGTGTGAAAGATTTGATTCGGATCAGTAGGGAAGAGGCGATTCGTCTTAAGAGTGAATTTGTAGCTCCCGAACATTTGTTGTTGGCTTTGCTCAAATTAAATGAAGGCAAAGGACATAAATTATTGGTGGAATTTGACATTTCCTTTGAGGTTTTAGAGAAAGAGCTTACCAAGGTTTTAAAACAAACGGGACATCCAACGGGTTTTATACCCACGAGCCTTCCTCTTCTAAAACAAACAGAGAAAATCATTAAACAATCCTTCCTTGAATCGAAACTGTTTAAAGCTCAGGTTATTGGTACAGAGCACATTTTGCTAACCATTTTGAAACACGAGGATTGTGCGGCTTGCAAAATATTAAACAAGTACGGAATCCTTTATGAGAACACGAAAGACGAATATGAAACCATGATAGACGAAAAAAAGACACCTAGGGCAGAATTCCCTGGAAGCAATGATGAGGATGAAACGACTTCCACACCGAGAAAACCGACAGATACAAAATCTAAAACACCTGTGCTGGATAATTTTGGACGCGATTTAACAAAAATGGCTGAGTTGGGAAGACTTGATCCCATTGTAGGAAGAGAAAAGGAGATTGAGCGCGTAAGTCAAATCTTATCCAGAAGAAAAAAGAACAACCCCATACTTATTGGTGAACCAGGCGTTGGTAAAAGTGCCATCGCAGAAGGTCTTGCCTTGCGAATTGTTCAGCGCAAAGTTTCAAGAATCCTATTCGACAAAAGGGTAGTTTCGTTGGACTTGGCTTCGTTGGTCGCGGGTACAAAATACCGTGGTCAATTTGAAGAGCGTGTGAAAGCAGTCATGCAAGAGTTGGAAAAAAATCCAGACATCATTTTGTTCATCGATGAAATCCATACCATTATTGGCGCAGGAAGTGCCAGTGGTTCGCTTGATGCTTCAAATATGTTTAAGCCAGCGTTGGCAAGAGGAGAGCTTCAAGCAATTGGAGCGACAACCTTAGACGAATACCGTCAATACATTGAGAAGGATGGCGCATTGGAGCGAAGGTTTCAAAAAGTAATAGTAGAACCAACCTCCATTGAGGAAACCATTCAGATTCTAACGAACATCAAAGAAAAGTATGAAGACCACCATTCGGTAACCTACACTCCGGAAGCCATCGCTGCCTGTGTGAAGTTAACCGAACGTTACATTACCGATCGTCATTTGCCAGACAAAGCCATCGATGCATTGGATGAAGTGGGATCAAGGGTACACATTACCAATATCAATGTTCCTAAAGAAATTGTAGCGCTTGAAGCTGAAATAGAAAGCATTAAGGCAAAGAAAAGTGAGGTTATCAAAGCTTCTCAATATGAAAAAGCCGTTGAATATCGCGACGCTGAAAAGAAATTGACTGATGTATTAGAGGAGGAGAAGAAAAAATGGGCGGAGGCCTCTAAAAACAACAAAATCACGATTACCGAAGAGGATGTCGCAGAAGTTGTTTCCATGATGAGTGGAATTCCATTGACTAAAGTGAATCAATCCGAATCAGGGAGATTGGTAAATATGGCAGATTCGCTGAAAGGAAAAGTAATTGGACAAGATGAGGCAGTCGCAAAAGTGGTTAAGGCGATTCAAAGAAACCGAGCAGGACTTAAGGATCCCAACAAACCCATTGGTTCATTCTTTTTCCTAGGCCCCACAGGTGTTGGAAAAACACAATTGGCAAAAGTACTTGCAAAATATTTGTTTGATTCTGACGATGCTTTGATCCGAATCGACATGTCGGAGTATATGGAGAAGTTTAGCATTTCTCGTTTGGTAGGAGCGCCTCCAGGGTATGTTGGGTATGAAGAAGGTGGACAATTAACTGAGAAAGTTAGAAGAAAACCCTATTCTATCATCCTATTAGATGAAATCGAAAAAGCACATCCTGATGTATTCAATTTGTTATTGCAAGTCTTGGATGACGGACACATGACAGATGGTCTGGGAAGGAAAATTGATTTTAAGAATACCATTCTAATAATGACTTCCAACATCGGCGCACGTCAGTTACAAGATTTCGGTACCGGCGTAGGTTTTGGTACAAAGGCACAAGAAGAATCGAAAATTGAAAACAGTAAATCGGTGATTCAAAATGCGTTGAGGAAAGCCTTCTCTCCAGAGTTCTTAAACCGTGTAGATGACATGATTATGTTTAACACATTGTCACGCGAAAACATACACAAAATCATTGATTTGGAATTGGAGAAATTGTACATCCGTATCAAGTCACTTGGTTATACTGTTGTATTGTCTGAAAAAGCCAAGGATTTTATTTTAGAGCGGGGATACGATGAGAAGTTTGGTGCACGTCCTTTGAAAAGGGCCATTCAAAAATTCATCGAAGACCCACTTGCTGAAGGCATTATCAACTCGGATTTACACGATGGTGATGTAATTGAATTGGATAAAGAAGATGGTAAAGAGGAGCTAACCTTGAATGTAAAGAAGGTTAAGCCTAAGAAACCAAGTTCCAAAAAGGATTAATTGCAGTAACTGCAAAAGATAGGGTATAAAAAAAGGGGTCGTAAGACCCCTTTTTTAATGCTTAAAAATCCTAAAGTTATACTTTGGCGATTTCATCGCTCATGTATTCTCCAGCTTTTAGTTTTCCAACAATTTTCGAAAAGCATTCAATGGTATACCTTACATCTTCAAGTGTGTGAACTGCGGTCGGAATCAATCGTAAAATGATCATTCCTTTAGGTACAACTGGATACACTACCATGGAGCAGAATACATTGTAATTTTCACGCAAGTCATAAATCAAGTTGGTTGACTCAGGAATAGACCCATTCAAATAAACCGGCGTTACGCAGGTGTTTGTTGGTCCGATTTCAAATCCTTCAGCTTTCAATCCACTTTGCAACGCATGGGTAATTTCCCAAAGTTTGTCTTTTAGCTCTGGCATGGTGCGCATGAGTTCCAATCTTTTTAATGCACCAACGACCAAGGGTAGGGGCAAGGCTTTTGCAAAGATTTGTGAACGCATATTGTATCGTAAATATTCAACGACTTGGGCATCGCTTGCTACGAATCCTCCAATTAGCGCAAATGATTTTGCAAACGTGCCAAAGTAGATGTCAATCTCATCTTGAACGCCTTGTTCTTCACCTGTGCCAGCACCTGTGGCGCCTAAGGTTCCAATGCCATGTGCATCGTCTACGAACAGCCTGAAGTTGAACTTTTGTTTCAAGGCAGCAATCTCTTTCAACTTTCCTTGGTCACCGCGCATTCCAAATACACCTTCAGTGATTACCAATATGGCGCCGCCTGTTTCATTTGTTAATTTCGTTGCGCGTTCCAATTGTTTTTCACAATCTTCAACGTCGTTGTGTTTGAATACAAATCTTTTACCCATGTGAAGACGAACACCGTCCAAAATACAAGCGTGAGATTCTGCATCGTATACAATTACATCGTGACGGTCCACCAAGCAATCAATGGCTGAAACCACAGCTTGGTATCCGAAATTCACAAGAATGGCATCTTCTTTAGATTCAAAATCTGCCAATTCACGTTCAAGTTGCTCGTGATAATTCGAATTTCCGCTCATCATTCTTGCGCCCATGGGCATCGCGAAACCAAAGGATTTGGCTGCCATTTCATCTGCTTTACGCACTTCAGGGTGATTCGCAAGGCC
This sequence comes from Chryseobacterium gleum, assembly GCA_945882095.1. GTDB lineage: Bacteria > Bacteroidota > Bacteroidia > Flavobacteriales_D > Crocinitomicaceae > UBA952. Next base: position 109,250 of record CAMCWF010000004.1, read on the forward strand.
AAGGTAATTGTTCAATGACCAATTCAATTTTTCAACCCCTCGAAACACCATATGAGGACCAATATCCCCCTCTAATTTCGGGAAAGTAAAATAGCCATGAGATGCCTTTGCATGCATTCCAATGGGGCCTCTGTTCGCTTTGATTTTTTCAAAAATATCGGCTGCCATAATATATAGACGTGTTAAGTAAGTTTCAGCAAAAATAAGTCTAATGAGCAATTAAGACAAATACCGGAGTTTATTTTATCAACACCAATCGTCTGAAAACGTCTTAATAATAGATTGCCCGACGTACCTTACTTACGTATTTCGCAAGTCGGATCACTTGTTTTGTGTAGCCAAATTCATTGTCATACCAAGTGTACAAAACGATGTTCTTCCCATTTTTTGAAACAATGGTGGCATTGGAATCAAATACAGAGCAACAGGTATTACCAATAATGTCTGAAGATACCATTTCTGGGTCAAATGAGTAATAAATTTGATTCACCAAATCACCATTTAAGGCTGCATTTTTAATGGTTTCGTTGATGCTTTCAAGTGTGGTTTCTTTTTCAATCTCTAGGCTTAAGATGGCCAAAGAGCCATTCGGCGTCGGTACGCGAACTGCATTGGCAGTCAGCTTATCTTGAAGGGAAGGGATTACTTTGGTAACTGCATTTCCTGCTCCTGTAGAAGTGATTACCATGTTGATTGCTGCGGACCTTCCTCTACGTACTTTTTTATGCATATTGTCCAAAAGATTTTGGTCGTTGGTATATGCATGAACCGTTTCGATGTGTCCTTTAACTACACCAAACTTGTCGTTCACCACCTTAAGTATTGGACTGATTGCATTGGTTGTACAAGAAGCGGCAGAATATATTTTTTCATTTTCCAAATCCAAGGTTCCTTGGTTGATTCCAAAAACGATGTTGGGGATTTCTTTTCCAGGAGCTGTTAAGATTACCCTTGAAACACCTTTGGATTGAAGGTGGCGACTAAGTGCCGTTTTGTCTGTAAAAACACCCGTGTTGTCAATTACCAATGCGTTTTCAATCCCATAAAGGGTGTAATCAATTTGTTCGGGCGCAGATGCTTCAATCATGTGCACCACTTGTCCATTGATGATTAAACATTTGTTTTCAAAATCTGCATGTACGGTTCCTTTGAATGCACCGTGCACAGAGTCGTTGCTAAGCAAAGAAGCACGTTTGATGATTTCTTTTTCCGAAGCACCTCGGGTGACAATTGCTCTCAATCGCAGTTGCTGTCCTTTTCCTGCTTGGCGAATAAGTTCTCTCGCTGCGAGTCTTCCAATCCTACCAAATCCGTATAATATCACGTCGCGTGGATTGAGTTCTCTGGATGATTCAAATTGGAATCCTTTGAGTTTGCTTTGCAGGAAATCAGACTTAGAAGTTTCCTTGGCTTCATTTTGCCATTCATTGGCAAGTTTTCCAATGTCTAATTTTGCAGGAGCGAGGTCCATTTTGGCAATTTCACTTGCGATTTCTGAGGTGGTGAAAATATCGATGGGTTTATTTACCACTTTCGCTGCATAATCGTGAAGGTTTAAGATTTCGGAGATGGTAATGTCAATGAGGTGATTTCTGAACAACACCAATTCAATTCCTTTTTCATAAAGCAATTCACCGACTTTCGATTGGAGTTTTACGGCTTCCCGTTCTTGTTCGATGTGATTTTTAAGTGCTTGTTCGTAACCGAGTTGATTATGCATGACTTTAATTTAAAATTGTACAAAATAAAAAGGCCGCTATAAAGCAGCCTAATTGGTTATCCTAGGTATGATTTTAGAAGTTTATTTCTGGAAGTGTGTCTCAACCTTCGAATGGCTTTTTCTTTGATTTGACGAACGCGTTCTCTCGTTAAGTTGAATTTCGCGCCAATTTCTTCCAAGGTAAGACCGTGATTCATTCCGATGCCAAAAAACAAACGGATGATTTCTCTTTCCTTATCCGTTAAGGTGCTTAGGGAGCGTTCGATTTCACGTTGCAATGATTCTGCCATCAATCCTGAATCTGTTCTTGCAGTATCGTTGTTGATCATTACGTCCATGAGCGTACCGCCATCCTCGTTGGTGGTAAGTGGCGCATCCATGGATACGTGACGTCCAGAAACGTTTAAGCTTTCTTTGATTTTTTCTTCGGGAACTTCAAGTGCTTCGGCAAGTTCTTCCGCAGAAGGAGGGCGTTCGAATTCTTGTTCCAATCTTGAAAATGCCTTGTTGATTTTATTCAAGGAACCAACTTGGTTTAATGGAAGCCTAACAATTCTTGCTTGTTCTGCCAATGCCTGAAGTATGGATTGGCGAATCCACCAAACGGCATAAGAAATGAATTTAAATCCCCTTGTTTCATCAAATTTTTGAGCGGCTTTAATTAAACCTAAATTACCTTCGTTGATAAGGTCTGGTAGGGTAAGTCCTTGGTTTTGGTATTGCTTGGCAACAGAAACGACAAACCTCAAGTTCGCTCTGGTTAATTTTTCTAATGCTTTCTGGTCTCCGGCTTTGATTTTCTTTGCTAACTCTACTTCTTCTTCTGCTGTGATTAATTCTTCGCGGCCAATATCTTGTAGGTATTTATCCAAAGATTGACTCTCACGATTTGTAATGGATTTGGTTATTTTTAGTTGTCTCATTATGTAAAGATCTCTTTATTAAGGAATTATTAATGAATGTGTTGAAGCAAAGTAAAGTGAAATATTGGGTAATAAAAAATTAAAAATTGAAGAATATCAACAACTTTTCAACCGAATTGTATTAAAAACTTTTCTTCTTATTTTACTTGTTTTACAAGCCAAAACCTTTATAGTCTTTGGTGCCATTTGGCAACACAATTTCCAGTAAAATGCCTCGGTTTACACCATTTAGTTTACTGGTAAGCTCTTCGATGGTTTCAATGGGATCGTTGTTTACTTTCGTGATGATTGTACCAACAGACAACCCAATTGATTTTAACTTTCCTGTATTGATGGAGGTGACTTTAACGCCGTAAGAAAGGTTGAGGTCCTTCTTTTCTTTCTCTGTCAACGCAACAAAGGTGGCACCCAAGGCGAAATTCGCTGAGATTTGTTCCTTGGACATCAATTCGGTCTCGCCTTCCTTGTTACGCAACAAGACATCAATGACATCTTCATCACCATTTTTTCTTCGAATCGTTACCACAACTTTGTCACCAGGTCGCTGCTTCCCAATCTCTTCTTGCAGCTGTGCGGGGGAGTTCACTTCTTTCACGCCGATTTTCAATACCACGTCTCCATTCTTTATGCCTGCTTTGTCGGCTGAACCACCATCTACAACACCGCTTATGAATACACCTTTTAAGTTCGGGAGTTTTTGTGTCTCTTTTAAATCCTGGCTTATTGCCGAAATCTGTACCCCCAAATAAGCGCGTTGAACAAGGCCGTAATCAATTAAGTCACGAACGACCTTTTCCACCAAATTCACTGGAATGGCGAAGGAGTACCCGCTGTATGCGCCAGTTTGCGAAGCAATGGCCGTGTTGATGCCTACCAATTCTCCTTTGGTGTTGACCAATGCACCCCCACTGTTTCCAGGGTTTACGGCTGCATCTGTTTGAATAAAGGATTCAATGGGAACAATTTCTTTGTCCGTTCGCTCAGATAACAAATTGATGTTACGTGCTTTGGCGCTTACAATGCCTGCCGTTACTGTGGAGGTAAGGTTGAAAGGGTTTCCAACAGCAAGTACCCATTCACCGATACGCAATTGGTCGCTGTTGCCAAACTTCATGGGGGTAAAGGGTTTGCTGTCCTCAATCTTTAATACCGCAATGTCTGTTGCTGGATCTGTGCCTATGATCTTTGCGGTGTATTCTGAATTGTCGTTTAATATGACATGGATTTCACTGGCATTCTCAATTACATGGTTGTTGGTTACAATGTAGCCTTCGGATGAAATGATCACTCCGGAACCTGCGCCGGAACCATATTGTTTAAATTCTCTTCCCCCTGCACCTGGACCGTAAAAAAACTCTTGAAAAAAATCCCGTTGAAATGTGGTGGAAACCACTTTGGTAGTTACGTGCACCACAGAGTTGATGCTTGACTCCGAGGCTGTAGTAAGTTCAGGGAGGGTTTCACCATTCAATCCTACGGTTTGAACGGGGTATTGATTTCCATCCAATACACGGTCTGATAATTTTGTGGTTTGGTGATAATAGGTAAGCATCGCCGCTAAGGGTAGGGTGCCTCCAATAAAACCGATGCCTAAAATTTTAAAAACTGCTTTGTATTTCATCTGAATAAAATTTGGTTCACAATTTTACAAAGCATTGACTAAACTTGAAATTCTCTTGCTGTTAAAGATTGTTAAGCCATTTTAACTACATTTATTACCTTTACCGCTTCGTATGGAGATTGTGTTTTCTAAATTTCAAGGAACAGGAAATGATTTTATCCTTTTGGATAATTTGAAGGGTGATTTTTCATTGCTTTCCATTCGTCAAATCCAATTTCTGTGCGATCGAAAGTTTGGCATTGGTGCAGACGGATTGATTAAAATAAATGCCTCCGAAGGTTTTGATTTTGAAATGGAATATTTCAATTCTGATGGCAGTCAAAGTTTTTGTGGGAATGGTGCAAGATGCGCAGTTGCATTTGCTAAGGATAAAATTCAAACGCCTTTGAAGCACCGTTTCATCGCGATAGATGGCGTGCATTCTTACCATTGCAAAGAAGAAATGGTGGCCATTGACATGAAGGAAGTTCATCAAATTTTTCCTTGTGGGGAAGATTTTATTGTACATACAGGTTCTCCTCATTATGTCAAATTCTCCGACGATCTGTCAAATGAACATACGGTAAATTTCGGTAAACAAATTCGGTATTCCGAAGCTTTTCAAAAGGAAGGCATTAATGTCAATCTTGTTAGCCTCAGAAGCGAAAAATCGATTTCCATCTCTACGTATGAGCGTGGGGTGGAAGATGAAACCTTGTCTTGTGGAACAGGAGCGACCGCTTGTGCTTTGGTGTATGCCGACAAATTGGGATTAACTACAGGACCTATCGTTGTCCAAACAAAAGGAGGGGAGTTACAGGTTGACTTTGTAAAACGTGAAGTTGGTTTTTCTTCCATTTGTCTATCGGGTCCTGCAGAATTTGTTTTTAACGGAAATCTCCTACTGTCATGAAATACTTTCAAGGAGATCAGGTAGTCCTTAGACCTGTAGAGCCATTGGATGCGACCGCAATGTTCATGTGGGAAAACAATACAGATAACTGGAGGATAAGCCATACCGAAGTTCCCTTTTCCATGCACAACATCCACCAACTGATAGAACAGTTTTCTAATCTTAGGACCTCTGGACAGTTAAGATTTATCATAGTCCTGAAAGATTCAAATAAAAGCATTGGAACCATTGACCTCTTTGATGTGAACTTCAAACATGGTTTTGCCACCGTGGGTATTTTGCTTGCGGAACAAGAAGAACGTGGGAAAGGTTATGCCCAAGAAGCCCTTCAGTTATGCATTGACTATTGCAGAGATCATTTGGAATTATATAACTTGCAGTGTTTTGTCCATGCCGACAACTTAGCAAGCATTCATTTGTTCAAGAAATTGAATTTTGAAGAAATTGGAATTAGAAAAGATTGGTATCAATATAAAGGAGTTAGAATTCACGAAATAGCTTTTCAATTATGTCTAAAAAAAGTGTAAAAAAGAGAAACATCATCATTGCTTGCATCGCGGGTGCGGGACTCATAGCTTTGTTGCTTTTTCCTAAAATTATGTTGTATTGGTCTTCGCTTAATAGAACTGAAAACCAAGAAGATAAGGTATTTTACCTAACTAAATCAGTGGATTTAAACGCTTTGGCGGATTTGTTGGAAAAGGAAGGCTTAATCTCCTCTAAATCCGATTTTGTTAAAGTAGGAAATTATAAATCTATGAATGCGGAAAACATTGCCTTGGGTAAATACATCATCGCGCCGGGAACTTCTTATCGAAACTTGTTGAATGGTTTTAAGATGAATGCTGCTGGCAATGGAAATGCAGAAGTGGAGGTCGAAGTTACCTTTAACAATTGCAAAAACATTTACCAAATGGCGGGAAAAGTTTCCGATTGCATTGCCCTTGACAGCGCAAGGTTGATTGGATTCCTCCAGGATGGAAACACCTTGGCAAAATATCAATTTGATTTGGCACAATTGCCCGCATTGTTCATTCCAAATACGTATCAAATGTATTACGATACCGACGAAAAACAATTTGTTGAAAGAATGGCAATGGAGTTTAAGACCTTTTGGAATCCATCCAGAAAGGCTAAAATGAAGGCCGTTGGATTGAAGACGCCCAGCCAAGTAACGACCATGGCAAGTATCGTATATGCGGAACAATCCGTTAATGCAGATGAATGGCCAATCATAGCTGGTTTGTATTTAAACCGAGTAAAAGTTGGCATGCGCTTACAATCAGATCCGACCTTCAAGTTTTGCTGGGGTGATAAATTAAATGGGGTCCAAAGGTTGTTGGCTATACATCGCGAAATCAATTGTCCTTACAACACTTACAAATACGATGGTTTGCCACCAGGTCCGATTAACCTACCTTCTTCAGCCGTATTGGATGCTGTACTCAATCGCGCAGATGTTCCGTATTTATATATGTGTGCAAAGCCTGACTATACGGGAAGACATAATTTTGCAGTAAGTGGGGCAGACCATATGCGCAATGCAAGGCTTTTTCAGAATTGGATGACTGCGGAGAAAAAACGAAAATCGAACTGATGGATCGCAGGAAATTTATTCATTTAGGTGCGCTCGCAATGGCAGTTGGGGCTACAAATCCGATCAAAGGAACTTCTTTCATAGGTGTTCCATTTGAAGAGAAAATCGTAGGGCCTGTAATTCTTTCCACCTGGATTCATGGTTTGGAAGCCAATCGCGTTGCTTGGACCCTTTTGGAAAAAGGAGGCAGTGCTTTGGATGCCGTAATCGCTGGTGCAAGACATACAGAATCGGATTTAACCAACAGGAGTGTTGGTATCGGAGGTCGTCCCGACCGTGACGGAAAAGTTACCTTGGATGCCTGTGTAATGGATGGTGACGGTAAGTCTGGCGCTGTGGGATGTTTGGAAGGAATTGCACATCCAGTTTCTGTTGCGAAAGCCATCATGGATCTTACGCCTCATGCGATGTTGGTAGGGGATGGAGCAAGAGATTTTGCACTTTCCCATGGATTTGACACCATCAAAACCCCTTTGCCCGAAGTTAAAAAAGAATACCTCGCCTGGAAAAAGGAAAATAAAGAATTGTTACGGAGACCTAAAATCAACCACGAAAACCACGATACCATTGGATTGATTGCAAGAGATGTGAATGGTAATTTCGGGGGAGCATGTACCACAAGCGGTTGGGCTTATAAAATGCACGGAAGAATTGGTGACTCTCCAATCATTGGTGCAGGGTTGTTCGTAGACAATGAGGTAGGTGCTGCTACGGCAAGTGGATTGGGTGAAGCCATCATCCGAGTATCCGGAAGCAGCATGGTCGTAGAACTGATGCGAAATGGATTAAGTCCTTCAGAAGCTTGTAAAGAAGTAGTAGATAGAATCATTCGGAAAAACAAAGACCTTACGAATCTCCAATGTTGTTTTCTTGCGATGGATACCCTTGGAAATGTTGGGGGTTATTCAGTTTACAATGGATTTAACTTCGCCCTGAAAACAAAAGAGCGGGATGAAATGATTAACACTTCATACAATCGAGAATGGTAACTAAAATTCGTTGGGTATTTCTATTTTTAATTTTAACCATTGCCATGCGGTTTTCTTCACAATGTGTCCTTTCTTGGGAATTTCAACATCCACTTAAGAAGGATTGGATTTCCATGGGGGAATCGGGAACAGTACAAGAAACGTTATGGAAAAATGGAATTTTACCCAATCCTTATGTTGGGGAAAATGAAAATGAATACCAATGGATTGAAGACCATGAATGGCATTTTAGAAGCAAGTTTTTTCTCTCTGAAACATTGTTTAACGCACCGTCCGTTCATATAAATTTGCCTTGTGTAGATACCTACGCAAAAATTTATGTCAATGGCATTCTTGTCTTACAAACTGAAAATTATTTCCGACCCTATGACGTTTCCATAAAAGATCACCTTCGTTGCGGTTACAACGAGGTTACCGTTGTTTTTTCGCCTCCGGCACTGTATCATAAAATGGATTACAAAAAGGCGAAATTTCATTACCCCACACCCAATGACTTGGCGAAAATAAAAGTGTCCTCCTTGACACGTAAACCGCAATACCAGTTTGGGTGGGATTGGGCATTGCGAATGAATACGATTGGTTTTCCAAAGCCTGTATGCATCGAGATTCCAAAAACAAACTTGGTAAGCTCCATAGGGATGAACACCCTAAACCTACAAGGAGATGCATCATTGGAAATGGTTATTACCCACGTTAAAAACATTGAAGGTTATTCTTTTGAATCTACTATGTTTCAACTTAAAAGTACATTCGCCCAAGGAACCATTACTCGGTTGGCTCTTTCGCTCAAAAATCCGCGTCTGTGGTGGCCTTCTGGGATGGGAGATGCGAACGTATATTACGACACCCTTCGAATTTTTGACAAGCAAGCTAATTGTATTCAAGAAGTGCCTTACACTTTTGGGGTGAGAAAGGTGGGTTTACTTCAACAAACAGATGAATGGGGAACTTCTTTTCAGTTTACAATTAATGGATTACCGGTGTTTTTAAAGGGGGCAAATTTTATTCCTCCAACGGTTTTTAATGGGATAACGAAGGATGAAGAATGGAACGAATGGGTGCGGGTGATGAAGGAATCAAATTTCAATGCGGTTCGAATATGGGGAGGAGGAGACTATGCAAGTGATGCTTTTCTGGAGGCTTGTGACAAGGCGGGACTTATGGTTTGGCATGATGCCATGTTTGCGTGTGCAATGTATCCAGGTGATTCTGCTTTTTTAGCCAATGTATCAGCAGAGTTCGAGTACCAAATCCCTAGGTTGACAAAACATGCGTCCGTAATTCTAATCAATGGGAACAATGAGGTTGATGTTGCATGGAAAAATTGGGGTTTTCAATCGCAATACCATCTGGATAAGGATGACCAAAAAGTAATTGAAAGCGACTACAATGCTTTGTTTAAGGTACTGCTTCCAAATACATTGGCAAAGTATTCGAACCTTCCCTTTACCCATACCTCACCTTTAAGCAATTGGGGAAAGGATGAGTTTTATAACCATGGCACCCAGCATTATTGGGGCGTCTGGCATGGTGCAGATGAGATGGAGGGGTTTGCTAAGAACATTGGGCGATTCAATGCTGAATATGGATTCCAGAGTTTTCCTGAATTCTCGACCTTGTCTGCTTTTTCAAATGAAGAAGATTGGTCGTTGGATTCTAAAGTCATGAAACACCATCAAAAAAGCTATGTCGGAAATGGAATGATCCTTAAACATGCCAAAAAACTGTTCGGAAAACCAAAGGATTTTAAAACCTTTGTGTACTTCTCGCAACTGACTCAAGCATACGCTGTAGAATCTGCCATCACAGGTCATCGTTTGGATGCGCCAAGGTGCATGGGAACGCTTTATTGGCAGCTCAATGATTGTTGGCCAGCACCCACATGGTCCAGCATTGATTATTATGGAAATTGGAAAAGTCTTCAGTATAAAGTCCGTGAAATTTATAAAGACCTAACTGTACTCGCTAAAAAATCCAATGGGAAAACCGAATTGTTTGTGTCGTATCTGAATGGAAAAACACCGCGTGAAATGCTCGTTTCTTGGACTGAATACGATTTGTCAGGTAAGGTTATGGGTTCATTTGCCAAGTCGCTAAACCTTCCCGTACTTGGTTCACTGTCCCTTGCGGGTTATCCTTCGGATGCAAAGCCAAGGTTGGTGGTTGTGAACATAGATGGTGTGGAAGCGCGTACTTTTTTAGTAGGAGATTTTAAAAGAAATCCAAAACAACAGGTTATAACCGCTATGAAAATTGTTTCCATTGATGCTGAACGAAAAGAGGCTGTTGTCGAATTAACAACGGATTCTTTTCTTGCTGACTGTTGGATGTATTCAGATAAATTGGGAGTTCATTTTGAAAATAATTTTACGAATTTCCTCCCCGGTAAACACTTGATTAAGTTAACCTTCACCGATGAAATAGGTGACTTAAAATGTATGTACAGATGAAAAATATTATGCTAGCGATAGGTGCCTTATGCATCTTTTCTTCGATGTATGGTCAAAAGAGAACAACCTCAGTAGCTGATACCGTACAACTTAAAAAAGAGGTCGTAATTTTTGGAAAAGGTATTGCTTCAAGCTATGCCGAACGTTCTTCGAGTATTCAATGTTTAACGATGGAGCAAAATAAGAACCTGCCGATTCGCTCGGTAAGTGAAGCTCTTTCTTATGTTCCGGGACTCGACTTTCGCCAGCGAGGGGTGCAGGGGGTACAAGGTGATTTGAGTATTAGGGGGGGGACATTTGAGCAAAACATCGTACTGGTGAATGGATTTAAATTGGTGGATCCGCAAACGGGACACCATGCGTTGAATTTACCAGTATTGCTGACAAATGTCGAAACGATTGAGGTTTACAAAGGTTCAGGAACAAGGGTTTTTGGGCAAAATGCCATGACCGGTGCGGTTAATTTTGTAACGCGTCCAAAAGACATTGCTTCAGTAAATGGTCAAATTTACGGAGGTTATTTTGGAGGATTGGGAAGTCAGTTCTCCGTTTCTATGCCCTTGAAAAATTTGAAACAAACCTTTTCTGCGGCATACGATAAAAGCAATGGACATTGGTATAATTCAGATTTTAGCAATCAACAGTATTGTTACGATGGCATTTTATCCCTTGGAAACAGGAACGAAGTAAGAGGATTGTTGGCATTTACAGATCGCGCCTTTGGTGCAAATGGTTATTACAGTGCGTCCTTTCCTGATCAATGGGAATCAACCCAAATGGCATTGGCCGGTTTGTCTCATAAATTTTCTAATGGAAAGTTCGTGTTTCTTACCAAGGCGTCGCTTCGCACCCATCGTGATGAATTTCGTTTAAAGCGCATGGATCCCTCTTTCTACACGAATAAACATTGGTCAGAGGTTTTGACTTTTGAGGAGACAGGACAATGGAAGTCGGTTGTCGGGATTACAGGTTTTGGGGCGGAATACAGAATGGAACAACTTGTGAGCTCAAATCTTGGTGAGCGAAGCAGGGGATATGTTTCAGGTTTTCTCGACCACAAAGTAAAATTGTTCGATAAAAAGTTGATACTAACCGCCAATGTCCATTTCTTCCACTTGGAGATGAATGGAAACCGTTACCAGAAATTGCTCCCCGGTTTCGAGGCGACTTTCTTTGTTAACAAGTCTTGGAGGTTCTTTGGCAATGTTTCCCAAAGCTACCGCGCCCCAACGTATACAGAATTGTATTATCAAGATTATTCAAACGTGGGAAATCCGAATTTACAACCTGAGTATGCTACGTCTGCTGAAGCAGGGTTTGAATGGAGCCATTCCTGGGGTCAAAAAGACAAAGAAAAAAACCGTATTACCTTTGAAACTTCCTACTACCATCGAAACAACTCGAACATGATTGATTGGCAACGAAGCGCTACTTCCATTCCGAATCCTTGGATGCCGGTAAATCTTTCGAGTGTTGTTTTTAATGGCGTGGAGAGCAATCTTCGTTATACAATGCAAGGAAACCATAAATACAGAATCAGAGAACTCTCTTTGGGTTATAATTTTGTGGATGCAAACCATCAATTCGTAGATGTTTTTGGAATGTCACAATCGCGTTATGCTTTTTCAGGTCTTAGAAATCAACTGATAGCAAAAGCAACCTTCATTTTGTCGGGATGGGCAACTTTTTCAGTTACCTACAGAGGGTGTGAAAGATTTGGATTGGGTACAGTTTCACTTTTAGATGCCAAATTTCAATTCAATGCGTCTAAATCTTTTAATCTGTTCGTTGAAGGAAATAATTTGTTGAATGTAGATTATGTGGAGGCTGGATATGTACAAATGCCAGGAATTTGGGGGAAAGCGGGTGTTTCCTTTCATTTTGATGAAGTTGATAAAAGAAGAAGAATTGTTGTCTCAGATGGGAAATAAGCCCAAACCCTTTGGTCGCTCCTTACCTGTTTACTTAGCGGATGAAAGGTTATTGTATACTTGCTTCAAGTACAACTTCCCAACCTTTCCAATGGTGTTGAAATCCAATCGTTTCATTGTGCCATATAAAACAAAAGTTCCCTCCATATTGTGAAATTACGGACTTCATTTCTTTAACTTTTTCAATGGCAATTTGAGGGGATAATTTTAAGTATTCATTTAATGTGCCATCCATATAGCAAAAGGGTTGGATGGTTAAAGTGCTGGGTTCATTCTTCGAGAGGTCAAACCAAGGGTAGGCTTTGGCCGTTCCCGCGCGAAATCCAATACATTCTGCATACCCCATGGTATAATCCGTAGAAATATTTGAATCGATCAAAGTAAGGTAGGTTTCTGGGATTTGAAGTCTTAAGTAATGTTGACGGCTTTCCGTTGGGGTTGATTTCAGTAGGGTTGCTAACCTGGATTTTTCGTTCTCTAAAATACTTTTGTTCAGGTAGGTTGTATAGCCGGGATGTAAACCAATCTTACAAAAAGCGGCTGTCCTTTGTATTACCCTTTGCTGTGCTGGATTTGTGTAGGGAAGATTTTTATCCCAACGTCCTTGGTCAGCTAGCAACCAAAAGCAATGTGTCATCGGGAAATTGGATGCTATGTTCTCAATTTTATCAAAGTTGTCAAAAGGGTCTTTTTGAAGCCTTAACAAGGTCTTTATCCGCACGTTGATCCTAGGATAATCGAATTTCATAACATCTTTCAACAATCCCATGGTTTGACGGAGCATTCCTTTATGAAGATAGGCATAGGTTGAATCTATGTCGAAGGTAGGTATGATTTCGTATCTGTGATTTTGTGTTTTTTCAAGTCCCACGAACGAAAGTATGCCCTCGCTCCACACATCGCAAATGGGTATTTCAAGCCAATTGTAGGTAGACTGAATGCTGTTTTTTGCTTCAAATCGGCCATGTGCATCTTTTTCTTTTTCCGTGTATTCCTCGTATCGCGTAAGCACATAAAAAATAGCCGCAATGGGATCCATAACATCATCAAAAACAAGTACTTCCATTTTATTAAATAAACCTTTTGTCAAGTTTATGAGGCGTACGTCATCTTCAAATAAAATTTTGGAAGGTTTGATGGTTTTTACATCAACAAGGTTTTGGTTTGAATAGTTAAGTTTTGGCCCTTCCGATTGTTTGAATTCCTCAAGGTCAGTGATTATTGAATAGGAAAAGCCCCGTTGCGAAAACAGAAATTCAAAGGTATATTCAATTCTTGGGGTTAGTTTCTCTGAGAAAATAAGCATTAGAGCGAACTAAGTATCAATTCACAAATGGATTCAGCTGCTTTGCCATCACCAAAAAACGAAGGGTATGAATAATCCGTCTTTTCACGTAGCGTATTAAAAGCATGCAAGATTTTATCCTTGTCAGCGCCCGTGAGCATTGCATTGCCGTTGTCAACGATTTCAACCCATTCAGTTTGCGGACGAAGTATGATGCATGGTTTTTTAAAGAAAAATGCTTCTTTTTGAACGCCTCCGCTGTCTGTTATCACCATCTGACAATTGGATTCTAAGGAAATCATGTCAATAAATCCTGCCGGAGGAATGAGGTGAAATTTTTGATTAGAAAAAACCTTTGTTGTCAAAGTGCCATCTAAATTCTCCTTCATTTTGTTCTTCGTTCTTGGGTGAAGAGGTAATACGATGTCCCAACCTGTGGTTTCGCCAATTTCTAATAATCCTTTGAAAATAGAAGAAAGGTTTTGCGGGTTGTCTGTGTTTGCATCTCGGTGGATGGTACACAACACATAAGGTCTTTCATGTAGACCTAACGTTTTAAGCAGGGTAGAAGTAGTTTGTGAGAGGTCGGCGAAATACAAGCTGTTGTCAAACATGATGTCTCCAGTTTTAAAAACAAACGGACTGTCGATGCTTGCTTTTCCTTCTGTATCCTTGCTAAATCCTTCATTGATTAAGTTCTGAATGCCCTGTTCCGTGGGTGAAAACAATAAGGTTGACATGTGATCACACCCAATTCTATTGATTTCTTCGGGCATTGATTTATTGAATGATCTTAACCCGGCTTCGATGTGTATGACAGGAATGTGGATTTTACATGCGGCAAGGGCTCCCGCCAAGGTTGAATTGGTGTCACCATATACCAAGACGGCGTCGGGTTTTTCATCAAGGAGAATGGCTTCAATTCCTTCAATCATTTTTGCCGTTTGGATGCCATGGTTGCCGCTTCCAACTTGAAGGTTGTATTTCGAAACAGGGATTCCCATTTCTTCGAAAAAAACAGCAGACATGTTCTCGTCATAATGCTGTCCTGTGTGAACAATAACTTCCTGTATATCGCTTGAAAAATGGGTGTTTATGGCTCTGCTGATGGCAGCAGCTTTAATGATTTGAGGCCTGGCCCCAATGATGGTAACGATTTTTTTCATAAATCCAATAGGCCTTCATCGGCAAAGCTAAAGTAGCCATAATCAGTGAATATGAGGTGGTCGAGTATTGGCAATTCAATGAATTTACCGAATTTCAGTAGTTTTTGTGTGAGTAGGATGTCGGATTTACTGGGTTTGAGGTTTCCGCTGGGATGGTTGTGACAAAGTATGATTCCTGTGGCTTTATGCGTAAATGCCAATCCGAAAATAACCCTGCCGTCGGCGATGGTAGCCGTAAGTCCACCTCGAGATATGGACTTTCCGTAGATTACTTCGTTGTTGTTGTTCATCAGCAAAAGGATAAATTCTTCGTGTTGAAGAAGACTGAGGTGACTTTTAACATAATCGTATACGTCTTTCGAATTTGCCACTTTGAAAGAAAGAAGCGGATTTTCGGCGGAATGCCTTCTTCCCAATTCAAAAGCCGCGAGTAAAATCGTTGATTTTGCAGGACCAATTCCATCGAATTTCTCTAAACGCATAGCATCTGATTTAAACAAAGTGCATAAATTGTTGCTGTGATTGGTTAGGATCTCTTGTCCGATTTCCTTCGCGTTTTTTTGCTGTACGCCATTTCCAATGAGAATGGCAAGGAGGTCTGAATCCGAAAGTGACCTGATGCCGTTTTGGATACTTTTCAACCTGGGTTGATCGTCTTGGGGGAGGGATTTTATGCGCATAAAAAAAAGCAACGGGTTAACGATGCTTTTCTTTGTTTCTTGTAAAGAGAATTACTTTTTATAAAAAGGCAATTTAACTACCTTGGCTTGCACGCCTTTTTCACGAACTTCAATGAAAATTTCTGTGTCTAATGTTGCGTTATCGATGGTGACATATCCTAAACCAATGCCTATTTTCATAGAAGGTGACATGGTGCCAGAAGTAACTTTTCCGATTACATTGTTTTCTGCATCTAAGATGTTGTAGTCGTGACGAGGAATGCCTCTTTCCATCATTTCAAAGGCCACGAGTTTGCGTTTTACGCCTTCTGCCTTTTGATTTGATAAAAATGCACTGTCGGTAAATTCTTTGGTGAATTTGGTAATCCAACCCAATCCTGCTTCTAAAGGAGAGGTAGTATCATCAATGTCATTTCCGTATAGACAGAACCCCATTTCCAATCGCAAGGTGTCACGCGCAGCAAGTCCGATTGGTTTCATACCGAAATCTTTTCCCGCTTCAAATACCGCGTCCCAAACGGCATTGGCTGAGGCATTGGGTATGTAAATTTCAAAACCTCCTGAACCGGTATATCCTGTCGCGGAGACGATTACATTTTCAATCCCTGCAAAAGTCCCAATTTGAAAGGAGTAATAAGCCATTTCTGTAAGAGAAATGTTCGTTAACGATTGCATGGATTCGGAAGCTTTGGGGCCTTGAATGGCAAGCAAAGAGTAATTGTCGGAAGCATTCTCCATTTCAACGCCTTCTGTATTATGGCTGGCAATCCAGTTCCAATCCTTTTCGATGTTAGAGGCATTGACAACCAATAGGTATTCAACTTCAGAAATTCGGTAGATGATTAAATCATCCACAATTCCACCTTTCCCATTTGGCATACAGCTGTATTGTGCTTTTCCATCAACCAAAACCGAAGCGTCGTTGCTCGCAATCTTTTGAATCAAAGCAAGGGCTTGAGGTCCACGAAGGAAAAATTCACCCATGTGAGATACATCAAATACGCCAACGTCATTTCTAACGGTTTCATGTTCGACGTTTATGCCAGCATATTGAACGGGCATGTTAAATCCTGCAAACGGAACCATTTTAGCGCCCAATGCAATGTGTTTTTCGGAAAGTATTGTGTTTTTCATGTTATGATTTCACGCGTTCAACATAAACCCCTGTTCTTGTATCAATTTTGATGATTTCACCATTTTCAATAAACAAAGGAACCCTGATTTCTGCACCGGATGCGATGGTAGCGGGTTTCATTGTGTTTGTAGCCGTATCACCTTTGATTCCTGGTTCTGTGTAGGTTATTTCAGCGACTATGTACATGGGAAGTTCAATGACCAAAGGCGTCTCTTCTTCAACATGAAACAAGATGTTTACAATCATGCTCTCTTGCAAAAACAAAGGTTTCTCAACCATTTTTGAAGGTATGTTAATTTGTTCGTAGCTTTCGTTGTTCATGAAGATAAAATCCGTCCCCTCTTGATAAAGGTACTGGTATTCACGATTTTCAATTCTTACAGGTTCGATTTTATGTCCTGCTGAAAACGTATGGTCAAGTACCCTTCCTGTTTCAATTTGTCTGATTTTTGTACGAACAAATGCAGGGCCTTTACCTGGTTTTACATGTTGAAATTCAATGATTTGAAAAAGTTTGTCGTTGTGTTTAATACACAATCCATTTCGTATATCCGCGGTAGAAGCCATGGTGATTAAATTATTTGGTGCCAAAGATAATCATTCGAGTCATATTTGGAAGGGCACCTGCCAATCTTCTAATTAATTCTTGAGGATGGCTTTTGCATCTTGCAGGGTATTCTTAAAAAAATAATTCCCTAACTTCAGAAATCAGGTTTCGAATTAAAAGTTAAGATTTCTGTCGTTATAGGGTGCTCAAACCGCAATGAACTGGCATGAAGGTAAAGCCGGTCAGAGGGGGTTCCGTAAAGGTCGTCGCCGAGAATGGGCGTGTTAAGTCCGGCCGGATGCGCTGAATGTACCCTTAGCTGATGGGTCCTGCCAGTAATGGGTTTAAACAAAATCTTGGTTTGTGATGTAAGCCTCGTAATTACTTTAAATTCGGTGGTTGCGCTTTTCCCATGTTCATAGCAAACCATTTGATGCGGCCGATGGTTAAGGTCAACCCGCAGGGGAAGTGAAACAACGCCTTGGTCGTCCTTGGGATGTCCTGACAACAGGGCGGTGTATTCTTTCGAAACTTTTCTACATATAAATTGGGATTGTAATTTCTTGTAAACATCTAGGTTTTTGGCAATTACCATTAAACCAGAGGTCGCCATATCTAAGCGATGGACGGGAATAATTTCTGGCAATGTTGGATATTCATTTTGCAACCAAAGTTGTACAGAGGGTAAATCAATTTTTCCGGGGACAGAGAGGAGTCCTTCTGGTTTTTCAATTACCAAAATGTGCGGGTCTTCAAAATGTATTCGGATCAACTTGCTTTTTTCGGATGACGAATGAAGCGGATGGGGATTTGTTGGGATTCCTTGAAGCATAAACGCCAGCAAGGGTTCGCACTTTGCGCGGCAAGCAGGATAAAAAGATTTGTGAATGCGTACCTCGCCAATCGGTGACTTCCCCCACCAAAATTCTGCAAAACAAACAGGGTGCAGGTTGTTTAGATAGGCGAAGTTCAACATTTTGGGTAACGTACATTCTCCGGTTCCACCTGGAGGTAAATCGTCCTTTGCTTCTTTAAATACTTCAAATACGTTTTTTGTTTCACCCAGCGCATTGTTCAGTTCGTATGCTTTAAATATGTCAATTTGCAGGGCTAAGGAGTCCTCGGCTCTTTTGGTTTTTAGGAATTCTTTTTTTTGTTCGAGGATGGATTCTTGTAAAAGATAAGGTTGAAGTTGTTTTTGGAATTCCTTTTTGTAGGTTTTTAAAGCCATTTGTTCCATCTTGCTTTCTTGATCAATCTCCTTCAGAATGGATGGGTGGGCTGCGTTTTCAGTTCTTTGGACATTGCGAATCAATCTGTTTTGAGAAATGCGCAACTGCATCTTTTGGACCTCTTGGTCGTGCTGTAAACGCATGTGTTTTATGTCCTTGATTAATTTGTCGAAAGCTGGATGGTTGGAGAAAGCAATGAGTTCACTGTTCAATGCATTCAATGCCGCTTCACCCATTTTATAGATTCCATTTGGGTCTAGTGTGTCAAATATGGGGGGTACAAAACCTTCGTAATGATTTCTTTCACCAATCTTCCCTGAAAAACCTGCTAGAAATCCAATTTCACCTGTCGTTTTTTTTACAACCAGTACCCCGAACATTTTTCCGAGTGTTTCGTGGAAATCGTGTGCAAATGGTTTGAGCGTTTCTAAATAATCTTGCAACTGAAGCCCTGCAGCCATTGCCCAAGGATTTGGAGTGAATTGATGCGGAAAATCAAAGTGATCGGGAAGAGGAAGGAGTTTAGGTGGTGAATTGAGGGTGTGGAAATACGGAGCGATGTCCAATGTTTTATCCATCGATTCTTGCAATCTTGTCATCAAACAGCATAATTTTCCGATCCTTGTACAATTTGCCAACCGCCTGTTTGAATGTCTTTTTGCTCATGCCCATTATGGCATTGATTTCTTCAGGTGCTGATTTGTCGGTAAGAAAAAGGAACTTGTTTTCTTGCAAATGGGCCCATAATTTCTCGGTCGCTTCATCATATTTTTCGTAGCCATCAGGCGCAAGGCGTAGGTCTAATTTTCCGTCGGGACGAACCAGAAAGACATAGGCAGCAATGCGTAAACCGGTTTTCATTGGGATTATACAGTCATTGTTGTAAATGATTCCTGAATAACAGTTGTTCACAATCCCTAACCAGCCCAATTCATGTTGGTCGACACAGAGAAAGTTAACTTTTTGTCCTTCAAGCGCTTCAGTACATGGAATTAAAGCCTTTCGGGTTTTCATTGAGCCAATCAAGCGATCGGTCGATTCATCGTATTTCAACTGCAAAATGTGCGATTCACCGATTTCAATGAGTCCAATTTGTTCTCTGTACGGTATGAAAAGGTTTTTATCCAATCCCCAATCTGCAAAAGCGCCATAAGGATTCACTTCGATAATTTCGAGGTAGGCGTACTCATCCAAGCAGAGTTTAGGCGTGTCGGTAACGGCAACCCTTCTGTTTTGAGAGTCTTTCATTACAAAAACGTTGACAAATTGACCTTCTTCTGCGTTTGGGGCGAGGTATTTTTTAGGCAACAAGATTTCATCGCCTTGATCATTCATGAGGTAGGCGCCTTGTGGGGTGAATCTTGCAATTTCTAATTCGTGGAAAATTCCGAGTGTTATCATGGGGTTGGTGGATGTCTTCTGTTCTTACGGTATTTACCCGTTGTAACACTTAGGTTGTTTGGATTTCGACGGTCCCACCATTTTTTCTTGGGCATTTCAGGGGCTGTGTTTTCGTCTGTTTCTTTATTTATTTCCGTTTCTGGTGTTCTGGCTACATGTCCGATGTCACCCTTGAAATTTGGATCTTCCGGATTGATCCATTTGAGTTTATAGGAGTCCTTTTTAACCTTGCCTGTCTTTTGGTCCATGGTGTAAATCGTTGTTTCCTTGTTCTCTGACTCGTCATTGGTGGCGATTACATCTTCGTATAACACAAATTGACTTTCATCCCAAACATACGCATCATAAGAAAAATCAGGCATGTAGTATTGGTAAACCCCTTCCAAGACAGGGCTTTCAGGTGAAAGGTGGTCAAAAACAATTCGGTTTCTTTTTTCATCCATTCGCAAAGACATTTTGCTTTTGTCAGAAAATTCAAATACCACACGTTTGAGGACTTTGTTTTTTTGTAGAAATAGGGGACTTCCTAACTTTGCTGCGTTGCCTTTGAATGAGAGTACATCGATAACTTTAAACGTACTTCCGGACGTTCCACCGTCCCAACCGAGCAAAGTATATTGAATTTCTGAATTGAACTCAATGGGGATGATTGCATAATACAGCGCTCCATACCAACTTTTTGCATCGATAACCCCTTCGGGTTTGGCAGCGTATGGATCCATTACATCAATAAGTTCGAATAATTTCGAGGTTTCTTTGTCCTCATCCCATTTTAAGATAAAGCCTCCATAGCTGTAAGAGAAATCTTTGTATTCTAAATTCCAGTGAATGATGCGTACCAATTGGTCGCTGCTTTTTAGGTCAGCTATGGATTTTAATTGGGTGAATTGAAACTGAAAAGCACCTTCAGACTTTAGGAATTCCCCCATTTCTTTCGTAAAAAGCGCATTGATTTTAACCATTTGGGCATCGCTTTTGGCCGTCCTAAGTTCATCCAGTCGATTTTTTAGCTGCAATTCTTTTTCGGCCAAATTTTGCTGACCGAAACCTAAGTTCAAGAAGAATACGGCGGTAAGAGAGATTAAAATACGCATGGCGAAGCAACGTTGATGTCGCGTTAAAGTTACTGAAATTAAAGGTTTTTCAAAGCTGCAATGGTCTCTGATGGATTGGGTGAGTTAAACACAAAGCTACCTGCTACCAATGCATCGGCGCCTGCCATTGCAAGCAATTTTCCATTTTCTAGGTTTACACCGCCGTCAACTTCGATTAAGAAGTTTAGCGAATGCGTTTTGCGGTATTCAGAGAGCGCTGTAACTTTTTGAATGCTTTCAGGAATGAATTTTTGTCCGCCAAAACCGGGATTCACAGACATAACAAGGACTAAATCCACCATAGATAAAATGGGTTGGAGTAATTCAGTAGGTGTGTGTGGGTTGATGGCTACCCCCGCTTTCATACCCAATTCTTTAATGCGTGACAAGGTTCTATGTAAATGAGGAGAAACTTCATAATGTACCGTAAGAATGTTCGCGCCAGCTTGCTTAAAATCCTCAAGGTATGGGTCTGCATTTTGAATCATGAGATGGACGTCTAAGGTTTTGTTCGTGTGTTTTCTTATGGCTGACAAAACGGGGAATCCAAAAGAAATGTTAGGCACGAAAACCCCATCCATTACGTCGATGTGTAACCAATCCGCTTCTGTATTTTGAAGCATTTCGGTATCCCTTTGAATGTTGCCAAAATCACAAGAGAGCAAGGAAGGAGATACAATCATTTTGTACTGTTTTTAGGTTGGTTTTTTCGAAGGATTTTTATGATTTTCTCTTCGCGAAAATAGATGTCAAGGTGAAAAACAAGTTTTGAATCGTGAGTGGTAACGGTTTGGTATTCGATGTAAATCGGAATTTTTTCCTTTAATGCAATGGAGACATGGTGGCCAATTCGGACCAGGGAATCCAAGGTGTCAGGCGGCATTGCTTTTTTTCTGTCCTTTTGGTCGTATTTGATCATCCATTTACCCAATTCTATAGGGTCTTGGCAGCGCATACATCCATGGGAAAAACTCCGCACGGCGTGGTTAAAAAAGCCTTTTTGAGGGGTGTCATGCACATAAACGCTGCTGCTGTTCAAAAATTCAAACTTTATGATTCCCAAGCTGTTTCCTGCTCCTGGCATTTGTATAATACTGAATCCTCTTGGTTTAAGACTCCAATTGATTGTGTTCGGGTTAATTCTCGCTGTGTCGTCAAATTTACAAAGCTTATACCTGTGACGCGCCAAGTAGGAGGGGTTCTTGTAAACGGATGGCATGATTTCTTTTTTAATGATTGACGCAGGAACTTTCCAATAAGGAAAAATGATCATTCTGCGAATTTCGGAAACAAGCTCAGGTGTCGGGTTAGATTGTTTTCCAACGACCAATTTATGAATTGCCTTTAAGCTGTCGTTGGCATAAAAATACAGTTGATAAGCAGGTAGGTTGATCCAAACAAATTTAGGCCCACGCTTTGGTCTTTGGCGAAGCTTGTCTAGCCCAATGGCAGCACGGGTCAATCGGTGGAAATTTGATTCAGACAAAGCTTGAAGCGTATGGGCGTCAATCGTGAAATTGGAATCTAAACCATTGTCTAATTTAAACGTGAGTAGGGCTTTTTCCAATTGTTTGTCGCTGTAGGATTCTTTGGATAAATAACCCTTGGAACGAAGATTTTTGATTGCAAAGGGCTTTGAATCCTTCTTGAATTCTTTCATTTCTTTTGCTGTGAAATCGATGGTGTCCAACAAATGCGTGTGGTAAAAATGATGGATTCCATTTGCGAAGTCCCTATAATTGGTGTCGCTCATTGGTCCCTGTGTAAGGATTATTTTTGCTTTTGCAGTTCCCCCTTTTGCACGCATCAATTCTTTAAATGCATTTTTTTCAGCCAAAGTAATGGGTTTACATTGTTGGGTTTGGTAGTCAAAAAAACCGCCTTTGGAGATGGACATCATTCTGGAAAGATTGACCATGGCCATCATTTCGATTTCCAGCGGGTGAACATCTTGGCCTTCACTGTGCTTCATTGTATATGTGGGGATTCCGAATGCCAGAGACTCTTTTGAAAGCTTTAACAACAATTCGCCTCTGGTGGAGAAGGTTGAGTCCGTTTTGACCATTTGAGGGGCGTAATCAACGGATTCGTAATAGTTCCGAAGAAATGTAATTTCTTCTACCGAAAAATTTTTACGTTTTAATAAATCACTTTCCAACAACTTTTCAACTTTGCTTTTAACGGAAATAGAGGTGTCCTCAAGAAAATTTAGGTTTTCTTCAGGTTCTGATGCACAACCGAAAAGACCGAGGAGTAGAAGTAAGAAAGGAAAATAAAACTTCATAATTTATCACGAATATAAGTAAATTTGATACACATTAAGTGATAAAAATTCATGATTCCACTTTCATCCCTTTGGGTAATTCTGGCAACAACTGTATTCATAAGTTATCAGGGATTCAATCGTCCTTATTGGAGGGAACAATTCTTGTTTTCACCCTATGATGTGTCGCAAGGGAATTCTTTTCAAGGCGTTTTTACGCATTCATGGTTTCATGCGGATTGGCAGCATTTGTTGTTTAATATGTTTTCATTTTATGCTTTAGGATCTTACCTAGAGCAGGTTTGGATGGGAACGTTCGGTTCCGTTTTGGGAAGTGTATATTTTATTTCGCTCTATCTATTGGGGGGCATTGCAGCAACCGTGATTCCCTTTTTTAGGCATCGAAGGGAGGTTCAGTATCGTTCATTGGGAGCGTCTGGCGCCGTTTCAGCAGTGATTTTCGCTTGTATTCTTTGGACGCCTGATTTACCGTTGTATGTGTTCTTCATACCCATTGCCATTCCTGCTTATATTTTTGGACCCATTTATCTTGCCATTGAATTTTACGCCATGAAACGAGGGAAGTCAAACATCGCAAACGATGGGCACTTGAGTGGCGCTTTGTTCGGACTGTTGTTTGTGCTGATCCTGACACCACATAAAGGAATGGATTTTTTACATTTAATTTTTAAATAGGATGTTGTATGTAAATAACAATGGGAGAATCATCCCTGCCGATCAACCCACGGTTGATACTGGAAATAGAGCTTTTTTATATGGTGACGGTCTGTTTGAAAGCATCCGCATCATATCTGGGAAGCCCATAAACCTCCAAAACCACATGGAACGTTTGTTTAAAGGTGCCGAGGCCTTGAAAATTCGCATTCCCGTTTTTTGGAACCTGGCTTTCTTCGAGGAGAAAATATTGGATTTATTGCGTAAAAGTGAAATTCTTCATGGAGGTAAGTGTCGGGTTTCCATTGATCGGATGGTGGGGGGGACCTACACGCCAGCAAGCAATGAAGGGTCGTACTACATCGATGTACAATCCATAGATGATAAAGAGTTTTTATTGAATAACAAAGGTTATGAAATAGACATCTATCGTGATTTGAAACTTCAAAAGAATTTTTTATCGCCTTTTAAAACCAAAAATGGCCTTTACAAAGTGATGTCCAGCATTGCTGCACAGGAAAACAATTTGGATGAGTATTTACTTCAAAACGAAAAAGGAAACATCATTGAATCTTCCAGTTCAAATATTTTCATTGTAAGCAACGGTGTTTTATATACACCCGGATTAGATGAAGGATGCATTGCCGGTACGATGCGTATGACTTTGATTAACATTGCGTTACAAAATGGAATTAGGGTGTACGAGTGCACCATTTTACCGCATAACTTGTTGTCTGCAGATGAAATTTTCCTTACCAACGCCATCAGGGGAATCATTTGGGTAGGAGGCTACAGAACGAAAAGGTATTTGAACAACACCTCAAAAAGATTGCTCCAGCTTTTAAATCTGCATTGGCAAAAAGAGCTCGGGAAAAATCACCAAGTATAGGCATTGTCCTTTAACCAATTTTCTTGAACCCTTAAGGTTTGTTCAATTACGTCGCGCACACAACCTTCTCCGCCTTTTGTAGGAGAAATGTACTCCACATGTTTTCTTACATCGATGCAAGCATCAAAAGGACAGCAGGGAAGTAAAACGTTTTGAAGCAAAGGAATGTCAGGAATATCGTCCCCCATGTACAATGTTTCCAAAGGATCAACCCCATGTTTTACGACCAAGTTGTTAAATACTTCAAGCTTATTTGACGATTCTAGGTACACTTCGGTAACGCCTAATTTAAGCAGGGCTTTTTTTACCGCTGTGGATTCTCCGCCAGTGACAATGAAAATGCGATAGCCCAGTTTAGCTGCATATTGTACAGCATAGCTGTCTCGTGCATTCAGTGTGCGAATGAATTCATTTTCAAAAACCATGACACTGTTGTTTGTGAAAACCCCGTCGACATCGAAAATGAAATTCTTAATGTTTCTCAGCTTAATTTTATAATTCATCTGGGTATTTTTTGGTGATGGCATCGCTTAAAAAAGCATAGGTTGTTTTCATTTCATCCGATAGCAAAGCCATGTGCTTATCCATGGTGATTTGGTCTCCTCTTCGGGCCGGACCTGTTTGCAAATCCTTTTCAATAAGTAGGTTAGCGAATGTTTTTTGAATGAGTGGTTGAAAAATAGAAAGTGGAAGTTTTTCTTCATTGCCTATTGACAAACCTTGTTTCATGATGAAATATCCGAAGTTGTTTATGAAAACCGCACTGATGTGTGCCTGAAACCTTGATTTCTCGTCGGTCTCTACGTATTTCATTCCTAAGGCCTTGGCAAAATCAAGAAAGAATGCGCTGTGGGCAGGGGAGCGCTCCAATAGGAAAGGAACCTCGCTAAGGTTTGGCAGGGCAGATTTATCTATGGATTGTAAAGGATACATTACACCCATGTTTTTATGCGTATAGGGTTGGATTGAAAAGAAGCCCGCGCTGATGAAAACAGGTGTATGGTCGGGAAGTGTTTGCAGGACAGCATCGATGAAACGGTCTTGAACGCAAACCAAAATGAAATCTGAGTCCAAAAGGGGAAATTCAGCAATCGTTGGTATTCGATGCTCCGCTTTAAAACTTTTGGTTTTTTCAACGTTGGATCCAACTACGTTAAGTTCACAGAAACTTTTTCCCAACAAGTTCTTTACCCAAAATGCAGCGACATTACCTGTCCCAATTAGGGTTATTTTCCATGACATTGCTTGTACTTTTTACCACTTCCACAAGGACAGGGGTCGTTTCTATTGATTTTTTGATCGGCAACGACCGGTACTTTTTTCTCTGGCTGTTGCATAGAATTCTCTACCGCTTCTTGATACCCTTGGCTTCCTTGAAATTGAGAGGCACTGCCAGCATTACTTACATTGGTTTTTCCTTGGCTGTAGTGATTTTGAGCGGCTTCTTGGTTGGTGCTTTTAAGGTCAGGTTCATTTGGAATGTCCATGTTCATGAGCAACTCAACCACTTCTTCGTTTAGGCGGTTAAGCATGTTTTTGAAAAGGTCATAGGACTCTAATTTGTAGACGACCAAAGGATCTTTTTGTTCATAAGTAGCATTGTTCACTGCCGAACGTAAGTCGTCCATTTCGCGAAGGTGTTCCTTCCATTCGTTGTCGATGATCCCTAAAATGATGTGTTTTTCAAATTGTTTAGAAATGTTTTTTCCATTGGTTTTATAGGCATCCTCCAGGTTTACAATCAGTTGAAGTTCCTTTCTTCCGTCGCTTAGTGGGAAAACGATGTTTTTAAAACGGTCCGACATGGTTTCATAAACATGTTTAATCTGCGGCATGGCACGTGTGGCAAGTTTTTCAGATTTCCGTTGGTATTGCAACTTCATGGAATCAAAAACACGGTAAACAAGTTCTTGTTGGTCTAAGGTTTTGTATTCATTGGCATCAACTGGAGAGGTTACACCCAATAAACGAATGACTTCCAATTCAAATTCTTGAAAATCTGATTTAGACATTTTGTTTACGGTCGTTGCACAAAGTTCATAGAACATGTTGTCCACATCAATGTCTAAGCGATCTCCAAACAATGCATTCTTGCGCATTTTATAGATGGCCTTTCTTTGGGCGTTCATGACATCATCGTATTCCAATAATCTCTTTCTGATTCCAAAGTTGTTTTCCTCCACTTTCTTTTGGGCACGTTCAATGGATTTAGAAACCATGGAGTGGGTAATTACTTCACCTTCCTTAAGTCCCATACGGTCCATAAGCTTGGCAATCCTTTCCGAGCCAAATTTTCGCATCAAATCATCTTCGAGTGAAACGAAAAATTCTGTGGAGCCTGGGTCACCTTGTCGACCTGAACGGCCACGCAGCTGACGGTCAACCCGTCTAGAATCGTGTCTCTCTGTACCGATAATCGCCAATCCGCCTGCTTCTTTAACCCCTTCACCTAGTTTGATATCCGTTCCCCTTCCCGCCATGTTGGTGGCAATGGTAACGGTGCCTGCACGTCCTGCGCTGGCTACAATTTCCGCTTCTTTCTGGTGGTATTTTGCATTCAGTACTTGGTGCGTAATTTTTTTATTGTGAAGCATTTTGCTTAGCAATTCTGAAATTTCTACCGTTGTGGTACCCACCAATACAGGCCGGCCTTCTGCGACTAATTTTGCAACTTCATCGCTTACTGCATTAAATTTCTCGCGTACTGTCTTGAACACAAAGTCATTTTGGTCATTTCGAATCACTTGGCGGTGTGTAGGAATGGCAACTACATCTAATTTATAAATGTCGTAAAACTCTTTTGCCTCCGTTTCTGCCGTTCCTGTCATACCAGCCAGTTTGTGGTACATCCTAAAGTAATTCTGAAGGGTTACGGTAGCATAGGTTTGCGTGGCTGCTTCAATTTGTACATTTTCCTTCGCTTCAATCGCTTGGTGTAGTCCATCGGAATACCGACGTCCTTCCAAAATCCTACCTGTAGATTCATCTACGATTTTAACTTTACTGTCCAGGATTACATACTCCACTTCCTTTTCAAAAAGCGTGTACGCTTTAAGCAATTGGTTAACGGAGTGAATTCTTTCAGATTTAATTGAGTAGTCGCGAACAAGTTCATCCTTTTTGGCCAAAAATGAATCTGGATCTAGGTTTTCGCTTTGAAGTTTCGCTATTTCCGCACCGATGTCTGGCATGATGAAAAAATCGCTTTCTTCTTTCCCAGAGATGAGCTCAATCCCTTTCATGGTAAGCTCTATGGTATTGTTCTTTTCTTCGATGACAAAATACAACTCAAGGTCGATTTTTTTCATGTGCTTTCCTTGCTCCTGCATGTAGGTGTTCTCCGTTTTTTGCAGGTGAACTTTAACGCCAGGTTCGGATAAGAACTTAATCAATGCCTTGTTTTTTGGAAGCCCACGAAACGCCCTGAGTAAAGCAATTCCGCCCTCCTCTAACATGGTCTTTTCCAGTTTTTTATCGTCGATGTGTTCGTTTAGAACAACAAGGTTTCTCTTGGCTTCTTCCAAGCAGGATTCAACATAAATCTTTTGGGCGTTGACAATTCTTTCAATCCTTGGTTTGAGTGCTTGAAATTCTTGCTCTTCGCCACGTGGGGTTGGACCTGAAATAATCAATGGCGTTCTCGCATCGTCAATTAATACTGAATCGACCTCATCTACAATGGCAAAGTGATGTTTTCTCTGTACCAAATCATCCGGGTGACCCGCCATGTTGTCTCGCAAATAATCAAAACCAAATTCATTGTTGGTTCCAAAAGTGATGTCTGAAGAATAGGCATTTCTTCGTGCATCTGAATTGGGTTGGTGTTTGTCGATGCAATCCACACTTAAACCGTGAAATTGATACAATGGTCCCATCCATTCGGAGTCCCTTTTCGCCAAATAATCATTTACGGTAACAATGTGAACCCCTTTTCCTGCCAAGGCATTGAGGTAAACAGGCAATGTGGCTACAAGGGTTTTTCCTTCTCCTGTCTGCATTTCAGCGATGTTTCCTTTGTGCAATACGGCTCCACCCATCAATTGAACGTCGTAATGAACCATGTTCCATTGAACCTTGTTTCCCGCTGCTGTCCATTCGTTGTGCCAAATGGCTTTGTCCCCTGAAATGGTAATTCCATCTTTCTTTTGGGCGAGTGTTTTGTCAAATTCCAAGGCAGTAACTTCCAATTTACCATTGATTGCCCATCGCTTTGCGGTTTCTTTTACGACGGCAAAAGCTTCAGGCAGAATTTCAAGTAATTCCTTTTCAATGGTTTCGTCAATTTCCTTGCTTAGGACATCTATGGCATCGAAAATAGCTTCCTTTTCTTCAATGGGTGTGTCAAGGTTTGCGGCTTTTTCATTCAGTGCGGTTACTTCTGCCTCTTGGGCTTGAATGGCCAATGAAATTCTTTCTTGGAACGAAAATGTTTTTCCTCTCAATTCATCATCACTCAGTTTTTCTATGTCTATGGATTTTTGAATCGTCTCATTTACATAGGGCTGATACAATTTTTGGTCTTTGGTACTTTTATCCCCAAAAATCTTTTTTAATAGGTCTCCAATCATCGAATTTTTTCAAAAAATATGAGGTCAAATTTAATCATTTCAAAAGGATAATGTTAAAGATTGTTTTTGTAGATGTTAAAAATTATCAATCTTTCTTTAAAGCTTCAAAACCAACTTGAAGATAAAAATTAACTTTGCAACATGCATGAATGTATTGTAATCTATGATTTTGGCTCTCAATATACCCAATTGATTGCACGGAGAATTCGGGAAATGAATGTGTATTGCGAGATACGACCTTGGAATAAAATGGATTCCCTACCCACGAATACCAAAGGAATCATTCTTTCGGGAAGTCCTTTTTCTGTACGCGACGAAAACGCCCCTAAACCAGATCTTACCCATTTGAAAGGATCTTTTCCATTGTTGGGAATTTGTTATGGCGCACAATTGCTAGCGCAACAGTATGGGGGAGAAGTAAAACCATCCATGAGCAGGGAGTATGGTCGGGCCAATATCGATGAATTTACATCCGAAGGAATTCTGTCAGGCGTGGAATCTCCTTCACAAGTATGGATGTCGCATGGTGATTCTATCGCAGTGCTGCCTCTTGGATCCAAACGAATCTGCCGCACCGCTTCCGTGGAAAATGCGGGGTTTCAATTTGAAAATGAGCTCACCTTTGGTGTGCAATTTCATCCTGAAGTTTATCACTCAACGCACGGAATGAAAATGCTTCAAAATTTTGTTGTGGACATTTGTCAATGTGCACAGGATTGGACGCCCGGTGCCTTTGTCGAGGAAACCATTGCCTCCTTTCGAAATCAAATTGGAGCAGATAAGGTAATATTAGGTTTGTCCGGCGGAGTGGATTCTTCCGTGGCTGCTGTATTGCTTCACAAAGCCATTGGAAGTCAACTTCACTGCATATTTGTAGACAATGGGTTGCTAAGGAAGAATGAATACGAATCTGTTTTGGAATCCTACCATACCATGGGCCTCAATGTAAAAGGAGTGGATGCTTCCGGATTGTTTTACGAGGCACTGAAAGGCATTGTAGATCCTGAACGTAAACGAAAAGCAATCGGCAGGGTATTTATTGAAGTATTTGATGCTGAGTCAAAGAAAGTAGAAAATGCCAAATGGTTGGGTCAAGGTACGATTTACCCCGATGTAATTGAATCCATTTCAGCTACCGGCGGTCCCTCACAAACCATAAAGTCGCACCACAACGTGGGCGGATTACCTGATTATATGAACTTGAAAATTGTTGAACCCTTGCGAAGCTTGTTTAAGGATGAAGTTAGAAGAATTGGAAGATCGCTGGAGATAGATTCGGCGATTTTAGACAGGCATCCTTTTCCCGGTCCTGGATTAGGCATTCGGATTTTAGGCGAAGTAACTCCTGAAAAAGTGCAGATCCTTCAAGACGTTGACCATATCTTTATTTCTGGACTTAAAGAATGGGGATTGTACAACGACGTTTGGCAAGCAGGCGTAATTTTCCTTCCGGTCCAATCTGTTGGCGTGATGGGAGATGAAAGAACCTATGAAAATGCAGTGGCCTTGAGGGCTGTTACCTCAACCGATGGCATGACTGCAGATTGGTGCCATTTACCGTATGATTTTCTCGCCAGCATTTCAAACCAAATCATCAACCAAGTCAGAGGAATTAACCGTGTGACTTACGACATAAGCTCCAAACCTCCAGCGACCATCGAATGGGAATAAGGAAGAAATTATACCTTGCATTTCTGTTGTTCTTTTCTTTTGGATTACAAGGGCAACAATTTGTCCCTATTGTAACCAAAATGGGTAAGCAATTTCATGAATTGGAGCTTACTGAAACCATAAGTTTAGCAACCCTTTCCAGCCAAACGGGAATCAATTCCAATGTGATTCGCAAAGAAAATCCATCGCTTAAAGAAACCATGGTTTCAGGTACCAAGATTTATCTTCCAACCGAACGGGCGGATTTTGTGATTGTAGCTCGTCCGAAGGAAACCGTTTTTGGATTGGCTAAAACTTACTTTATCTCTGTGGATTCCCTTTATGCATGGAATGTAGGTCTTCAAACCGAAGGGTTAAAAATCGGGCGTTCCGTGACCATTAAGCAAGGAATTAAACGCTTAGAAAACATCTCTTCTCCACCTCTTCAAGATGATGCGCAACTCGCTAAAGACAGCCTTGTCAGAACAATCCGGTTGTTTGATTTCAACGACACAATCATTTATTACCAAGTTAATCAAGGGGATAAGCTCTCCGAAATCGCGAAAAGATTTTTGGTTTCAACACAGTCCTTAAAAGAACTCAACCAATTGAAAAGTTCAACCTTAACCCAAGGAATGAAGTTAAAGGTCCCTGTGTTCAAAGAACAAACAGCATCCGTACCTCTTCGTGAAATCCCCCTAAATACGACCTCATTGGTAGTGACCAGTCCTGTCAAATCAAAAACGAGTTTTGTTCAAATGATGCCTAAGCCATTCGACAATAGAGAGGTGAAGATCGGCGTATTCTTACCCTTTTCAAAGGATTCTTTGCGATTTCCCTTGAAAGGACTTCAGAAATCTGCTTTTGATTTTTACATGGGTGCCATGATCGGCGTGGATACATTGATGGAAAAAGGACTGCAGGGCGATGTTTATTTTTTCGATTATAAGTCCGATAAAGAATCCATCAAGCGGTTGATTTCTACAAACGCAATCAATGATTTCGATCTTTTCATAGCGCCTTGGCATGCTTCAGATGCTGAAAAACTAAATGTCTTCGCTAAAGAAAAAGGCATTCCAATGGTATTGCCCGTGAATACGGGGAGTAAAAATTTGGGCAGCAATGAGCAATTGTATTTCATTCCTACCGAAATTGACGTTCAGATAGAGATGTTGGCGAAGAAAATGGCGGAAATTGGAAAAGGAAAGCAGGTGGTCTTTATTCAATCGGATGGTACAGAGGATAAACTGAGGGAAACGCAGTTTAAAAATTATTTCATTGCGTATGCGGGACCCAATGACCGAATGTTGGATGCAGATGCGTCCCATATTCTAATGTATTTAAAATCCTCCAAGCCCATTGTTTATGTCAGTGTATCCATGGATAAAAACCAAGTGGTGAAAATCAATGCTCAATTGCAGGGTAAACCCAATCAAGTCCTGTTTGGATTGCGGGAGTGGAGCGATTGGAAAGAATTAAATGCAACGCTGTCGAACCCATCGAATTTTTATTTTTTAAGCTCGACCTGTTTCAATTACCACGACAAAAAAACCATTCAATTGCATAAAAAATTCAGGGTGAAATACGAAGCTGATTTATCCAAAGCCGCAGTGTTGGGTTACGACGTAATGGTACAATTCCCTTCTTGGTATTTTAATTATTCCGCGCCTCAAAGTGGTTTGATGACCCAATTTGACTTCGGGAAAACGGTCGGGATTTCACATTCCAACTATGGACTTTTTCTGTGTAAGTTTCAAAATTTCGAATCTAAAATTACAAGCAATGTGGAGTGGGAATGACATCGCCGATCGGTTTAAGCAGTTACAAGCATTCATCGTTGCACAATTGGAAAACATCGACGGAGTTTCATTTTCTTCGGATGAATGGGAGCGGTCTCAAGGGGGAGGGGGCATAACAAAAACCATTGTAAATGGCAATGTCATTGAAAAGGGAGGCGTCGCATTTTCAAAAGTTGAAGGGGAGGTCACTCCATTAATGAAGTCGCAAATGGGAATGCAAGGCAATGTGTTCTTGGCGACAGGGGTATCTATTGTATTGCATTCAAAGCATCCTGTACATCCGATCATCCACATGAATGTCCGGTATTTTGAGACGGATAACAATGAAAGCTGGTTTGGTGGCGGAATCGATTTGACACCTATATATATAGAACCGCAAAAGGCAAAACTCTTTCACGAAGGGTTGTCGGAAATTTGTGGAAACTACCAACCTGATGCCTATGATAAATTCAAGGCTTGGGCAGATGATTACTTCTTTCTTTCGCATCGAAACGAAACCAGGGGCGTTGGAGGGATATTCTTCGACCATATTAAACCTGAACATGAGGCGCATAAAGAGGCACTCATGAATTTATGCTTGGCCTTGGGTGAAGCCTTTCCAAAATTGTACGCGCAGCAACTTTTAGAAAATCCAGAACTCCCAACAACGGATGAATTGGAGTGGCAATCCATGCGAAGATCAAGGTATGTAGAGTTTAATTTACTGTTTGACAAAGGAACAAAGTTTGGGATTGTTTCCAACGGAAGAACGGAGTCTATCTTTTTGAGCATGCCTCCAGTTGCCAAATGGGTTTATAATTTTCAACCAAAAATTAACTCAAGGGAACACCATACGCTTCAACTGCTTTCTAAAGGGATTGATTGGTTAAATTACAGTGCATAAAAAAAATGACTATATTTGCGTACGATTTAGAAACCCTATAGAAGTCCTTTTATGTTTAAATACTCACTTTTTTTTGCCGGGGTATTCATTGCTTTAGTCACATTTGGGCAAGCACCAAGCGCTAATTTCAATTCAAATCCGGTTGCTGTTGCAGGTACAGTTACAATCTGTAAAGGAAGTACCATCACTTTTGCCAACAACTCTTCTCTAACTGTTGCAGGAACCACCTATTCTTGGAATTTTGGATTGGGAGCCACGCCAGCCACAGCTACAGGTGTTGGGCCACACACTGTAACATACAATACAGTGACAGCTCCTACGACCACAGTTACCTTGACTGTAAATAATAACAACGCGACTGCTACGTCAACGTTTTCTAGAATCATTGATGTGAATGCTTTGCCAAATGCCGCGCTTACCTTGGCTAATACAGGTGGGGGGTATGGGACTGTTACACAAGGTGGTCAAACTGTTTTCAAAAAATGTGGATCCATCGATTCTGCAAATTTCACCTTCAATTCATTGTTCAATAATACGGTAACCCAAACTTTTAGCTGGGGAGATGGTACCATTTCTACCAATGCAGCTATGGTTGGTACCCAAATTTCCAACGACTATCCTTTGGGACAATTTACATTGACGCATACCGTAACCCAGAATGGTTGTACAGATTCCGCGACCTACATCGTTTTTAATGGCAATGCGCCTTTGGTTACCGTTTCTGGACTTGGTTCAAACACCTGTCTTCCGTCTCCCTATTCCATAGATATTTTATCCAATGATGTTCCCATTACATACACCGTTTCTTTTTCAGATGGAACACCAAACATGACCTTTACCACGGCCAACGACACAACCATAAACCATGTGTTCAATACGTCTTCATGTGGCGTTGATTATGTTTTCGCTCCAGGACTTCCTCCAATTCAAAATGCATATTCTGCGACTGTTTTGGCGCAAAACATTTGTTCAAACAATGGTTTGCCGACGGTTATTACGGTAGGACCGATTACGATTTCAACAGGGACAACGGCAGCGTTTAGTTATTCTCCGCAATCACCCATTTGTGTGTTGGAACCTGTGACTTTTTCAAATGAATCGGATGGTGGTGAAACCATCAATCAAAGTGGATGTGATTCAACCTATGGTTTTTATTGGTCTATTGCTCCAAATACGTATACAGTTAACAACGGCAACTTGGGCAGCAGCAATGGTTTTGTAGGTGCAACCTACGATTATACACAGTGGACAAATGGTTCTGACGACTTAGAAATTTTGTTTTCTCAACCAGGCACCTACGACGTGTGGTGTTATGCAGGGAATTTTTGCGGAACGGATTCTATCTTACAACAAGTTACCATTAAACCTACGGCTTCATTGACCTATTCTTTGTATGACCAAACCATTTGTGGTGGAGATTCATCCTTATCTTTTCTTATGACAGCTAACCAACCAAATTATGTAATCAATTGGACCATTACTGATACCACAAACGTAAGCAACGTAACCGTTCTTTCAGGAAGCGGTACCGCGCCCTTGGTTTTTAATTCCTTGTTATTACTAAACAATACCGATCAAGTGGGTACCGTTGAAATCAGCGCGACCGTAGAGTGTTCAACGGATTCAGCTGATGTTCACACCATAACTGTAAATCCCGAAGCGGCCATCGACATTGACCCATTGTTTTATTTAATATGTGATGGTGAAACAACCGACATTGACATTAGCAGTAATTTAAACACGGTCTCCTTTTCTTGGGTGGCTTCTGGTCCGGCAACCATTACAGGTTTTGTAAACGGAACTGGAAACAACATTGCACAAACCTTAACGAATTCCGGGAATACGATTGATACCGTACAATACACTGTTTCGGTAACCAATGCGCTTTGTCCTGGACCTGATGTCGTGGTATCTGTGGCAGTTCAACCTCAGTTAACGATTAATACAAACGTGGATGTTACCGTATGTCCGGGCATTCAAATCAATCCAAATGATTACATTTCATCTCCGGTAGGAGGGGTTGTTTCATGGACCAATAACAATACAAGCATTGGGCTTGCAGCCTCCGGGAATGGAGACGTTCCGACGTGGTTGTCGGGTAACAATACGACAGGCGCTACCATTTCTGGTGTTGTTGATGTCAGTGTGCAACTCGGAAACTGTCCTGCGGTCATGGATCAATTTCAAGTAAACATTCTTTCAGCACCAGACTTTGATTATACTACCACACCTACGTCAGGGTTGGATTGTGTTACAGGACTTGGAGTCATCAATGGGGTGGTGACCCCGGCATCAGCTACTGCAGCTTGGGTTGGACCTGGAATCGTTTCTGGAGCAAACACATTTTCGCCAACGATTAACCAATCAGGACAATATACAATCACTTTAACCGATGGAGGAAATGGTTGTGTTTCTAATTTCGTTGTTACCATTGATGCACCTACCTTAATTAACATCACCCAAGTAAACATAACCAATGTAAGCTGTTTTAACGGGTCAAATGGCTCTGTGTCAATAAATACAGACAACGGAAATGGAAACAACTTAACCTATGCATGGACTCCGGTACTTACAAATGCAGCTACCGTAAATGGACTTTCCACAGGAGCCTACAGTGTAACGGTGACGAATGAGGATGGATGTCAAGATGACACTTCAATGTTTGTAACTCAGCCGACGCAAATCGTCATCGTTGAAATTGACTCGGTAGGTTCAGAATGTGGAGAATCCAATGGAAGTTTATCGGCATTGGCTTCAGGTGGTCAAGGTAATTTTACGTATGCCTGGTCATCCGGAAGCAACAGTGCCATAGCAAATAACATTGATGCAGGAACTTACACAGTAACCGCCACGGATGCCGCAGGATGTTCCGTAAGCGCAGCAATTGATTTGGGTTGTAGTCCGTTGATTCCTGTGGTTGTACCCCAGTTTTTATCGCCTAATGGGGATAACTTAAATGAAACGTGGATTTTACAGAATACCGCGCAATACCCAAGCATCAAAGTGACTGTCTATAACAGATGGGGAAATGTGGTGTATGAAGCAGAACCATACAACAACAACTGGAATGGTCACTTGAAAGGTACGCATCCAAATCCATTGCCACCGGCGACTTATTTTTACATTGTTGATACGAATAAAAAATCACAGGAACCATTTCAAGGGTACCTTGAAATCCAACCTTAGAAGAAAATGAGGAGAACATTCATTACCGTTATTTTGAGCTTAATAGGCAGTAGCCTTTTTGCTCAGCAGGATGCCCAAACGTCCATGTACTTTTTTAATCCTTTGCAATACAATCCTGGTTATGCAGGAAGCAGAGATGCGTTGAACATTACTGGCGTCAGTAGGGCGCAATGGATTGGATGGGATGGCGCTCCTAATTCCCAGTTCTTATCGATTCACGCACCTGTGGTTCGTCAGAATCTTGGGGTAGGCGCAAACATCGCTTATGATAAAATTGGATCTCGTTCAGGGTTTAATGCCATGGTAAACGTAGCCTATCACATGCGATTGAATAAAGATGACATGCGCTTGTCTTTGGGTCTTTCAGGGGGAATTCAACAATATGGTTACAACTTCAGTGGCTTGGTAGTGACGGATCCCAATGACCCAAGTTATACAAATAGCTTTACCCAAACCAAAGCAAATTTTGGATTTGGAGCTTACCTGTATGCTAAAAAATTCTACGCTGGTCTGTCCGTTCCTAGGTTGATCAAAAGAAGCATCGATAACAATACAGGGAATTCTTACTTGCAAAGACATCTTTACTTAACGGGCGGGTATGTTTTTGAATTGAATTCAGTGTTGGATTTGAAACCTTCAGTTTTAATTAAATATACAGGAAGCGGACCTTTAATTGCAGATTTAAACATGTCTGCGCATTTGTTTAAAAAGATTTGGGTAGGCGCCCTTTACCGTACAACGGATTGTGCTGGGGTAAATGCTTCTTACCAATTGACCAATTATTGTATGGTAGGTTATGCTTTCGATTTCCCACTTAATGGTAAAATGTTAAACCAATGGGGGACACATGAATTTGTGCTCTCATTTGACATCCGAGGTAAAAACAATGCGATTCAAAGTCCTAGATATTTTTAAGATGAATGTAAAAAACATAGTTTGGGTTTTTACCCTATTTATTCTGAGTGTAAATGCGCAAGAGTATAAAATAAAATACGCTACGGATCTTTCTACACAGTTTCGTTATACCGAGGCACTTCCAGTTTGGGAAGAACTTTCTACGAAAGCATTGAAAACAAAGCCTGTGAATTCTGAGATTTTAAGGCAAACCGTAAACGCAGCGTTTCTTTCTGAAAATTACAAGAAAGCTTCCTATTGGTCAAAAATGCTAGTGACCAAAGGGCTTTCAACGCCGCAAGACTGGGAAAAATACATGAATGCTTTGTTGTACCTAAATCAATCATCGCGCCTTGCAGGGGTTCTCGATTCCGCTTTGATGCAACATCCTTCTGATGAAATTTTGCTAAACAAGAAACAAAACCTTAAAGCGCTTCTTGAAAACGTAAAACAAACGGCACCTTATTCCATTCGCATCTATAAAAAGACGGGTGAAGGTGAGGACTTCGGGGCTTTTCCATTAAAAGAAAAAGGAATTTTGTTTGTGACCAATGAATACAATCACAATGCAATAAACAAAACGTATCCAAGAACGGGACAGTTTTATACAGACATCGCTTATTTTGATTCTTCTAAAGTCAATCAAAAATACAAAGTGTATCAAAAACCATTTTGGACAAATTTTTTCCATAAGAATTTATGGAGAGAAGTGAAAAGAACCAATGGTCATGACGGACCGGTTTCTTTCAATGAAGATTATTCTATGATGTTCCTTACTTCAAATTTTGAACAAAAAGACATCGAAGGAAAAATGAAATACAGTCGCCTGCGTCAAAGGGTGTTTGTGGTTGAAAATGGAAACTACCGTGAAATTGATTTCCCTTTTAATTCAATTCAATATTCAACAGGTCACGCTACCATGGATGCGCAAGGAAATGTGTATTTTTCTTCGAACCGTCCAGGCAGTAGCATTCATTCAATTTCAGTTGATCCTGTTAAATATGTTTCAGATACGGTCGTAAGTTCAGACATTTGGATGACTTCTTATAAAGATGGCGAATGGAGCGAGCCCGTAAGACTTGGAGATGATGTAAATACAACAGAAAACGAATTGTTTCCTTTTATTTCTAAAACCGGAATCCTTTATTTCAGTTCTTTCGGATGGAACAGCATCGGAGGGATGGATGTTTTTATGTCTGAATTGGATGGCCAAAAACCTATCCACATAGGCACCCCTTTAAATTCTTCTGCAGATGACTTTGCTTATTATGTTGACGAAGAAACAGGAAAAGGATATTTCTCTACCAATCGTGTCAATTTTGTAGACCGCATTTATGCCTTTAACAAACCAGTTTACCAAGCAGACCTTGTGGTTGAATTGAAGAATTGTAAGGGAACGGCAATTAAATCCAAAGAAATTGTAATCACAGATTTGAAGAGCGGAAAGGTTACTGAATTGACAACAGATAAAAATGGTAAAACCGAGCCTTTTGAATTAATGGAAAAACATGCCTACAAAATTGTTTATGCAGGTGACAAAACAAACAGTGCTGATTCCGTAAATTTTACAGCCAATCAACAAGGAAGTCAAACAGCTCAGTTGAAAACTTTTTTCAAGCAACATGTTTCTAAGGTTTCAGTGAAAGATGCTAATGGTGTGAATCTTAGTGATGTAAGGTTGAACGTGTACAAGCACAATGGAACCCTTTCTAAAATGAATACCGATGCTTCCGGTTCTTATGCTTGGAAAAATGAAGGGTCAGAAAAAGTTGATTCCATTGTTGCGAATTTTATAAACCACGATGACGCAAGGGTGGTGATTCCGGAAAGTGTTTCGGGCAATTGTGTTGACACGGTAAATTATTCCATTGTACTTCGCGAAAAACAAGAAAGTGAATTTATTCGTTTGGATTTGGTCCTCTACAATTTTGACAAATATTTCTTAAGGCCTGAAGGGAAGTTAGAATTGGATAAGTTGGTGAAATACATGAAGGAACATCCCGACCTTAAGGTTGAACTTTCATCCCATACGGATTCCAGAGGATCAGATAAATACAACATGAAGTTGTCCAAGAACCGTGCAAAAAGTTGTGTGGATTACATCATCTCACAAGGCATAGCCAAGAAATTAATCACCGCACAAGGTTACGGAGAAACCAAGCTTAGAAACAACTGCTCCAATGGAGTGAAGTGTACAAAAGAAGAGCACCAGGACAACCGACGTACAGAGTTAAAACTAATCACGCCTGAAAACAATGAGCTGAATAACAATAAGTTAGAGTAAATCACTTCATTAATCACTTTTGGAAAATCAACTTTTAAACGAACCTGCTTCCGCTAAGCCTCCTAAAGGTTTGATGGCTCTTTTGGTGTTGACATTTATCAATACAGGTGGAGCCATTGTAATGGGATTTGTTTCTCTGTTATTTTTTCAGCCTACAGCAGAAAGTTTACGTAAAAGTAAAATAGACATGGCGAAGTCCATCTCTGTTTTTAAAGAAATAGGTTTTGATGAAATGGCCGATTTACTTAATAGATTTCAAGTAATGGCTGAGATTTTAAACCATAACTTCCTGGCATCCACGTCTTTAAACATCTTGTTTTCAATGATAGGATGTGTGTCAGCGGTATTGATGTACAAGCGAAACATCTTGGGGTTTCATGCCTACATCATCTACAACCTTCTGGCAGCGAGCAGCATCTATTTCTTTGTTTCGCCTGCCTATATTCCATCGGTGATATTGATTACAAACCTGCTCATTTCTTTGGTGTTTGTATTGCTTTATTCGCGCCACTTAAAATGGCTTCGTAAAGAAGCTTAGAAAATCTTTCCTGGGTTTAAAATCCCATTAGGATCGAATGTTTTCTTGATTTTCCGCATCAGATCAAGTGTTATTTCAGGAAATGCGATGGGCATGTATCCTTTCTGGACATAACCAATTCCATGTTCGCCAGAAATGGTGCCTCCAAGCCTTACCACTTCGGTAAACAATTCGTGTATCGCCTTTGGCAATTCTGTGTTCCAAGCGTTGTCGGTCAGCTCTCCTTTTATGATGTTCACGTGTAAATTCCCATCCCCAGCGTGACCATAGCAAACCGATTTAAAGTGATATTTCAACTCCATTGCCTTGATAAACGTGAGGAGGTTAGGCAGTTCAAATCTAGGAACAACGGTATCTTCTTCTTTGTAAATGGATTGTACTTTTACTGCCTCAGCTACTTTCCTTCGTAAGTTCCAAAGTACATTTTTCTGTGCACTGTTGTCTGCAAATAAAACTTCATCAGTCTCAAAACCTGACAAAACGGTAAACAGTTTCTCGGCTTCCTTTTGCAATCCGTCTTCGTCAAATCCATCCAATTCAATGAGCAAGTGGGCTTCGTGGTTATCTGCCACGGGAATCGTTTCGTCCTTTGTAAAAGCTTTCGACCACAAAATGGCATCGCGTTCCATGAATTCCATGCCGCTGGGCGTGATTCCGGCTTTAAAAACAGCCGCTACTGCTTCGCAGGCATTTGCGGCGCTGAAAAATGGCACCAAAAACAAGACGTCATGTGTCGGATGGGGAATGAGTCTTAGTACGATTTTAGTAATGATTCCAAGCGTCCCTTCAGACCCAACGATTAATTGTGTCAGATTGTATCCAGTGGCGTTTTTGAGCACGTTGGCGCCCGTCCAAATAATTTCACCCGTAGGTAAAACAACTTCTAAATTGAGGACGTAATCTTTTGTGACGCCGTATTTTACCGCTTTGGGTCCGCCTGAATTTTCTGAAACATTTCCGCCGATAAAACAGGATCCTTTGCTGGCTGGGTCTGGAGGATAAAAGAGGCCGTGCTGTTTTACCGCGTTCTGTAATTCTTCGGTGATGACACCAGGTTCGGTTGTGACTTGTAGGTTGTCAGTATCAATTTTTAAAATTCGATTGAATTTCTCCATCGACAAAAGAACGCCTCCATGAATGGGTAGAGAGCCTCCACTCAGACCTGTGCGTGCTCCCGCGGGCGTGACCGGTATTTTTTCTTGGTTACAATAGGTGAGGATTTGTGAAATTTCCTCAGGGGTGCTCGGTTTTATGACAAGGTTAGGTGGGAAATTTAGGTCCTCTGTCTCGTCGTGACCATATTCCTTGCGTACTTCATCCGCTGTAAAAACAGGTGCTCCGATGTTCTTTAATGCTTCGTATTGGTAGGCTTCCATATTCGATTCTTCTTGCAAAAATGGGAATAATAATTCAATCCGTTGGGATTGGAAATCCTCGCAAATGTTTATTTTTACATCAAATTGAATGTTTTGAGTGAGGTTTACATCATTGATGGCGTGCGTACGCCGATTGGGAGTTTAGGTGGGAGTTTGTCCAAGGTACGGGCA
Organism: Chryseobacterium gleum; assembly: GCA_945882095.1. Classification (GTDB taxonomy): domain Bacteria; phylum Bacteroidota; class Bacteroidia; order Flavobacteriales_D; family Crocinitomicaceae; genus UBA952. The sequence goes on from CAMCWF010000004.1 coordinate 151,089, forward strand.
GACGATTTAGCAGCTTTGGTAATGAAATCTTTGATGCAAAGAAATGCCGACTTGGATTTCGCGAACATCGAAGATGTGATTCTGGGTTGTGCAAACCAAGGAGGAGAGGACAATCGCAACGTTGCAAGGATGGCGCTGCTTTTAGCAGGAATCCCTCAAAATGTAGGCGGTGAAACCATAAACCGTTTGTGCGCTTCAGGAATGGCGGCAACAATCAATGCAATGCGTGCCATTAAAGATGGCGCTGGTAATTTATACATCGCGGGCGGTGTAGAACACATGACACGTGCACCTTATGTACTGTCAAAAGCAGAAGGACCCTATGGTCGAGATCAAAAAATGTACGATTCTTCTTTTGGCTGGCGATTCATTAATCCTTTAATGGAAGAAATGTTTGGCGTAGACAGCATGGGGATGACCGCAGAGAATTTAGTAGAAAAATACAACATCAACCGAGAAGATCAGGATGCCTTTGCGGCTTGGTCACAAGAAAAAGTCTCCGCTGCAAAAGCCTTGGGTTATTTTGATGGCGAAATTGTTTCCGTAGAAATCCCCCAAAGAAAAGGGGAGCCGGTTGTGTTTTCAAACGATGAATTCCATAAGCCAAAAAGTACGATAGAAGCCCTGGCAAACCTCAAGCCTGCTTTTAAAAAGGGTGGTTCCGTTACCGCTGGAAATGCTTCGGGATTGAATGACGGCGCCGCAGCCCTGTTGATTGGAAACGATAAAGGCGTAGCGTTGTCTGGAAAAACACCCTTGGCAAAAATTATTTGTGGGGCAGTGAGCGGAGTAGAGCCAAGGATCATGGGAATTGGACCGGTGGTAGCATCTCAAAAGGCATTGAAAAACGCTGGTCTCACACTGGATCAAATGGATATCATCGAAATAAACGAAGCCTTTGCAGCTCAGGTGTTGGCTTGTACGAGAGCGCTCGGACTTGAAGATAAAGACCCGAGAATCAATCCAAAGGGTGGTGCAATCGCTTTGGGACACCCCCTTGGCATGAGTGGAGCAAGAATCCTTTTGACGGCTGCAAGACAGCTTCAAATGACAGGAAAGCGCTATGCTTTGGTGACCATGTGCATTGGCGTAGGACAAGGGTATGCTACCATAATTGAACGCGCGTGAAAAAAATCGGCTTCATCCTCTTCTGTAGTTTAGTTTTACTTACCAGCTGTAAGAAAAAAGACACTTTTTGGCAAACAGATTTGAGTGCGCCCATTGTCAATGACACCTTGGATTTATCTAAACTCACAGCCGATTCAATTTTGGTAGGGAATGGAAGTGGTTTCCTTGACCTCGATTTCACAAAGACCTTGATTGATTTTGGATTGTCTGACATCGTTTCCATTCCAGATACAGAAGTTGTGCAAACATTTCACCCAAATTTCACCTTAAATGTGCCACCGGGTTTCGATGTCTTCAACCAAATAGAACAGTACTCCATTAACATCCCCAATGTTCAATTAAAGAAAATCAGGGTGTTTGGCGGGAAAATAAAACTGAAGGTTTACAATCCCATTGCGACCGGAGTGACCTTCGATGTGTACCTTCCTGGGGTTGAAAAAAACAATGTTCCTTTTCACGAAACCTTTACCGTTGGAGCAGGAGACAATGCTGCGCCGGCAGTAGTCGAAGCAGAACTGAACCTCGCAGGATATGAAATGGATTTGAGAGGTACCAATGGGATTTTGTTCAATACCCTTCAATCTCAAGTCGTTGCAAAAACCGATGTAAATGGTCCTACCGTTAGTGTGAGTCCATCCAATCTTTTTAAAGTTGAAGCAAACCTTACGGACATTTCGGTTGACTACGCCCGAGGATACTTTGGTCAACAGGTTTTTTCCGATACTTCCAGCTTAAATCTTTCCTATCTTAATCAAATTGCTTCGGGTAGCCTTGACCTCAATGCGATCCAATTGAATGTTACCGTTTCCAACGGTCTTAAAGTACCCTTGAAATCCAAACTTACCTTGGTGCAAAATGCGAATACTAATGGAACTTCCGTCAATTTATCTGCACCTTGTATCGGACAAGAATTGTTTCTTGCTCCGGCCACTGGAACTTGGAACAACCTGCAGTCTGCAACGCAACAGGTCAACATCAATTCGGGAAACAGCAACATCGAACAGGTAATAGAAAACTTAGGTTCGGACTTGAAAGTGGGTTATGTGGTTGAACTCAATCCGTTGGGAAATGTCAACGCGGGATGGGATGAAGTTTTTTCTACCAGCAGGGTAAAAGTAATTATGCTCGCGCAAATGCCGTTGCAATTCCAAGCTGACCAACTCACCTTGGTCGACACTTTTCAGGTGAATTTAACGCAAAACACTTCGAAAACCCATGTGGTTGGCGGTTACTTTACATTAGATGTTTCGAATGCCTTTCCAATGCAAAGTCAAGTTAAAATGTCCTTCTTAGATGCTTCCGGTAACATGATTGAGGAAATCATTGGCGATGCACTTATTTTGAGCGCTTTAACAGGATCGCTTAACCCTAATGGACTTTTGGTGAAAAATTCAAAGGTCAATTTTCAAGCGACCCCACAATTGATGAGTCATGTGAACGATGTTAAATTCATTGGAATTGAAGCGATACTGGACACGCCTAATTCTTCAGGGACATCCAACCAAATGGTTTCCATTCCCGTTGGTGCGTTTATGCACGTAAAGTTAAAGGCGCATTTACAAACTGAAATCGTTTACTGATGCGAAGTATGCTCTCCTTTCTTTTTGTAGTTTGGTTGTCTGTGCTTCAGGCCCAAATGCTCAATGGCATCGATTATGATTCAAGCAATGCAGCTAAGTTTACGGGGATTGTATCCGGAAACCTTGTGTATGGCTCTTCGGCGCTTACAAATTCAATGCTTGATCCACTTGTTTTTGGGGGATTTATTTCCAATCAGGTAAAAGAGAATGTACAAAAAAACCATAAGGAATTCAATGTTATTGGGTTGGAAGGGAATGCATTTGCATCCTTGTATTTCGGGACCAAAACTTCAAATCCAAGACTTCAGCGTTGGATGCCGGGTGTTAAGTATGCTAAGCAGTACCTTGCCTCTTTGGTTTATCCTACCACACTTTACAACCTTGCGTTTTATGGAAACGATTATTTTCTTGGGAAATATTGCAACGTATCGAATACCAAACTTCAGTATCTGGATTTTCAGACCCTAGGGTTTTCTGTAATGGATCGCAAGACGCAATCTACCCTTAGCTTGAACCTTGTGGGAATGAACAATGCCCAAAATGCCTTTTTGGGTGAGAATATGAATTTTTACTACACCGAGGCTGGAGACAGTTTGTATGGCATCGTACAGGGAAATTGGAGTCAGTCGAAATCACCTGCGTATTTCAAAGGTTTGGGCGCAAGTGTAGACATGAACCTGCGTTTTCCGGTTACCTTGAATGAAGATAAATACACGACGATGGAGCTCAGCATTGGAAACCTCGGTTTCACCGTCATGAATGATTATCGTACGCTGACCATTGATACATCCTTTGCTTATGGTGGCTACACCATCTCCCAACTCATCAACAGGGAAGGCATGTTGGCTGAAGGATATGCCATTACCGACAGTTTGCTAGTGGAAACGACGCAAAAATCGAAATGGATGGCTTTGCCTGCTTCAATCATGCTTACCAATGTGTTAGATATTCATAAAAAAGACTTGCTCCAACCTTTGTATGGATTTAAAATGATGTTGATTGCTGGTTATGTTCCTTATGTTTATGGTGGATTGGCAGTGAAGCTTGGGAGCAATGTGCATGCAGGTTTATGTGCTTCGTACGGCGGATTTACAGGTTTTAAAATGAATGCTTCGGTAAGTGTTCATGCAAAGAATTTTAACCTGGGAATTGCTTCGGAAAACGTCCTGGGATTGATGCTGAAATCCGGATTTGGTAAATCACTTCAAATGAGACTGCGATGCGATATATAGCCTTTGGAATCCTTCTATTTTTTTTCTCATCTGTTTTTGCGCAGGTTACTTTTTACAAGCAATATTCAGGAAATGAGTATGATTTTGGAAACGGCGTATGTCAATTGCCAGACTCTTCTTATGTGGTTACAGGCAGGAGTGGGAGTTGGGGCGTGGATGCAGAGGCATTTTTATTGAAATTGACCAAAACCGGAACCTACGAATGGAGTCAACATTATGGGTCCAATGAGTTTGATGAAGGAAGACGTGTGCTTTACAATGCAAATTTAGGGTATGTTGTCGCAGGATCATCCTTGCAAAACCCTTTGAATTCCTATGATTTTTACCTCTTCAATACCGATCTTTCAGGGAACTTGCTTTGGGAAAAACGTGTGGATTTAGGCGGATGGGAAACCACCAACGATGCCGTTTTCTGTGCAGACAGCGGTGTAATCGCCGTCGGGAAATCGCAAAATGCTTCGGGAAATGGAGACAAAGGTTTTGTGGTTCGTACCAACGTGGCTGGGGATACCCTTTGGACAAAATACTTCGGTGCTACAGGAGAAAATTCAGTGAATGCCGTACTTTCTTACCAAGATTCTTTGTTCATCATCGCCGGTACGTATTTTAACCAAGATTCTTCCATGACAAAAGGTTTTCTGGCTTCAATCCACGAAAACGGTACAACAAATTGGTTCGCAGAAGTAGGGGATGTAGGTGCATTTGGGCTTACGGACATTACGATGAATTTAAACCGCATTAACATCGTGGGTTGGCATTGGGACCCCGTATTGCAAAAACACGACAACTACTCGGGAAGGTATGAATTAAATGGAACCTTGTTTTATGAATCTGTCTATGTAAATCAAGTAGATGTTATCTTCGATGAAGTGACCTTGAATGGAAATTCGAATAAATTATATGTTGGATATAGAAATCAAAACGTGAATGATGTTAGTTTCGGAATGGATGTGGCTTTAGGACGATTTAATACGAATTTCGATTGGGATAACGGGCCGATTTACATCAACCACGCTGGGGATGAAAAAGTGGAACAGTTTATTCCTACCTCAGATGGTGGCGCGCTTGCGGTTGGTTACATTACCTATCCGATGAATGGTGGAAATTCGATCTTCTTGATGAAAATCGGTCCCAACGACGAGGCAACACAGGTTACAGGAAATGAACCCATGAATCCTTTGGTTGCCACAGAACCTATCGATGGGGTGGGTATTTCGTTATTCCCAAATCCGATGCAAGACCTTTTAAACATTACGCTTTCGCAAGGCGCTAGCCTTTTATCATGCCTTGACGCTAAAGGTATTGTGGTTCTTAGTCAAGAGATAGAGGCAGGAAAAACAGTACTCAATGTATCTGGGTTAGCGGGAGGAGTTTATTTTATTCGATACGCAGGAACTACCTGGAAATTCATCAAACTATGATTCGATTTTTATTTGTTTTCCTGGTTGGCTTCAGCTGTTATGGTCAGGTGTTGCCTGTAAATCGCAGCGTAGATTGGACGGTAGCCGGGTTAAACGATACAAGCACGGTTGGCTTTACCCATCTTAATGCAACTTCTTTTGGGATGATTGGAGATGGTGTAAGTCCTAACGACCAGGTTTTTGACAGCTTACTCACGTTGAATTATCCGAATGGTGTTCATTTTTATTTTCCGGCAGGAACCTATCTCTTCAACCAGTCCAAAACACTTCCTTCCAATTGCTGGGTTTCTGGCGATGGGGCAGGGGCAACGCATTTTACCTTTGACTTAAATGGGACAGGACACGCGCTTCAATCGAGTGGTCAGGTGGTAAGTGGTGATTCAAGTTCCTTTTCAACAGCAGGGAATAAGGGTGATCATTTTATACGCGTCTTGAATACTGCGCAATTTCAAGTAGGGGATTGGGTGAAATTTCAATTGGAGGATGCCGATTGGGTTACTTCTGCTTGGGCATTGAAAAGTGTAGGGCAAATCGTGAAAATTTCAAGCATAGCAAACGACACTTTGTATTTGGCATCGGAATTAAGAATGAATTACCCACTCAACCGTTTCCCTAAAGCCATTCGATTGAATATGAAGCGGAACATAGGCGTAAGCTGCTTGTCGATTGAAAGAATGGACAATACAGCGCCCGAACAAGCAAGCAATGTACAGTTTTCCTATGTGGAAAATGCGTGGATTCATGGCGTAGAATCTTCTAAAACCACTTTTGCGCATTTCGAATTAGAGCATGCTTCCAATGTATTGGTTTCAAATTGCTATTTGCACGATGCATTTGACTATGGTGGTGGTGGTCGTGGATATGGGGTTGTGTTGCATTTTACAACCAATGAATGTCTGATTGAAAACAATGTGTTTAAGCACTTAAGGCACAGTGTCTTGCTTCAAGCAGGATCTAATGGAAATGTAACTGCATTTAACCATTCATTAGATCCCTATTGGACCAATGGCAATCCTTTGTTGTCAGGGAATTCGGCTGGAGAATTGGTGTTGCATGGCAACTACGTATATGCCAATTTGTTTGAGCACAATGTGGTGCAGAACATAGTGATAGACAATTCCCACGGACCCAATGGTCCTTACAATACTTTTCTTAGAAACCGGGCTGAATTGTATGGGATTTTCTTTTCCGATGCGACCAGCCCTTCCCAAAATTTCTTGGGAAATGAAGTAACCAATGCCAATTTTCCCTACAGCGCCGTAAATTATTCAATTCAAGGTGTTGACCAGTTTTCTTATGGCAACAACAACAAAGGGGCGGTGAGTCCTGCAGGTACTTCAAGCCTGATGGATACAAGTTACCATTACCTAACCAAGCCGGGGTTTGTACAAGGGTATCAATGGGGAAAAATCGGGCTGCCCAATGCGATGAATGCTGAAGGCATTCCTGCCAAGGACCGTTTTGATGCGAATGAGGTATTTGCAGGTGCTTGCGGAAGCGAGGATTTTTATGCGAACATAGCGGTCGTTGAAACGGGTAGTTTGGGTGTGTTTCCAAATCCTTGCAATGACTTCGTTACCATTCGTTCAGATGAGCAAATGGAAAGTTTGACAGTGTTTGGTTTTAGGGGTGAAATCCTTACGTCTGTAAACCATTTGAATGCGAAACAAAGCACCTTGGATGTTTCTTATCTTAAGGAAGGTTTCTATTTAATCACAGTTAGGATGCCCAATGGAACGGTTAAATCTGAGAAATTGATTGTACACCCAAATCATATGTAATGCAAAAAAAAAAAACTAGGGATTTTGTAAAGGAATTGTTGATTAGGTTTAGAATTGACTTAACAAGAAATATTAAATATGATAGACTGACAAGGATAATCATTAGCGCATCCATTCACAAAAATGACAATTGCATTGATGTTGGATGCCACAAGGGTGAAATTTTGAATTTAATGCTTAAGTATGCACCACTTGGAAAGCATTATGCGTTTGAGCCCATTCCATTTCTTTATGACCAGTTAAAAGTTCAATATGAGGGTAGCGCCCATGTTTTTCCTTTTGCGCTTTCTGATAAAGCAGGTGAGAGTACATTTCAACTGGTTAAGAACGCTCTTGCTTACAGCGGGATAAAAAGGAGGACTTATAAATTGAAAGATCCTGATATTGAGGTAATAACCGTAGCGTTGAAAACCTTAGATGAAATAATACCTTCGAATGAAAAAATTCGATTTTTAAAAATTGATGTGGAAGGGGGTGAGCTTGGTGTTTTGAAAGGCGCCAAAAGAGTGCTTAGTGAAAATAAGCCAATCATAATTTTTGAATTTGGAAAAGGTGCCAGCGAATTTTATGGTTCCTCCCCTGTTGATATTTTTAAACTTCTCTTCACGGAACATGGATATAATATTTACACACTCAAATCCTACATACAGCAGAAGAAACCTATCCCTTTTGAGACGTTTCAACAATACTTCAATTCAGGAGAAGAGTATTATTTTATTGCAAGTATCAAGGTATTTTAGTTGAGTGTTTCTAAAAACCCTTTTCTCACCTTGTCGAAATCTTTGTGTTGGCCAATCTGCGCATTGAGCCTTAGAAATAACAAATAAAACTTGATTTACAAAGGCAATCGCGGCAAAGGGGTGAGATGGATTCACTTGGAATGTATTTGCTACGTTATGAGACATCAATTGTAGCTTTCTAAATTCCTAACCAATGACATTTCATTATATTTGGGAAGTGCAATTTTCCTACGCCAATAGTTCTAGATTTGGGATATGTAGCTACAGGTTTATAACGGGTTTCGAAAAGTTAGCAGACATTTTATAACGACTCGACAATTTAAAATGTTGACTATTTCTTTTTCACTGATTGGAACATTTTAATTTCAGGATATGCGATGATAGGAGCTTTTGTTATCGCTAATATTGCAGCCTGTATAGTAAAAATCGCCATCGGGAAGCTTCAAAACGTTGAGTTGAATTAAGCCACTTCATCCTCCATCCAACTTGAACGCGAGTAGGTTTTCTTTGGAATGATCAGCGTTTCTCTTTGTGGATGTTCACAAATGATACGAGCACAAGTCATGAGGGACTTTAAGTGAAGATCCAATACCGCGTCGTAGTTATCGGAGCGATATCCACCAAACAATGCCAACGTGACCGGAAGCGGTTTACCGATTGCAGCCGAGATTTCGTTGACCCATTCGGAGAAAAGTTGCGCACAGAGAAGCCAGTGCTTGGTATCGCAGCCACCTCCGATGTCATCGTCCTCGTGTGAATCCGCCCCGTGAGCAAAGACCACATAGTGCAGTTTTCCAGCTTTGATCAGTTCTCCGACATGGGCTAAGCCTTTTTGGAAGGATGCAACATACGCTTCATTTGTCCCCGTGGGATTGACGTTGCATCCTTTCGGGATGGCGAGATCTATGGCAGGATGAAACCATCGGGAATCTTCGATGCTGTTGCCGAAGTGTCCGTCGAGATCGAAATACGCGCCACTCACACCGAACTCTTCGTAGAGCTTAATCGCTGAAATGACTTGTCCGGAGAAGGTGCAGAATCCGCTTCCACGTTCCGGTTGTGCATGGTGCATTCCGGATACTGGAGCAAAACAAACGGTCTGCGGATGGAGAAGTGCGTGTTTTTTCGCTTCGTACAACGATGCGTTTGTGAATCCCACACTGTGGACCAAGTTTTTGGACCATGGAAGAGCATTAGAACGATGGTTTCCTTCCCTGTTGAAGACATTGTGCACATAGGTTTTGGTGTGTGCTAATTCAAAGTCCTCTTTCGTTAGCGGCCTGAAATCCGATCGAAAACGAAACGCACTGGTGAGTCCTTTCTTTTTCATGCGCTGCATGAGTAGGTAAGGTTTCAATGGAGATTTGGAAAAGGACGAGGTTTGGATGTTGTCAAAACAAACTTGCTGCTCCGTGTAAAAAGTTAAAATACGCTTACTTCTTTTTTTCATTAGTGAGAGGGATTTAGTGAAACAATGAACGAATATCACTGCAAAGGTTTGTCAAAGTAATGCTATAGATTTCACTCCTTGCAAGCTTGCAGAAAAGAAGAAATCGGTATAAAAAGAAGAAATATTTGTCCAACAATTTAAAACAACCGTTATGAAAAACAAAACAACGCTTTACCACTTTATCGTAGACCAAAGTGGATCAATGAAAGGAATGGAGTCCCAAACCATCGCAGGATTTAACACGCAATTGAAAACCATTCAAGAGCTCAAGCAAACGCACGTAGATCAAACATATCTATGCTCGCTTACCTTTTTTAACCACGATGTGATCGATCGCATCCAACATAGTGACGTCGGACAGATTCAGGAATTATCCATCGAGACCTATGTCCCAAATGGAACGACTGCACTCCTCGACGCGATTGGAAAATCGATTTACAGCATCAAGCAACGTTATGGTCAAGACATCGCGGAGGACAAAATGTCAGTTGTGGTCATCATCATCACTGACGGATATGAAAATACTTCCAAAATGTACACCTATCATGATGTGGCGCACTTAATCAAGGACTTAGATGAAACCGGAAAATGGACATTTAGTTTCCTTGGTGCGGACTTTGATGCTATACATACATCACACATGCTAAACATTCGAAAGGAAAACGTGATGAACTTTAGTAAAACTTCGTATACTGAATTTATGGGAGACGTAAGTGATTCCATAAAAACCTATGCGGATGAAAAATCGAAAGGGAATTTGAAGCGCGATATTTTTGATGTTTTCAGCATTAAGGACCGTAGAAATAAAGAATCAAATTAAAGTAAAACTAGGTTATGAAGGTACATCTCATTCGTGCATCCGGTTATCCCTTAGAGGATTTCAATAACGTGATCAACTTACTTCGTAAACATCGCGGAAGCATAGAATTTGTGCCTTCAGAGCCCATTGTTCTTCCCGATTCAGACATCTTGAAAGTCTTTGATGATAGAAAAGAATTTGAAAAGAAGGAGATGCCCCCTATTTTCTCCTTAAACAAAACTGTTTTAGCATTGGACGATTCTTCAAGTTATAGCTTTCCGCTGGAAGAATCTGTTTACACTTGGCAGCAGCTTTTCGGAGTTTGTACCAATTTTCGGAAGGAAAGCATGATACCGAAAGAAGACCATGTGATATTGTTAACGAATGAATCCAATGAACACAATTGGTTTGGAAGTTATGATGAATCTTTGAAGAATTATTTCATTCAAACCAACCATTGGGGGTATTTCTTCGGAAATGATTTGGACAGTCGTTTTCCAATAGCTTATGAAGTGGCGGCGTGGATTTTACGAAGTATGATGTTTGCAGGGCAAGCAGAAACGCTAATGGCGTTACACAAGGAACCACGTGGTTGCATTATGGATTTCTGTATCGACAAGTCCCAAATTATTTTGAAAATGCGTACGGGTGATCTATGCCAAGAATGCATGAACATTCTTACGAATCGCGATGTCAACCGGAGTCATGCGCGACAGTTGTTTACGGTCATGGATGGTATTCGTGAGAATTTACTTTTTCGTCAACGTTCCAGTCTCTTGATGGAAAACAGCAGAATGGAAATCAGGGGTTTAAGCAAACGAATCTTCCTCACAGATTTAGGTGACTTGGAGATCAATTTGAATCCAAAAGAGCGCGCACTTTACCTACTTTACCTAAATCATCCTGAAGGAATTATGCGCAGTCATTTGGTGGATCATAAAGTGGAGTTACGATCGTATTATGCGATGTTTAGTCATCAGGCAACGAACCAATCAATTGATGAGGCGATAGATCGTTTAACGGATGTCACAGACAACAACATGAACGAAGTAATGGCGCGCATTCGTAAAAATTTTAAACAGGCCGTTGGTCACCAGCAATTCGAAGATTATGGTATCATGGCTACTCCGGAAGGGAGACATAAAATACGTTTGAATCGTGAATTGGTGAAATTCATTCCTTAAACCTTTATGAAAATCTATCTGGATGAAAACTAAAGTATTGGCAATATTATTTATTTTTCCATTTTTAGGGTTGAGTCAAAGGATTGCCAATTCAGAAATTTTGCCGCGACAGAATTTTAACCATCTAACCAATAGCCCTACAACTTTGACTTGTGACAGTTTAGGTGTTTTCTGGGTAGTTTTCACGTCTTATATTAACAAAATGCCTATGGCTGACAATGCCAAACTAATCTGGAATTGTTGGATAGGACAAGGTGATGGACAGTTAATGGATAATGCCAATCCACCAGTTTGCGATAAATTACAAATCAAGAAGATTTATCTATTTTATGAAAAGGAAGTGTATGTTTTTTCTTATGGCTCTTCGGTAGGCAAGGAACCAATAAAAATATACACAACTCCTCTTATTGCTGTAATTGAATATTATGACAGTATTGATCAAAAAACAGGCTACTTAAAATCGTCTGAAACTTCCTTTATTGGCTATGGGGGTGTAGACTAGTTTGCCACTGCTTCGCAAAGCCACCATCGGTTACAAAAGTTCATTCCTTGTTATTTGCGGCGAAAAAAACATTAATCTCCGCATAAATGCGGCGAATAATCTGTATATTTACCGCATAAATTAAAAGTTCGTGGCAAAGTACATTTATGAATATGCGAATTGGCCGGAGTTTTTCTGGCGAGAAAGGGACATCAGTGCGTTGTTTGGTGAGGTTCGTAACTTGCAGGGAAGAATATTCGCTCAAATGAATATGCTTGGTTTTTCAGCCAAAGAAGAAGCTTCGCTTGCCACCATGACCTTGGATGTCTTAAAAACTTCAGAAATCGAAGGAGAGAACCTTGATTACGAACAAGTGCGATCATCCATTGCCAAAAGGCTCGGAATCAATGTTGGGGGCTATGTGCTTACACGGCGAAATGTGGACGGAGTTGTGGAAATGATGTTGGATGCTGCCCAAAATCATCAAAAACCCCTTACCCATGAAAGGCTTTTCAGTTGGCATGCGGCTTTGTTTCCGACGGGGTATAGCGGCATGCTTAAAATAGATGTAGCTTGCTATCGAACAGAGGAAATGCAAATTGTTTCAGGTGCTTTGGGGAGAGAACGCGTGCACTACATGGCGGTTCCTGCAGCTAATGTAAAAGCTGAAATGGATACATTTCTTGCCTGGTTAAATACCGATCAAGGATTGGATCCCGTGATCAAATCCGCCCTTGCCAACTTTTGGTTTATCATCATACACCCGTTCGATGACGGTAACGGAAGGATCGCTCGTGCCATCTCAGATTTGCTTTTGGCGCGCGCAGATAAAACTTCTGATCGATTCTACAGTATGTCCAGTCAAATTATGCTTGAACGCAAACACTATTATGCGATGTTGCAAAAGGTTCAGCATAGCCATGGCGATGTTACCGAATGGATGCAATGGTTTTTGATGTGCCTTAAAAATGCGTTGTTGACAACCCAGGGCTCCTTGGAGAACATCCTTAGAAAGCATGAGTTTTGGAAAATACATGAGCACACCGAGTTGAACGAACGTCAGAGAAAGATACTCAACAAACTTTTTGAAGATTTTGAAGGCAAATTGAAATCATCAAAATGGGCAAAAATCACAAAATGCTCTCCCGATACGGCGTTAAGAGACATAAAAGATTTGATGGAAAAAGGCATCTTACGTATGGATGAACAAGGCGGACGAAGCACAAACTACGAATTGCAAGCATTCTAAACATTAACTAAGGAAGTACAGTCAAATGTCCTGAGGCTACCTTGCCATCGTTTGTAGTGATCTTGTAAAAATACACACCTGGTGAGAGATTTTCCCCTTTGATATCCTTCCCTGCAAAAGGTGCTGATGCATTGTTCATTTCATACACAACCACGCCCCATCTGCTTAAGATGATTAAGTCGAAGGAAGTACAATCCAAAAATAAATTCGAAAAAGTCAATGCATCATTGATTCCGTCTCCATTGGGTGTAATTACATTCGGAATGTCCAAATTATCCAAGGTCACAGAAGGCAAGATGGTAAATGGAAGTTGTGCGCTAAAGTCACAGTTATTGGTTCCTTCAATGTTAACCGTAGCGATGTAATTTCCAGCGTTGGCAAAAACGTGTTCAAATATGGGGAAAGCAAAATTCCCTTCGCCCGGAATACTCCAATACAATTGGTTGAAAGTATAATTTCCTAAGTTAAGAGCTACACTGAAGTTTGCCAATTGCCCGCATTGAGGATCGATTTGTGGATTTAGCACAGGAACAGAAACAATCGTAAATGAAGTGGTGTCAACCGTGCTGCATCCTTCCGCGCTCGTAACCGTCAGCGAAGCTGTGTAAAAACCAACAGAATCAAATGGATGCGTCCCGTTTCCTGCCAAAACATTTTGACCATCCCCATATTGAAGGTTGTAGGTGCAGTTGGCATTTGGAGGCACATTGCTGTTCCAGCTAAGTTGTGAGGTGAAGATGGCAGTCTGTCCATCGCATTGTGGCGTAACCGTTAACAAAGATACTGGGAAGGGATGAAAGGTGATGGAGAAGGTGTCCGTTGCCAAGCAACCGTTGTTGGTGGTGAGGACTGCCCAATAGTTTTCTACGGAATAAGCGCCAGAGGTTGCTGTAATGTTGGACATGGTGATTCCACTGCCAAGGTTCCCGTTTGCATTGTACCAAGCAACGTTTTGCATGCTATCCATAACATCTGTTTGAAATACAGCTGCAAATCCGATGGAATCGCCACAGATTTCTGATAAGCCATTGTACTGAACGGTTGGTGAAGTGTAAACCATAATGGTATCAAACGTAGTAGGAGAAATGCATGCACCTAAATTGGAGGTAAGGTTAATAGGGTAGGAGCCTGGAGCCAATTGGGAAACTTCAATGGAGTCGTTCTGAAACAAAGTTCCATTGTCGAAGTCCCAATTAAATGTAAACTGACCATTTAAAGAAGTCGAAGCGAACAAAGTATCGCCAAAACAAAGTGGACTGTTCGTAACGATGTTAGGTGCATTGGGCGTGGAAATGATATTGATGGCTACCGTGTCGGGCAAAAGTTCACAGGCGCCAACGGAGTATCCCGATATCACATAACTTCCAGATTGATTTGGATTCACGTTGTTAAGCTGCAATGAAGCTCCGCTGGATGTAAATCCATTTGGACCTGTCCAATTGTAGGTGGCTCCGGGTAAGGAATCTGTAGCCAGCTGTAAGGTGTCGCCGCTGCAAAGCAAATCTCCACTGGCTTCAATTTCATATTTAAAGGACGCAAAATCACTAAAATACCCGTAGCGACAACCTGAGCTTGATCCGCCATGAATGACCCCAAGGTGAAATTTGCTACTTGGATTTTCTAAGCGGCTGGCTTGAAGCACGCCAATAAATCCACTTCCGTCCAATTGCGCATACATCCAATTGTTATTAGTTCCCGGTACGGGTTGAAAAATGCCAGGACCAACATTCGCTGGTGAACCATTTAAGGTAAATGAATTTTCTCCGCCTGCAGGCACAAGAATATTCATCGCAAAAAACTCATTCGTAGAACGTACAAAGGCTACAGTGCTTGAACCTGTACAGACTACGGGAGGAACGATTGCGCCTCCTACCTCGCAACCAAATCCTGTGGCGTGCAACACATATACGGGTTGATCCGCTTGTATGTAGGCCGTTGGATTGGATTGGGTATGCACATAGAGGTTTGTGGCATTCAAGGTGCCCACATTTACCCCATCAATGGTAAGTTGCGTGTTATTCTGTGTAGCAACGATATATACCTTGTCTGGACCATTCAAATATCCTTTGAGTGTTACATATTCTTTACCTGTAACAAGAACGGGGATCGTTTGGTCTCCCATTAAATCGGCACAGCCGCCATAAGGCGCGCCTGACATCGAATCATCTTTTATGGTAACAGCGATGGGTTTGTTGGCAACAATGGTGGAACCTGAAAGGTGAGAATTTCCTGCAATGCCGGCTGCTTCAGCGCTAAAGGTTTCTCCTGCGTTTAATACAATGGTAAACGGTACACCTGCAGCTTGACCTACGATGGCATTTGAGGGGATAATGGTAATGCTGGTATTATTTTGTGTCGCAACTATGTCAAAACCTGAGCGCGCATAATTGGCGTTGTTCAAAAACGTTTGAGCAGAAACGATAAAATTGGTACCTAACGCATTTCTTCCTTTTAACGTGAAAATATCGGGATTGCAATTGCATGACGTCACCACTTCGTAATAAGCCATAATGGGCGCGGTTGCTTTAATTCTGAATCCGTAATTCAGCACCGAATTCGCGGGTTTATTTTCAATCATGTCAATCCAAGGCGTGAGGTCCAAGGTTTGCGCTGCGTTAGCGCCAAGGTTGATTATTTGTGGCGGAAAACCTGGGTTGGCTGGTTGGGAAATGGTAATGGTGGAAGGGGTTGCGAGTGTCGCGAAACGAAAAACAATCGGGCGATCCCCATGACTTTGAGCCACTTCTGGCGCAACAAACCAAAATAAGGTGTCCAATTGCGCAAAAGAAATGCCACTTTGCAACA
>CAMCWF010000005.1 GCA_945882095.1 Chryseobacterium gleum
ACCTTAACAGTCCTAGGGTGAAAACAGCTTGCTTTAGGTTACACGAAAATAACGAACAAATGCGATGAATCAAAGAGGATAATGCAAGGATCTGAATGCTACAACACTCTTTGGCACAAGCAGCCATCCAGCAAAACACAAGGTAAGAATTCCATTTACTTAAGCTCCACCATTACGCCATTGAATTCATCTCCGGATTGCAATTTCACTTCCTCCTTTATATAGTAATACGGCGTCCATTTTACCAAGACAACCTCATCCTTACCATTCCAGTCAAGGGCTTTATAGCCATCGGGAAGAATGTAATCATTCAGCGGTTCATTTTTATCCAAATTCGACGGAATAATGGCCCAATACACCCTTGAATAATCCATTGCACCCAAATCAAAATGATAGGAGACAATTTTATGTTTTCCATCCGCAGAGATCTTCTCTTCCAAAATGACGATGTGCTTGTCCGTTAAAAATTGTTTCTTCTCGGCGTTGCAAGCGGTTAAAAGGAAGAATAAGTAGATGAACAGACATTTTTTCATAGGGTTTTGGTAATAGGAGAAGGTGGTGTTATCGCTAACGTTTTGCAGCTACCCGAAGGGCGGGACTTTTACCACAAAACTTGATTTGAAAAACTAATGTTCCATTAATCACAAAACTGTCTTTGGAACACGAAACCCCGCCTTTTGGGTAGGTGCTGTTATGCCTTCGTTATTTTTTTCCCTTCGATAAAAACAATGATAGTGATTCACTGGAAAACTGAGTTTTGTAATACGGTTTATACGGTGCATATTCTTTGTAGCTCTTATATGGCTTATATTGTTTGTATGATTTGTAAAGTTCATATTTAGTATAAGTTGATGTTGCTCCCTTTTGAAATCCAACTCCATAACCTTCATGGTCACGAACAATACCATCTTCAAACCATCCTAAATGTTTTCCGTTAAAACCATAGATATTATAAGCGTCACCACTTGGGTCTAAATACGCAACGGGTGTCCCATTCCATAAATAAATTGTTAAATCATCATCGTCTGCGTCAATGTACGCAATAGCTTCTCCTTCAGAATTGAAAAGTGTTATTTCCTCAGCTTTGGACGTCATTGAAACTCCAATGAAGAAAATAGTCAGTAGTAGAATTGTTTTAAAATGTTTCATCTTTTTTTGTTTTTTTAATGAGGCATAACTAGCGTATAAGCGCCACAAACCTTCCGTTATACACCCACAAGGGTTGTATTGGTGAAGTTTTGTTGCCCACAACATTGCCAACGTGAATGTAAGCGAAATTTCTTTCTGGGATGTTAAAATTTAGGGTATAAGGGGGAAATTTAGGGGAAACCCTATTTTTATGGCTACCTGAGCCTTGTCGCACCGGATGAAACAAAATCCCTGATGCCGTATGCAAACCTTGGTTCGCTTACGAAACAGGTTCGCTTGTTTCTTGTAACAGCTTGTTCATCCAAAAGGACAGCAACAAAACCACTGCTCCCGTAATGAACGCATATTGCGCCAATTGAAGGTAACCCTGGGTATAACCTTGCAAGCGCACTGCAATGGACGCATGCTCATCCGGACTTACCATTCGGGAACCTAAAATCCCCGCAACGTATTGACCATACGCCGATGCCAAAAACCACATTCCCATCATGATGCCCCACAAATGCTTGGGTGAAAGCTTCGTCATCAGCGACAGTCCAATGGGAGACAAGAAGAGCTCCCCGATTGATATCACCAAATAGGCAAAGGTAAACACCACCAATGACGCCAAACCCGTTCCATTTAAGGTAAAGCGAAGGAAATAGAACATGTAAAATGAAATCCCCAACAACAAGAAGGCAAGGCCGAATTTCACGAAATAATTGGGTTCCATTTTTCGCTTTTTAAGCCACAACCAAAACAAACCAATCAAGGCGCTAAACAAGATCACGAAGAATGAATTGGCGGAATTGTTCACCACATTTGGGTCGATTTTTAAACCTACCAAATCATCACTGAGTAAATCCCTGGCAAAAAGACTCAAAGACCCTCCGCTTTGCTCAAAGAAGGACCAAAAGACAATCGACAAGAATATGAAGATCATGGCCGCAAGCATTTTTTTGATTTCAGGCCACTTTAGGTTTCGCATTTCAAAAATGAGGTAAAGCAAGGTTACCGGTCCAATGATGTACATGAATAAATCGGTGTATTTCGTATTTTGAATCATGATGTAAATCAACGGAAGCGCCAACAGGGTTCCTGCATACACAAACCATTGATTGCGTTTCGCATTGGGGTTTTTGGTAGGCATCAATCCAATCGGACCTAACCACTTTTTGGTCAACAAGAAATTCAGAAGTCCAATGGCCATGAAAATCCCAGAAAGTAAAAATGCGATGTTCCAACTGTATTGTTTTCCCACATATACACAGATTCCGCCTCCCAACAATGCCCCGATGTTGATGCCTGCATAGAACAAACTAAAACCCGCATCCCGTCGACTGTCACCGTCTTTGTACAATTCACCCACCATGGTGGAGATGTTGGGTTTAAAAAAACCTGTACCTACGATGATCAAACAAATCCCAATGTAAAACAAATGATGGGCATCGATTCCCATAACCACACTTCCTGTAATCATCAAGATACCGCCCCACAGCAAAGACTTTTGGAATCCCAATATTTTGTCTGCAAACAGTCCCCCAATAAAGGTGAATGCATATACAAAAGCTTGAATGGCGCCATATTTTAGGTTGGCTGCTTTTTCGGGTACCAATAAAATGTCGGTCATAAAAATAACCAACATGCCTCGGTTCCCATAGAAACAGAACCTTTCCCACATTTCAGTGAAGAACAAATACCAAATCTGTTTTGGGTATTTTCCTTTAAAATCTTGAATTTCTGCCAGTGATTTCATAGTGGATTTAAATAAAAAAGACCCCTTCAACAGGGGCCTTGTACCAAAAAATTATTGCTTACAATACGTTGTTTTCGCGCATTACTTTGTTCAACCATCGCAACATTAAGAACAGGATAACGGCCGCTGCCATTACCAATCCAAAATTCAAGAGGAAGAAGTTTTGTTTGCTGTCATCTCCAAACCCTTCCCATAAACTGGAAAGCATTCCGGACATTTTATTTCCAACGGAAATGGCAAGAAAATACCCTCCCATCATCAAGGCGGTAATTCTTGGTGGACTCAATTTAGAAACCAAGGAAAGTCCCATTGGAGACAAGCACAATTCCCCAATGGTAATCACCCCATAAGAAGCGAGTAACCACAATGAACTTGCTTTGATGGTTAAATCGTTGGTTGCATACACGGCGCCTACCATAACCAATGCGGAAAGCGCAGTAATGATCAAACCAATGGCAATTTTTGTAGGTGTCGACGGCTCGCGTTTTCTGCGACGGAAGAAACCCCAAACACCCACCATTACAGGGGTTAACACAACCACCCAAAAAGGATTGATGGATTGATAAAGTTCGGTGGAGTACAACTTCAAATTTGGCACATCCTTTTTTACATCTGAAAAGGCTGCGTTCGCTGCTAAAAATTCATACACCCTTAGAGAAGACTCAGTAGCAGCGATTTGGGTCGTGATTTCTTTCTTGGCTTCCTTGTCTTTTGCTTTGGCAAGGTCTTTTTTCAAATCACCGATGCTGTTTGTAGCCAAGGCTGCCAGTTTTTTCAATTCTGCTTTGTCTTGAATTACCTCCGGAAGTTGGGATTTCGGGGTGGCGTACAACGCATTTAGGACCCTTCTGTCGTTTGCAAAGGTATCGGCTTGAATGGCTTGTGACAATTCAGGTTGAATTGGAAGCACCACCAAATTCGGAATGTTCTTTTTGTTTACGTTTTGGAAATACTTGTAGGATTTATCAAAAGTCTCCAATTTCATCGTGCATTCCTTCACCTTTGTTAAATCCTCTTTCGATTCCTTCGGCATAAGGTTTTGGGTGGTGTTGAAGAAATCAACATTTGAGGTAAATACGTCTTTTCCATTTGCAACCACGGCGCTGTTTTCTAATTTTTGTGCCATTCCAATTTGGTCAGCTGGCTTGGTGATTGAAGAAGACATCCCTCGGTCGGTATAATCTTCTGCCCACGTTGTTAAAGCATCTCCATTTTGGTGGAAAATAGCGAAGAACAAAATCACACAGGCAAATACCGCCAACAATGCTTTGATTGCTCGACTTTCTTTGGCTTCGGATTTAAAGGCGAGGTAGATAAAGAATAAAATCACCGGCAAACATCCGATGATAAAAGCGTCGTTGGTATCGGTTCCCAATAAATTTCCAGGAATGATGTATCCGATGATGCCAAAAACAAACATGGGCAATACGGTCATCCCTAGGATCTTCATGGTGGACATGTCACCTTTTTGCAAAGGTTTTACAACGTCGTAGGATTTAATGTGGCGGTTTCCAAGCATGAAAACAATTACGCCGACCAACATTCCAACGCCGGCAGCAGCGAAGGCATACCCCCAACCGTAGTTGATTCGCATAAATGCAGCCACAAAGTTACAGATGAAAGCCCCAATGTTGATTCCCATATAAAAGATGTTGAAGCCAGAATCTTTCTTGTTTTTCAAAGAATCTTCGCTGTAGAGATTTCCAACAAGCGTTGAAATGTTCGGTTTAAAAAACCCATTTCCTAGAATGATCAGAAAAAGTGCTGCATAAAAACTGGGGATGGTGTGCATGGCCAACATAAAATAACCAGCAGCCATCATCAAACCTCCCATGACAATGGAACGGCGATAACCCAACAATCGATCGGCCAACAATCCGCCAATGAAAGGCGTTAGGTAAACCAAACCTAGGTAGGTTCCATAAATATCAGATTTCAATTGAGACGTAAAACCCATCCCCCCATTGTTCCAACCATCTAACATGTACAAGGAAAAAATTCCTAACATCAAATAGTAACCAAAACGTTCCCACATCTCGGTTCCAAACATATACCAAAGGCCTTTTGGATGGCCAAACATCATTTGGATTTCATTCTTATTGTCGGTATTCTTCATAATATTTTAATATTGAGTGAGCCGAATATAAGAAAATTTAACGGAGCGAAAAGAAATAATCATGGGTTTGCTTTAATTTTGAAAACACAATGCCTTTTTACAATTCACACACACATCGCATACAAGCCGGCGAAAATTCAATCGTTCAAGGGTCCGTTAAAAATCTTGAAATACCGCATTCGATAGGTGTCCATCCATGGGAAGCAGCTACCTGGAACGAAGATGCCATTAACCCACTCCTATCGCACCCACAATGCCGAGCCATCGGCGAAATAGGTCTAGATGCGTTGAAAGGTCCATCGCTGGCCATTCAGAAGCAGGTTTTTGAGGCACAAATCCTTATGGCGAATGCCCATCGAAAGCCCATCATCCTTCACGTGGTACGCGCTTGGAGTGACTTTTATCAAATCTATGCGAACCACACCCCACAAACCCAATGGATTCTTCATGGATTTAATGCGCCAAAACAAATCAAAGAAGTACTGAAACGCTCCCTCTACATTGGCCTGGGTCCGAGCGCCTTTGAAAATCCCAACATGCTATCCCAGCTTCCAAATCTTCCAAAGGATCGCATTTTATTAGAAACCGACGATTCCCCCATGCCCATTTCCGAGGTCTATTTGCGGTATGCGGAAGCTTGTGGAAGCCCATTGGAAGACGTTGCAATGAAAATCGAGAAAAATTTTCTTGCTATTTTTGGCCCATGGTAAAATGGCTTTCCCGAACAGAACTGTTAATAGGCAGTGAAAACATCGAGACACTTACGAAGTCACATGTATTGATCGTCGGACTCGGGGGCATTGGGTCTTTCGCGGCTGAATTCATTGCGCGCTCTGGCGTGGGCATCATCACCTTGATCGATGGAGACGTATTCGATGAAACCAATAAAAACCGACAGTTAACAGCCTTAGACTCCACCCTCGGAAAAAACAAAGCGGTGGTTTTGGCTGAAAGAATTCGAGAAATAAACCCAAATGCCCAAATCAATGTGTTGGAAGAGTTTGTGCTACCGGAACGCGTTTGGGAGATTTTACAAGCATACCAACCGGATTACGTCATGGATTGCATCGACTCGGTAAGTCCAAAACTCGAATGGATTTTGGCTTGCAAACGGTTGAAGATTAAAATCATTACCCATCTTGGTGCTGGAGGAAAAATCGACCCTTCCTCTGTTCAAGTAAAAAACCTAGAAGCCACCTACAATTGCAAACTGGGTACCCACATCAAAAAGCGAATGAAACGGAAAGGTGCCTCTCTGCGGGGAATCAAAGCGGTTTTCTCCTCAGAAATCCAAGACAAGAAGTCGCTCAAAATGACGGATGGCGCGAATTATAAACGTTCGTTTTATGGTACCATTAGTTACATGCCCGCACTTTTTGGGTTGTTTGGCGCTTCAGAAGTAATCAGATACCTCATTGGTAAAAAATAAATTCCTAACTTTATGAACATTTTAAATTAACACATGAAAAAATTATACTTCATTGCCATGGGACTTTTTGCGTTTCAAAGTGCACAGGCCCAATTGTTTTCTGACAATTTTGATTCGTATACGGTAGGACAATACCTCGGTCCACAATCGCTCACTTGGTCGACTTGGTCCGGTGCGGAAGGTGGTGCGGAAGACGCTCAGATTACAGCCAACCAATCGAGCTCAGCACCCAATTCAATCTATTTGGCCTCAAACGCTGCGAATGGGGGGCCTCAAGATGTAGTGTTAAAATTTGGGCAGTTATACAACAGTGGGATTTTCACCCTTCGCAATAAGTTTTACATCAACAATGCGAAAAAAGGGTATTACAACATCCAAGGCACCATGACCATCGGTAACCTTTGGGCTTTGAACGTAAACATGGATGCAGGCCAACTGATCATTGACGATGGCATAACCCCAAATTTAGTGGTATCAACGTATCCACAAGCCACTTGGTTTGAACTAAAAATTGAAGCCAACTTAACCCTTCATGTTTGGAAAGCCTATGTGAATGGGAATTTAATTGGAACCTGGGTAAATGGTGTAAATTCCGTTGCCTCCGCAGATTTCTTCCCGGTACAAAACACCCAAATGTACATCGACGATGTATCGTTTGACCATGTTCCGTTTGCCGTCCCCAATCTAAACGCAATGGTTGCTGACCTCAACATGGGAGCAGAAATTGCTACCCAAAGCGCTGCGCCGACGGTTAAAATTGTCAATGGGGGAACCACGCCCATTACCTCAATGAAGGTGGACTTGATTTACAACGGCACAACACAAACGCAAAATGTCACTGGAATCAATTTGATTACGGCTGGGGTTTACAATGTTGTATTGCCTACAACCACGTTGGTAGCAGGTGCCCAAAATGCAGTTGCGGTGGTGTATAATGTCAATGGCGCGATGAATGACAATGTATCCAGCGATGACACTTTAACGGAATTGGTAGACCCAGTGGTTCCTGCCGTTGGTAAAATGGTTGTAGGTGAAGAAGGAACAGGAACTTGGTGTCAATGGTGTCCAAGAGGGGCTGTATATATGGATATGTTTGAAAACAAATACAACGCTTTCTGGGCAGGGATTGCAGTTCACAATGGCGACCCAATGACCGTAGCCGAATACGATGCTGGGATTGGAACTTTGATAGCGGGTTACCCAAGTGCATTGGTCGATCGTTTAGGCGATGTAGATCCTTCAGGAATGTCACCTGACTTTTTTACACGTTTACAAACCCCTCCGGTGGCTACGATTGTAAATGGCGCTTCTTGGGATTCCGTCACCCGTGTATTAAATGTTTCCGTAAAATACACCTTCGCTTTGGCTGCAAATGGGAATTACAAATCTGCATGTGTACTCACCGAAGACAATGTAACTGGTTCAGGTTCAGGATGGAGTCAATCCAATGCCTATGCAGGTGGAAACAATGGCGTAATGGGTGGATATGAATCTTTGTCTAATCCAGTCCCTGCCGCACAAATGACCTACGACCATGTCGCACGCGCGATAGCCCCTTCGTTCGCAGGATTTACAGGAATTTTTCCAGCAATGGTAAACGTTGGCGATGTAGACATCGTAAATTATACCTTTACCCTTCCAGCGACTTGGGATGAAAGTGAAATGCATATCATCGGGATGATTATTGACCCCACAGGCAAAATTGACAATGCAGGAAAAGCGACCATCGCAGATGCATTGGCCAATGGATTTGAAACCGGACTGAATGCAGGTGTTTCTGAAAATATGAACGGTGATTTGGACGCAGCTGTTCAATTGGTTCCAAACCCGAGCTTCGGAAATACGACTTTAATCCTCAACCTAAAACAAAATTCCGATGTAGGTATTTCTGTGGTTGACGTGAATGGTAAAATCCTTAAAAAAGGGGATTTCTCGCAATTATCTGGAGCACAAAGCATTGCATTAGACGCACAGCAATTGAACGCAGGGTTGTATTTAGTACATGTGAACATCAATGGAAACCTTACCACCATGAGGTGGATTGTTGAATGATTTAGCTTACTGGATTTCAGGGGACTTTGGTCCCCTTTTTTTTGATTAAACATTTACAAGCCATCAGCTGTTAGGAACATATGAAGTTTTCCAAACCATACATTTTTGCCCAATGGGCCGCTTTGATTTCCTTGTTTTTGGTCATCACCGCAGGAAGTTTCGTACGCATTACGGGATCAGGAATGGGATGCCCAGACTGGCCAAAGTGTTTTGGACAATGGGTCCCTCCTACCGAAGCCAGCCAACTGCCCTCGGATTACTTAACGATTTTTCAAGAAAAGCGGAGTAAAAAAATGTTGAAGTTCTGCAAGTTTCTCAATGCCTTGGGCATGCATGAAACGGCGGATAAAATCCAAAAAGATCCGAACATGTATAAGGACGAACCCTTCAATTTGGCAAAAACCTATACGGAATACATCAACCGCTTGCTGGGTTTTTTGGCAGGAAACATCATGTTGTTGGTCTTTGTTTGGACACTGATACGGTTTCGCAACAGACAATTGATTGTTCTTTCCGCCATCAACCTAATTTTTATGGGCATAGAAGCATGGTTTGGGTCCATCGTGGTGGCTACGAATCTGGTACCTTGGACCATCACCGTGCATTTGTTTTTCGCCTTGTTGATTTTGTTGATTCAGTTGTACATCATCTACCGCATTTCCCCGAAGTTTCAAACCAACATTCAAATTGAAAAAGCCACTTTAATCATTTGGTGGATTGTGTTTGGAATTACCTTTTACCAAATGTTTTTGGGTACACAGGTACGTGAGCACATAGATGCATTGACCAAACAAGGCTTGGGCAGGGATGCTTGGAGTGATTATTTTGGATGGGAATTTTTGATTCATCGCAGTTTCAGTTGGTTGGTCTTGATCTTACTGGTTTATTTAGGCGTTAAGAATGAAAAAGGCCCAAAAATCCGCATGATTCGTTGGGCTTTCATTACCCTCGCGATTGAATTGTTTGCCGGGGTTTTGCTGGCCTACTTTGACCTACCTGGACTTGTACAGACCGCGCATCTTATCTTTGCAACGGTGCTCTTTACGATCCTTGGAATGGGAGTCTTCCGATTTAGAAAAATTGAGGGCACCCTCCCCTGAGTAATAACCCATTTAGTGATTGTTATAAAAAAACGCCTTTCATGTAAAAGGTAGGGTCTTACATGATGAATTTACCCTTAATTTTGTATTGTGATTAATTACAACCCCAAAAATTGGCTCGGATTTATTTTCTCTTTACATAAAAGTGATACCATTCGTATTTTATGGAAAGAGCTGATCTATATAGCCATTCTTACCGCCATCATCACCTCGTTGGAATTGCATTTTTTTCCAGCAAGTTCCGTTCTTCAACACCTTACCACCGTTTATTCATTGCTAGGGTTTGTTATTTCCTTATTGCTTGTTTTCAGGACAAATACAGCTTATGACCGTTGGTGGGAAGGCCGAAGGCTTTGGGGCGCTGTTGTGAATGACACAAGGAATTTAGCAAGTCTATTATCTACCCTCGATTTAAGCAAGGAGGAAAAAGATAAATTTTCGATTCTTATCATAGGCTTTGCACAAAGCATGAAAGAACACTTAAGACGCGGTAAAGCCAACATTCCGTTTCCGTATGAAGTATCTACAAATGCTGGTCATCAACCGCTTTGGATTGCCCAGGTACTGCGCGAAGAACTCAGTGATCTATTAAAAGCCAACCGCATCGATTCCAACCAATGGGTTCACATTAGCAAGCATCTTGACCAACTCATTGACAGTTTAGGCGCCTGTGAACGCATCTTGAATACGCCCATACCTTTTTCATACAGTTTGTTTTTTAAAAAATTCATTTTCATCTATGTGGTTACGATGCCCCTTGCATTTGTTGAATTATTCGAATACTGGTCAGTCTTGATATCAACCTTTGTATTTTATGCGCTTGTCTCTATGGAGATTCTTGCCGAGGAAATAGAAGATCCTTTCGGAACCGATGACAATGATTTACCGATCGATGATATATGCGAAGGCATTGTAAAAGGGGTGACTCAGCTGTTTCAGCAATCAAAGCAACCGGTTTAGGACGTTTAGAATCGTTTTTTTTCGCCCGATTTCTAAAAATTGCCTAATTTTAAGGAACAAAACCAAACCATGAAGAAATTACTATCCCTTTCTTGCGTAATATTCAGTTTTTCTGGATTCGCACAAATCACCATCGATCAAAACGACATGCCTTCAGTGGGTGATTACATCCCAAGAAAATCGGATACCCTAACGGTTATTCCAAGTCCTGGAGGAAGTGGTCCGAACCAAGTTTGGATTTTTACCGCGTTAAGCAACTATGTGATTTCTGAATACACCAACGTCGTTTCGGTAGCATCAACCCCCAATGGCAATCAATTTGGCAGTTCAAACATGGCCATGACCAACGACAATGCAAGTTACTTGTACTTCAATAAATCCGCACAAAGCTTTACCACACAAGGCCTATCCGGCGATTTATTAGGCACAGGGAATATCAATGCACCTTTTGCCCCTGATTTAACCTTACATCAATTTCCAAGAACCTTTGGTTCAAGTTTTACCGATGCGTATGCCCTAGACGTAACCGTACCTGGCGCTGCGATCAACCCGATATTGAACCAAATACATTTCAAAAGATCTTCCACCGTGAAGGATACCACCGATGCGTGGGGACTCCTCACCACCCCTCATGGAACCTACGATGTGCTTCGTGTTCATACCATGGAAATTTCTGTGGATTCGGTTTGGGCTTTGCCTATTTTTCCTCCCACGTGGAGTTTGGTAAGTACAAGTTCAGATACAACGCACAGTTATTCTTGGGTGGGCAAAGGCGGTAAAATTGCAATCGCCGAAATGAGCTTGGATACTTTGGGCATGCCCAAAACATTCACTTGGTCTGAATTGGCCGGAATTGGGGTTGGGATAGAAGAGACCCATGCCAACGACTTTCAAATACATCCCAACCCAGCAAACGATTTTTTCACCCTAACCAATGTCCTCCCATCATCTATTCAATTTTTTGATATGAAAGGAAGTGTCCTTCCTGTTGAATGTACTACGGATGGAACAAACACCCTGGTTAATGTTTCCCAGATTCCTTCAGGAATTTATTATGTAAAGATTCAAGCGGGTGACCAGTCTTCATGTCAAAAACTTATAAAACAATAAGAAGTTAAAAAACAAAAAATCTCATGAAAAAAATCCTACTACTCAGTCTTGTACTTTGGGTCGCTCAAGGGACTTCTTTTTCCCAAGCCTACCAAACCCTTTGGATACCTGACACGCTATCCGGGACGGTTTTTAAC
Source organism: Chryseobacterium gleum (assembly GCA_945882095.1). Taxonomy (GTDB): domain Bacteria; phylum Bacteroidota; class Bacteroidia; order Flavobacteriales_D; family Crocinitomicaceae; genus UBA952. The sequence continues at coordinate 11,789 of CAMCWF010000005.1, forward strand.
CTTAACATTCGGGATACTTTTGCGCAAATCGTTCCAACCGGGAACCAAACCATCACCGGCGGAATCAATGGGAAAATTTGGGGTCCTACCCTCTTTTTTCAGAAAGGTGATACCGTACACCTTAATGTGAATAATCAACTTAATGACTCTACAACCTTACACTGGCATGGAATGCACCTTCCTGCCGTTATGGATGGTGGCCCTCACCAAATCATACCGCCGGGTACCTTGTGGCAACCGTATTGGAAAGTGACCAACAATGCTGGTTTGTATTGGTTTCACCCACACCTGCACGAGATGACCATGGAACAAGTGACCAAAGGAATCGGCGGATTAATCATCGTTCGTGATCCCATTGAGTCAGCCCTTGCCTTGCCAAGAAAATATGGTGTTGACGACATACCATTGGTATTGACTGACAGGGATTTTTCTGCATCGAATCAATTCAGCGTAGTTCCTTACGGCGATAGCATGATGGTGAACGGAACCCTACGTCCGCAAACCACAATCCCTGCGCAAGTGGTGCGACTTCGCATCCTCAATGGTGCCATCGAAAGGTCATACAATATAGGGTTCAGTGACAACCGAAGTTTTTCCGTTATCACATCCGATGGAGGGTTGTTGGACAATCCGGTTAGTGTTAACAGGTACTTGTTGAATGCAGGTGAGCGCATTGAGATTTTGGTAAACTGTACGGGACAAACCGGCACAAACTTCGATATGAAGGCCTACAACGCCTCTTTGCCACAAAACATTCCCGGAGGTGATCAATTTCCAAATGGTCCATTCGCCAATTTCCTTCAGCATTCTGACTTTAAAATCCTTCACTTAAACGTAGGTAACCAAACGGTAAATCCCATAACAAGTATTCCTGCCACCTTAACAACCAATGTTTTTCCTGCAGAAGCAAGTGCAAACATTACCAGAACCATCACGATTACCGATAGTAATGGCGTAGCAGGTACAACCGGTCCCACTGCGTTTGTTATCGGTCATGCATTGTTCAACATCAACACCATCAACAAAACCGTTCCTTTGAACAACACTGAAATATGGGAATTGAAAAGCACTTCCAACTTTGGTCACCCTTTTCACATCCACGATGTTGAATTTTATATTCTTACGCGCAATGGGGTTGCCCCTCCTATGTATGAGCAAGGATGGAAAGATGTTGTTATGGTAAAAGCACAAGAAACGGTTCGGTTCATTGCGAAATTTGAAGATTATGCAGACAGCCAACACCCTTTTATGTACCACTGTCACATTTCCTTGCATGAAGATGAGGGAATGATGGGCCAATTTGTCGTGACAGACAATGGAAGTGGATTGCAGGAAAACAATTCGGAGTCTTTGGATTTTAACATAATCCCGAATCCCGCCAGCGGAAAAATCTACTTACATTCCAATCAAGAACTACCAAAACCCTATTATGTAAAGATTTTGAACGCAGTCGGTAAAACCGTTCGTATGTTGCCACAACCGGAAATCTCTCAAGGAATTTCCATTGATGGTCTGGCGTCTGGCGTCTACTATTTGATTTTTACAGAGCCTAAAACCAAGATTGAAACCACGCGGAAATTCATTGTGGAATAATGCGGTTCGTATTGGGGCTACTTTTTTTGTGTGTAAACACCCTCGGTTATGCGCAAATCACATCGCCTGAATTCTCAAGTAAAATCAATGATTTCAGCTTGCTGAATGTTAATAATAAAATAATTTCAACCACCGATTACCCCAAAGCAAAGGGCTTTATCATCGTGTTTACCTGCAACCATTGCCCTTTTGCCAAACTGTATACAGATCGTTTGAAACAGCTACATGAGATGTACGCAAAAAAAGATGTCGTACTGCTAGCCGTCAATTCAATGGACACATTGGTGTATGACGAGGAAAAATTCGTGCTCATGCAAAAGAAAGCCAAAAAGGAGAATTACACTTTTCCTTATCTGTACGACTACACACAAACGGTGGCTAAGATGTTTCATGCAACGCATAACCCGCAAGCCTTTGTCATCTGGAAGGTTAATAAAAATTGGGTGGTACAGTACCAAGGCGCTTTGGATGACAACGGACAACATCCCGACGAAGCCCATTCCTACATCCAAGATGCCGTTGAATCCTTGCTAAAAAACGAACCCGTTACCCTTCCGCTTACGGAATCCTTTGGATGTAAATTGTATTTAAGAAACGAGTAAGCAAACTTCGATTAAGGATTTTCATCAAGTACACATCGCACAGAGAACCCGTTCCCTTTGAGGTTTAGGTTGGTTGCATAAAACCGTTCATTCGAATAATCATTGATAACATTATCTGAGTCAAACGAAAGTCCGACCCGGTGACCATAATCGCTCTTCTTTTTATTGTTCAATGAATTCGTTGTCCAAAAATTGGTGTATTTCCCAAAACTTTTTGCGTTAACCCAGTAAAAAGAGGCGTCCAACCCTACATAACGACTACCCACCGGATAGGCATCAAAACCTCCAGTTTTCCCAGAAACGTTAGCTGTAGCACCCTCCCAACCTACCTCGGATTTTAACATTTCATCCGCCGTGTAGAGTCCCCCTAAACTTTTGATCATGCTGGCCCATTCAACAAGGTCAGGCACATGGCAGCCCAAAGGGGCAATACCGCGATTGTCGGTTACAGCAAACCAATTGTATAGGACAGTATTCATATCAAGGCCATTTTCGTCTTCATAATAGCACCAAGCGGGTTCTTTGTTTTGACTGGCAAGGATCCAATCTTCGGCGCTTTGCGCATGAAAAATTACATCGCCATTTCGAAAGGACTTGACGTGAAGGTTTTCCGCCATCCAAATGTTGTTTCCAATAAAAACACAGCGATATTCATTGGATTCAACATCGACGACGGTTTGGGAAAAGACCAGGTTAAAAATACCCGGTAAAAAAAAGAAAACAGGCGCAAAAAATAGTTTTTTCATGGTTCTAAATTAGTAAAAGGGGAATGCAAACCGCTTCAAAGGTTACGGAAAAAGTAGGGGTTGGGGCGCAGAAAAAAAAACTGTTACCAAAACCCAAACGAACATTGTACTCAGAAACAAACCGCCTATGAAAACCTTCTTTTTTTTCCTAATGCTGGCGAACGTAGCCTTGGCTACAACGCCACTAAAAACGATTGACAACCTACCCTTCCACGAAATCGATGCCCACATGCGTGAGTGCCCTTCGAGCGAGGAAAGCAGCATCGAAAACATCGCCGCTTACATCAATCGAAAAGCGAAAACAGACCTTGATAAAGCGCGCGGTGTCTATGTTTGGATAACGAAGAACATTTCCTATAACGACAAAGGATACAATTCAAAAAACTACGGAGACAATTCCGCGGAAGGAGTCCTGAAATCAAGGGTGGGCGTATGCGCCGGGTATGCCAGCCTATTCGAAGCCTTGGCAAAAAACACGGGCATCGAAGTCATCTCAATCGTAGGTTATGCAAAGGGAATTGACTATGAGGAGGGGGATCATTTCAGTGAATCAAACCATGCGTGGAACGCGGTGAAAATAGACAATTCCTGGCGGATATTCGATGCGTGTTGGGGGGAGGGCGCTGGAAGAACAGACAAGAAGGGACGGTTAATATCCATTAAAGAATTCAACGACCATTGGTTTAATGTGCCTCCATCCCAGGCTGTATTCACCCATTTTCCTGAAAATCCGATGGAACTCTTTACCACCCAAAAAATAACGTTGGAGGATTTTGAAAGCCTACCCGATGTCTCTCCGCATTACCTCCGTCAAGGGTTTCTCACAGCAGAGGAAATCTTGGCAAAATTAAAAACCAAGAAACCCATCATTTTACCTATTATGTATCAACTGGACGGGGAATACAGCATACGTAAAGCACCAAAAGATCGCACCTTAGCCGTTGGGAAACCGATTGAATTTGAAATCGAATGCAACGAACCCGGTGTAAAATTCTATTTACTTGATGAAAACCAAATTTGGAAACCGCTCAAGCGAAACAATGGGAATTACATTGAGCACTATACGCCAATGGTTTCCGGAGACCTACAAATCATCGTTCAATCCTCCGCAGGTACCTACGTTTTGATGCGTTACATTGTTGAATAACGCTGCCAAACGGCTTGCGAAACACTCGTCTTTTCCCATGCATGTCCCTTGCCCTGTCCCTTCGACTTTGCTCAGGGGCAGAACAAGGACAGGGGAATTCAAAAATAGCTTCGACGTCTAAACAATAATCACAAATTCGTGTTTAGCAATGGGGTTAAATCACGATATAAAATGGAACAAGTCGACATCGATCGCATCATTGAAATGGCTTGGGAAGACAGAACACCCTTCGAAGCAATTTTTATACAATTTGGCCAAACAGAAACGCAGGTAATTGCATTGATGCGCAAGGAATTAAAACGCAGCAGTTTCATTCTTTGGCGCGATCGCGTCAACAGTGGGGTAAGCCTAAAGCACGCCAAAAAACGCAATCCAGAAATTCAACGCTTTAAATGTACCCGTCAAACAGGTATTTCGATGAACAAAATCAGCAAGCGGTAAATGAATTTCCCCACCAAATACCATGAAATTCTCGAACGAATTCAGCAAATAGATCCGATAAAGTATGGCGAGACACGTAATTATTTGACTGGGGCCGTTACCTACCTTTCCCCTTACATTTCGAGAGGTGTGATCAGTACTAAAATGGTCTTGGATGCAGTTCTTGCCAAAGGACATCAAGTGGAAGAAATAGAAGATTTCGTCAAAGAATTGTCTTGGCGTGATTACTTTCAACGTGTGGGACAAGTGCGAAACTTGGCATTGGATCTCAAATTTACACAAACAGATGTGGCACATCAGGAGATTCCATCCGCGGTGGTGAATGCTCAAACGGGAATTCTTGCCATCGATCAGTCCATCCAACAATTGTATTCCCTCGGTTACATGCACAACCACCTGCGTATGTATACAGCCGCATTGGTAACGAACATCGGTAAATCCCATTGGTTTTTACCTTCAAAATGGATGTATTACCATTTGTTAGATGGCGACTGGGCCAGTAACCGTTGCAGTTGGCAATGGGTGTGCGGTGCAAACAGCAACAAGAAATACGTTGCAAATCAAGAAAACATCAATCGCTTCACAGGAATGCAACAACACGGGTCCTTTCTCGACGCGCCCTATGAATACTTGCCACCCAAACAAATCCCGCAAGCGCTATTGGAAACGTGTGAAATTCGGCTGGAGACCCAACTTCCAACCGTCGAAAAAACAGTTGTGGATGCATCGCTTCCCACGTTTGTTTACAACCCTTACAACCTTGATCCGACCTGGCACCGTGAAGAAGCGGGCAATCGCATTTTATTACTTGATCCTGTCTTTTTTAAGGAACACCCTGTGAGTTCAAATGTTCTACATTTCATTTTGGAACTTGGAAAGAACATTGACAACCTCCAACTTTTCGTCGGGTCTTTTACGGAACTATTGGAAACCCATTCTTTGGGTGAAATTTATTTCAAAGAACATCCCCTGAATGCGGGTTATACTGGAACTGAGGAACCGAGGGATTGGATTTCAACGGAACTGACCGGGTATTTCCCTTCTTTCTTCGCCTATTGGAAAGTATTGAAAAAAGAGCTCCTTCAAAAACAATTACACACATGATCATTGATGCATCCCAACTCCTTTCATTTGACAATCGTTACCGAGCGATGTTCATCAACTCATTGGCTGGGATAAAACAAGCCGTTTTGATTGGAACAAAATCATTGGACGGGAATACCAATCTGGCAATTTTTAATTCCTTGGTTCACATTGGAGCGAACCCACCCTTGTGGGGATTCATTTGTCGACCTGACATCGTGCAGCGCGACACCTTACGCAACATCCTCGAAACGGGAGCATATACCTTTAACTTGATTCGCAAGGATCATTCTGAGAAGGCACACCAGACATCGGCCAAATATCCCTGCAATGTTTCAGAATTTGAAGCGTGCGGTTTCACAGAGCGATTTATTGAACCTTTCACTGCTCCTTTTGTCGAGGAAGCTCCGATTAAAATAGGAATGCAGTTCGAAGAAAAAATAGACATCGCCATCAATGGAACCCTCCTAATCATTGGCAGCATTCAGTACATCGAATTTGATGAACATTGTTTGTCGGATGATGGATTTATAGATGTGTCAAAAGCGGATACCCTAACCTGCGCCGGCTTAGATGCGTATTATGAAAACCAATTATTGCATCGTTTGTCTTATGCTAAACCAGAGAAATGGCCGAGCAAAATATAGCCAAACCGGAAATCGTGGTTGTTTGGTTTAAGCGGGATTTACGGTTTACGGATCACGAAGCCTTGTTTCATGCCCAAAAACAATCGCTCCCCATCCTCCTACTCTATTGCTTTGAACCATCGGTGATGAAGTACCACGATAGCGATGTTCGGCATTGGCGTTTTGTGCATCAATCCTTACGGGAAATGAATGGGAAGCTTAACGCAGGTAACGCACAGCTTTACCTCTTTCATTCGGAAGTAATTCCATTGTTCAGTGAATTACAAAAAACCTATACCATTCAAACGATTTTCTCTCACCAGGAAGTCGGAAACCGTTTAACTTTCCAGAGGGATAAAAAAGTACAAGCATTTTGTAACGCACATCACATTAGGTGGAATGAATACACACACAATGCGGTACAACGTGGAGGAAATTCCCGGGTAGGTTGGGAAAAAAGATGGAAGGCCATCATGGAGCAAAAGCCTTTTTTAGCATCGGAAAAGGAGTGGAACATACTTGCACTGGAAACGACCACCTATCTTCAGCTGAAAGGAGTCGATTTGCCAATAGATATAACTACTGACCATCCCAATTTCCAACCTGGCGGAGAAACTTTTGCTTGGAAATACCTGGACAGCTTTCTTAAGAAACGAAGTGTAAACTATGCAAATCACATTTCCAAACCCGCATTGAGTCGAAAAAGCTGCAGCCGCATATCACCCTATTTAAGTTATGGGAACATCAGCATGCGGATGGTGTATCAATATACCATGCAGCATTACAAAACCTCGACCCACAAACGTGCCTTGACCCAATTCATTTCTCGTCTGCATTGGCATTGCCATTTCATCCAAAAATTTGAAGATGAATGTCGAATCGAGTTTGAACCGTTTAACAGGGCCTATCTAGGCAAAGAAAAACCTAAAAATGAATCCTATTTATCCGCTTGGCATGGTGCGAAAACGGGGGTGCCGCTTGTAGATGCTTGTTTGCGTTGTTTAATCGAAACGGGGTATGTCAATTTTCGAATGCGCGCCATGTTGGTTTCTTTTTATGTCTTTAACCTTGGTCAAGATTGGCGTGAATTGCATTTTCTTGCGCGTCTCTTTTTGGACTACGAGCCCGGAATTCATTACCCACAGATTCAAATGCAAGCAGGATTAACAGGCATGAACATCATTCGGATCTACAATCCAATCAAAAATTCAAAAAAGCACGATGCACAAGGCGAATTCATTCGAAAGTGGGTACCTGAACTCGCTCCCGTTCCCGACGAATTCATACACGAACCGTGGTTGCTGAGTGAAATGGAACAAACACTTTATTCCTTTCGCATCGGGGTGGATTACCCATTTCCCATTGTAAACCTAGAAGAAACACAGCGTTCTTCAAGTGAGGAGGTTTGGTCCTTTCGAAAAGAAATCGCCGTTAAGAACGACGCCAAGCGCATTGTGAAAAAACATGTCAACCCAAGAAAATGAAACAGCGAAAAAAGCGTGATTTGCCGCAAAAAGTCTGTTTGACCTGCCAGCGTCCCTTTACCTGGAGGAAAAAATGGGAAAAAGTTTGGGAGGAAGTGAAATATTGTAGTGACCGATGTAGAACGAATAAACAACAAGTATGAACGTAGGACTTATTTTTCCGCATCAACTTTTTGAAGAAAACCCAATGCTTCCAGCATGTGAAATCTTTTATCTGGTCGAAGAATACCTGTATTTTCGACAGTATCCTTTTCACAAACGGAAAATCGCTTTTCATCGGAGCTCCATGAAACAATATGAAAACTGGTTATTGGCGAAAGGAAAGACGGTAAATTACATTTCAAGCAACGAAGATATTTCCGACATACGTCACCTAATCCCTCACATAAAGTCGCTTGGAGCTTCAAACATTTATTATGTCGAAACCTCAGATCATTGGTTGGAAAAACACATTTCCCTAGCGTGTCAAGCCGAAGAAATCAAGACAGTCAAATTTGGGAGCCCGATGTTTTTAAATGACATCGAATCCTTAACTGCGAAATTTGGATCAAAAAAGAAATTGTTTCAAGCGGATTTTTACAAGCAACAGCGCACACAACGTAGCATTTTGGTGGACACCAACCAGCAACCCCTTGGGGGGAAATGGTCCTTCGATGAAGAAAACCGAAATAAGTTTCCAAAGAAAGGCATAGCTCCAGAGATAAAAATTCCCGTATTGAATGAACGAGAACGGGAGGCCAACGCATTTACGGATACTTATTTTTCCAATAATCCCGGGAAATTGAATGGGTGGATTCAATATCCGACCACCTTTGAAGGGGCAAAGGAATGGTTGCAGCGCTTTTTTACCGAACGCTTTGCGGACTTCGGAACGTATGAAGATGCAATTGTTAAGGATGAATTGGTTTTGCATCACAGTGTGTTGACACCAATGCTTAACGTTGGGCTTTTGACCCCTCAATTTGTCCTAGATGAAGCACTTAGCTTTGCTGAAAAGCACAAGATCCCCATGAATTCATTGGAAGGATTTGTACGTCAAATCATGGGTTGGAGGGAGTTCATACGAATGGTTTACGAAATCAAGGGAAAAGAAGAACGCACACGAAACTATTGGGGATTCAAGCGGAAGATTCCCGAGTCCTTTTGGAAGGGAACGACAGGGATTCCTCCCATTGACATCACCCTTAAAAAAGTAATTGATACCGGCTATTGTCATCACATTGAGCGCTTGATGGTACTAGGGAATTTCATGTTATTGTGCGAATTTGATCCTGACGAGGTTTACGAGTGGTTTATGATTTTTTTCATAGATGCGTATGATTGGGTAATGGTTCCCAACATTTATGGAATGAGTCAATTTGCCGATGGAGGATTGATGTCTACCAAACCATACATCAGTGGCAGTAATTATTTGATGAAGATGAGTGATTACGAAAAAGGAGATTGGCAAGCGACTTGGGACGGTCTTTTTTGGCATTTCATGAACAAACAACGGTCCTTCTTTTTATCGAATCCTCGCTTGGGAATGTTGGTGCATACCTTTGATAAGATGTCGACGGAAAAACAAGAAATTCATTTGACAAATGCAAGAAACTATTTAGCATCGCTGGACGCTCGAAAGGATGAATAAAATATGGGCCAAAGGTCTGAATTATCGAACTTGTTGAGGGAGGATATGGCACGGCTTAGTCGCTTGTAAAATTAGTTCTAACGTCAGCAAATCGACTAGAATTAAAACTTAGTTAAGCCCTTTAAGTATTCACTTCGTAAGAAAAATCCCTATTGATTTGATTTTAGAAATCCTAGTATTTTATCAACGCTTTCTTTTGCATCACCATAGAGCATTTGAGCATTAGGCTTGTAGAATAGAGGGTTTTCAACTCCTGCATAACCAACAGACATGGATCTTTTCATTATAATTACATGTTCTGCTTTCCAGGCTTTAATAACTGGCATGCCGTATATGGGACTCGAAGGATCATCCTCTGCTCCCGGATTTACTATATCGTTCGCACCAATTACCATCACCACATCGGTACTTGCCATGTCATCATTGATTTCATCCATTTCCATAACAATATCATACGGAACATTTGCCTCGGCCAATAAAACATTCATATGGCCCGGAAGACGGCCAGCGACAGGATGAATCGCAAAACGAACTGTCTTACCTGATTTCTGTAATTCTTTAACCATTTCATAAATTGGATATTGGGCCTTGGCAACTGCCATTCCATATCCCGGAACTACTACGATTGTTTTAGCTTCTTTCAGTAATTGTGACACTTCATCGTGCAGTAAAGCGGTAATTTCCCCTTCGATTACGGTAGATGCTGAACTTGTAGAAATTGTCCCAAAACCACCAAGAATTACAGATATAAATGACCTATTCATTGCTTTGCACATAATTATAGAAAGAATTGCACCAGAACTTCCAACTAAAGCCCCTGTAATAATTAACAAATCATTCCCTAACATAAATCCAGCGGAAGACGCTGCCCATCCTGAATAGGAATTTAACATGGAAACGACTACAGGCATATCTGCTCCTCCTATCGCCATGACTAAAAAATATCCAATAAGTCCAGCAATAAAAGTCATTACCAAAAGATAAGTTAATCCATGTTCGTTTGCGGAATTCACAAAAAACACACCCAACACTATACAAGCCAGCACTAAAAAGATATTGAGAAAATGGCGACCTTTAAATATCAAAGATTTACTAGAGATTTTACCATCCAGCTTCCCCCATGCTACGATCGATCCTGTAAATGTTATGGCACCGATAAATACACCAATAAAAACTTCTGTTAGGTGAATCGTTTTTTCAGTATTCGTTATTTCTTTAATTCCGACATCAAGAAATGATCCAATGCCAACAAGAACAGCAGCTAACCCAACAAAACTGTGAAGAACCGCAACCAATTGAGGCATTGATTCCATTTTTACACGTCTAGCGAGCATGATCCCAATAGAGGAAGCCGCTACTATAGCCACTATGATATATATGTGACCTTGGACATCTTTTCCAAAAACAGTAGTTACAACAGCTACGAGCATTCCAAGAATCCCATAAAGAACCCCTCTCTTGGATGATTCAATAGATGATAAACCACCTAAACTTAAAATAAATAATATACTGGCAAAAACATATGCTGCTGTTTGTATTCCTGAGATCATAATCGATTATTTTTTAAACATTTTTAGCATTCGCTGTGTAACGAAAAATCCTCCAACTATATTAATGCATGCAAAGAAAATAGCTATGACAGCTAAAACACTGCTTAAATTTATGCTGTCTTTCGTTTGGAGTAAACCACCAACAACTATGATTCCACTGATGGCATTGGTAACGGCCATTAAAGGTGTATGCAATGAATGTGCAACATTCCATATTACCTGCCATCCTATGAAAACAGCCAACACAAATACCGTAAAATGCTGCATAAATTCTGCAGGTGCAACTTGTCCTAAGCTTAATAACAGCAAACCGACACATCCTAGTTTGATAATCATCGACCATCCATTGTTTTTATTCTTATTTTTTAGTTCCTCCTTTTGTTGATCTTGACTAGGAGCTAGAACTTGAGGTTTTATTGAGCTAACAGGTAAGGGTTCAGGTGGCCAATTTACTTTACCATTGTGGGTTACCATTGCTCTTGAAATGATCGTATCCTCCATGTTAATATTCCAATTTTCAGCTTTTCCCATATCGTCCAACATATGGCATAAATTATTACCATAAAGTTGAGATGATTGTGCCGGTAACTGATTTAATTTTCCTATAATGGTGACGCCATTTTCTGTTTTAAAAATTTCTCCATTCTTGGTTAAAACACAGTTTCCTCCAGAAGATACGGCTAAATCAACTATTACAGATCCCGGTTTCATGACAGCAACATGGCTTTCTAAAATTAATTTTGGCGCCTCACGACCAGGAATTTGCGCAGTTGTAATGATAATGTCAACTTCCTCGGCTTGTGCTTTAAACAGCGCCATTTCTGCAGCAATAAATTCCTCACTCATTTCCTTTGAATAACCAGAATCTGTCGCACCATCTTCGTTGATATCAATGGTGAGAAATTGAGCTCCCATTGATTGAATTTGCTCAGCAACTTCTTTCCGAGTATCAAAAGCTCTTACTATTGCTCCCAAAGAATTTGCTGCGCCAATGGCCGCTAATCCGGCAACACCCGCACCAATCACTAATACTTTTGCAGGCTCTACCTTTCCAGCAGCAGTGATTTGACCATTCAAGAACCGACCGAAATAAAATGCTGCATCAATTACAGAACGGTATCCTGCGATGTTCGCCATAGAGGATAAAACGTCAACCTTTTGAGCCCTAGAAATTCTAGGTATAGCGTCCATTGCAATACAACTAATGTTTTTCTCTGCTAATTTTTGAAGAAGTTCTTGATTTTGTGCAGGTCTCATAAAACTTAACAAAACAGTTCCGCTAACCATTATGTCAAGCTCTTTTAATGTTGGTTCATTAACCTTCAATATAATAGCTGAATTGTTGTAAATGTCAATTGCGTCATTTACAATTTGGGCTCCTGCATTTTGAAACTGAAGATCTGAAAAATTTGCTTTTTCTCCAGCATTACGTTGGACAATTACTTTAAAACCTTGTTTAAGTAATCGTTTCACTGTTTGTGGGGTTGCAGCTACGCGCGATTCATTAAACAAAACTTCAGATGGAATTCCTACTATCATGAGATTTGAAAATATTTAATAACTATCGAACAAATAATTTTCAATAATGTTAGCGTAAATATCAGGGTTAGGTAATTATAATTACCATCAAATGCAGGATAAGGCCCAGAGGGGCGTTGAAAATAAAAAACGTTTTATATTGAAATAATTTATTTAAGTTAAAATTCAATTCCAACGTTCAATTAGTTTGACAAAATATAAAGTGCGGGTTTCAAAAATCTAACTGGTTTAGTTCTTCGCACAAAATTCAGTTAGCTATTAAACTTTATTAAAAGAGCCAACTTTTTGAGTGGTATTTTTAACGCTAGACTGACGTTAAATGATTCAATACCTCAGTAAGAAATATATTATTTCTATTTACTATCCTTGTTGGAGTTGTAGATATTCCAAACGGTAAGGGCCACATATACAGCGAAAATAACAAACCCTATTATGTACATTGTAATACTCATTTTTTCGAATCTTTTCTGCGTTGTCTAATTGCGATGGCGAACAATAAAATTGTCCCTGGCCAATGCGCTGAATATTGCGCTCCTTCGGTATTTCCAAAAACACCTAATCCAATAGAGTAAAGCAAACAAATAAAAGCAATAATTATAGGATACCAAGTATTAATAAATTTTATCATTTTTATTCTAGTTAATTTTTGAATCTTTAAAATAGCATTTAATTTAAAAAGTTACCCAATAAATTAATGATTTTACTTCTAGCATATTAAATTATAAAAAAAATAATTTTAGGAGCTTTAATTCTAGCAAAATGAGCATGTGAGAACTCCCAAACTCAATTTTTCACTTGTAGGTGAATTGTCTGAATTATCGAACTTTTGTTCTGATTTGATGGGCGTTTTGGAGTGGAAAGATTCCCCTTTTATAAATCAAAAAGAAAGAGAAGCAGAAAGAGAATGAAGAAAAACAAAAACGAGAATGACGCTTTCGCTCTCATTCTCGTTTTTGTTATGGTGGTCCCACTTGGAATCGAACCAAGCACCTACTGATTATGAGTCAGTTGCTCTAACCGAATGAGCTATAGGACCAAAATTTTCAAAAAAAAACTGATTTAACCATCAATGCTTTCTTGCCAATCTCTACTTTGAGGGATGCAAAAATAAGACTTTTTCTCAAAACTACGTAAGTTCTGTCCCTGTGTTAAAATTTAACCGCAACACCTACATTGCCCATAAAAGAAAATTGTTCAGAATTCAGGATTTCATTACTGGCAACAAAAACTTTTGGCTCCATGCGAATGGAGATGTTTGAGGTAGGTTGGAAATCCAAGGTAGTGGAAAAACCGCCAATTCCTTTTTTCACACTCGTACCGCTGGTTAGACATCTGTTATACGGATCAAAATAGGTTTCTACTCGATTTGCCAATGCCCATTTGGTTGCGAATTGATACTTTGCAATTACCTGCCCAGCTCCCCAAAGATACCCCGCCTCAATTCCTAAATCGACAGTTGAAATGAAAGTCCACTTGCCCTTCACGTAGGAAGCATTTACATGTTGGTAGAACCGATTGATTTTCATTTCATCAGGGTAAACGGAGCCATAAAAAGCAGCATACATTAAAGAAAAATCGGGTGAGACATTGTATTTGTAATGGAATCCAAAGGCCGGTCTCTTGATCGCTGGGTCGAAATAAATGCGTTGCCAACCGTTCAACACATGCGCCCCAAATTCATGCTTTTTGTTTTCGGAGGTATACAATAACCTCACCCCGCACAGGTAATAAGGCGAATTGTCAGCCACAATGCTACGGGTTAAGGTTGGACAATCCGATGAAACAGAAGATTCAATTCCGATGTATGAACTGTAAACTCCCGCATCCAACCAAAGATTCTTCTTTTTTAGCACCTTAAATCCCACATAGGCTTGGTTGAGGGGTTTTGCCCAAAAGGGTTCAGAAGAAAGATTGTAGGTCACGTAATCCCCATTCATAAGTCCCAAAGTGGAGTGAAACCGTTTGGATTTAAATTCTGTTCGAAACAACAAAAGGTTATTGCGCACCCTTCGGTTTAATTTGTGGCTGTAAAGGAAATTAAATTTATAAAGTCCCGCATTGGTTTGGTAACCGAGATACAAATCCCCAAAACCCGAAAAAGTGACCGAAACTCCAGGATGCTTTTTTGCATGCCAAGTGATCTGCCCAAATGAGATCAAGGGAAAGAGAAGTAAAAGACAAAAAAACAGTTTCTTCATGGGTATAAAATTAAGAACTTTAATTCTCGATAGACCTAAATTCTTCTACACGGAATTGAATTTGTGGTCTTTTATTCCTTTATAGCGCACGATTTGCTACATTTGGGTTAACCTTTGTGCCATGAAAAAAATCACGCTTTTACTCCTTTTGTGTTTTGCAAAACAAGGCATTGCCCAAAACTGGAATCATTACTACGGTAACATTCACGCGCACTCTGGCTATTCAGATGGGAACAAAGACAGTGTAACTTCGGGCATGTCAAAGCCATTTCAGGACTTCGAGTATGCCAAAGAATCATTGCACATTGATTTTTATGGAATCTCTGAACACAACCACTACGCGAGCGGAATGATCAATAAACAATACTATTACAATGGTGTAAACGATGCCCTCAATGCAACGGTGGAGGATACGTTTGTGGCCATGTATGGCATGGAATGGGGCATCATTGCGAATGGCGGACACATTTTAATTTATGGGTATGACAGTTTAATTGGTTGGCAAAACAACTTGTACGACGCCTATGTTGGGGAATATGACTACACGGGTTTGTGGCAAACCATCAACAGCAAACCCAATACTTTTGGTTATTTGGCACATCCACAAGGAAGCGATTACAATGGCTTATTCACCGTTCAAGCGGATTCTGTGGCAGATGAAGCCATCGTTGGTTTGGCATTCAGAAGTGGCCCCGCATTTTCAACGAATTTTACCTACAGCAACCCAACGAATGGTTCTTATTGGGCAAGATACACGGATGCTTTGAAACGTGGCTATCACCTTGGCGTCGGACTTGACCACGACACCCACAACAGCGTATTTGGTCGATCCCAACAAGGGCGTTTGGGATTGTTTGCGGGTAAATTGACTAAAAACGACCTGCTATATGCCTTCCGAAAAATGCATTTTTATGCCTCAGATGATTGGAATTTCCGTCCAGACTTCAAGGTCAATGAGCAACCCATGGGGAGCATCATCACGCAAGCGGGAAACCCAACCATATTTATCGATTGCATTGACTTTGACCTCTCAGAAACCGTGGCAAGTATTTTTATTTACCATGGCATACCTGGAAGTGGTAACCAAGCAACCTTGCTAACCCAAGCAAATGCTACCACAACCCATTCCTTCACCCACAATATACCAGACGGAAGTACCTATTACTACTATGCAAGGATTCTTCAAGGGGATGGCGACGAGATTTTCACTTCTCCCATTTGGTATACCCGAAACGACGGTCAATCCAACGTAGCACCGGTTGCGAACTTTTCCGCATCTACCCTACTTGCCTGTCCAGAAGAAGTCATTCAGTTAAATTACGAAGGAACAGGCATGAACAACACCTATTTCTGGTCCTTTTCCAACGGTGCCACGCCAAGTTATGCCACAGGTAGTAATCCTGTTGTTTCCTTTGATACAACCGGTGTTTTCCATGTAACCTTGTATGTTGAAAACAATGCAGGAACTTCTTTTTTCAGTCAAGACATTACGATTGAAGGATGTGCAGGAATTTCAGAAACCACGTCTGGTTTCAAAATATACCCAAACCCAGCAACGCAGGAGCTGTTCATTGAAACCGAAAATATTTCAGAAAAAACAGCTTTGTTTAAAGTCTATGATGCTTTTGGCAGGGTGGTAAAAGCCTATCCTTTGGAATCCAAAGCAAAACAAAAGGTAGAAATCTCCAACATTCCTACGGGTATGTATACCGTTCAACTCCAATTGGACAACGCCCAATACTTCGAACAACTCTGGATACAGAAATAGTTTGGAGAGGCTTTAAGCTTCTTCCGTAACTGCTAATTTCTTTACCAATTTTCGTTTAGCAAACCATGATTTAACTCGGTCAACGGTGTCGTACATCAAAGGAACCACGATAATGGTGAGGAACATTGAACTTGTCAACCCACCGATAAGTACCCAAGCCAAGCCATTTTTCCATTCGGCCCCTGTACCTTTTGCAACTGCAATGGGAATCATACCAATTACCATGGCGATGGTCGTCATCAAGATGGGTCTCAAACGCGTACGTACGGATTCCAGCAAGGCTTCTCGCGTACTCATTCCATCCTTCTTCAAATGGTTTGTGAAATCCACAATCAAGATGGCATTCTTCGCCACAAGTCCGAGGAGCATGAGCATACCAAGCATGGTGAAAATACCCATGTTAGAGGAAGACAAACTCAAGGCCAATACGGCACCGATGAGCGCGACAAAGATTGAGAAAAGGACAATGAACGGGTAGACAAAATTGTCGTAAAGCACCACCATAATTAGGTAAACGAGTAAGAGACCGATGCCCATTGCAGTACCCAAGGAACCCATGGATTCCTTTTGACGTTTTACTTCCCCACCCCACTTCATTTTCACATTCGGATCAAGGGGTTTGTCTTTCAAATACGCATCGATGTCCTGCGCAACATTTCCCGCTGCACGACCTAACACCCAACATCTCAAGGTTGTATTGTTTGCACGGTTTTTTCTTTCCAGGGAACCATTTCCATTTTCCATGGTTACATTGGCAAATTCTTCCAATCGCACTTGTTTTCCATCATTCGCCATAAAAGACATGGATTTAACATCTCCAATGTTCTGGCGGTCGTAGCTGTCCATCATGATTTTAATACCAAACTCTTCTCCTTTGTCATCATATTTCACATCGTCGTTTCCTGTAAGTGCATTTTGCATTTGCATCCCTACCATCGCAATGGGCAATCCAAGCTGTCCCATTTTTTCTCGATCCAGTTCAATTCGAATTTCCGGGGTGACGTCATCGGTAGAAATGTAAGCATCTTTAGCGCCTTTAATCGTGTCCATAAAACCTTTTAACCTTCGGGCTTCTTTGATCAACAATGCATTGTCATTGGAGGATAAGAAGATTTCTATCGGGGCCTCTTCAGATTCAATCATTCCTATGTTCAAAGCTTTGACTTCGACTCCTGGATGAGAACTTTCAATTTTTTTACGCACCTCTGTCATGTAATTGATGGTCGGGTATTTTTCCTGCATTCCATGAATTAATTTCACGGTGATTTCAGATTTGTATTCTGAACCGAAAGAAGCTGCTCCCATCCCGGAACTTGGACCCCCAACATTTGAAAACACAATGTCAATGATGTCTTTTTGGGCAATCAGCATTTCCTCAATTTCATGGGTCACCCGATTGTTTTCCTCGAAGGTGGTGCTTTTATCAAACTTAAGCTTAAGCATGAACTTTCCTTCATCGCCTTGGGCCACGAACTCTTGTCCTACTATACCTAAAGTCATGGTACTAAAACTGGCCACAAAAATGACAAAAATACCTAGTGCCGTAAGCCATTTGTGTTTCAAGGACCAACTTACCAAATGCACATAGGCTTCTGTAAATTTTTCAAGACGGCCTTCAAACCACGCTAAGAATTTGTAGAAGGGATTCTTCTTTTCCTTCAGGTCGACCTCTTTGGCCATTCTGGAAGCCAACCACGGCGTAAGGGTAAAACAAACAAACAAAGACATCAGCGTAGAAATCACCACTACGATAGAGAATTGCTCCAAAATATCGGCGATTACACCTTCAATAAATACTACGGGAGAGAACACTACGACATCCACCAAGGTAATGGCGAGGGCGGTAAAACCAATTTCATTCCTACCATCCAAGGCTGCTTGGCGTTTGTTTTTGCCCATTTTAAGGTGGCGGTAAATGTTTTCAAGTACAACAATGGAGTCATCCACCAGGATTCCAATGACAAGGGACATTGCCAAAAGGGTCATCAGGTTCAACGTGAATCCCAAAGCGTACATGGCAATGAAGGTAGAAATGAGGGATGCAGGTATGGCAATGAGTACAATCAAGGCATTTCGCAGGGTATGCAAGAAAAGCAACATGACCAAAGCGACCAAGAAAATGGCCAGTTCAAGGTCGTGTTGTACGGCATTTACGGATTCTAAGGTAACATTTGAAGTATCGGTAGCGATGTTAAACTTCAACCCTTCGGCTTTGAATTTTTCTTCCAAATCCTTGAACCTTGCTTTGGTAAATTCAGACATTTCAACGGCATTGGCATCGCTTTGCTTTTTGATTCGAAGGCCAATCCCTTCCACGCCATTGAGACGACAGAGGGACAAACGGTCTTCCGTATTGTCTGCTACATCGGCAACATCACCGAGTTTCACAACGGAGGTTCCTGAGGAGCTTAAAACCAAGTCTTTCAATTGTGCTATGGATTGAAATTTCCCAGAGAGCCTAACGGTCATTTGCTCGCCCGTATTTTTCACTTTCCCTGTGGGAAATTCCACATTGGCTGCAGCGATGGCTTGGTTGATGCTTGCCAAAGAAAGTCCATACAACTTCAACTTTTCCTTATCCACGTTCACGCGGATTTCACGTTTTTCTCCACCAATTACTTGAACCTCAGCAACGCCTTTTACTTGTTTGATTTGGGGAAGGATTTGCTCGTTGAGCAAGGTCATAAAACTTCGGTTGTCCATGTTGGTTGCCACAGCACTTGCTTGGATTACAGGCGAAGCATTGGGTTCAATTTTGGCTAAAACGGGTTTGCTGGCATTGTCAGGAAGGTTGTTTTCAATGGCATTGATTTTACGTTGGGCATCCTGTAACGCTTCATTAATATCTACCCCGTTTTTAAACTCCAGCAATACTACGGAAGCATTTTCCAAAGAAAAGGATGTGACTTCGTCTAGGTTTTCAATGCCACTCAATCCGTCCTCGAGGGGTTTAGAAACTTGGGATTCTACGGTTGCAGGAGAAGCGCCTGGATACGTTGTTGTGACGGTTAATACCGGAGGAGAGAAATCCGGCATCAGCTCATAGCTCAATTGGTTGTAGGAAATCAATCCTCCTCCAATGAGAATGATAAAAATAACAATGATAAAAGAAGGTCTTTTTATCGATAATTCCGTTAAAGTCATCTTATTTTGAAATTTTTACGTTGCTATTGTCTTTTAAATTGATCTGTCCTTTCACCACGATGATGTCGTTTACGGAAAGCCCACTTCTCACTTCCAATAGGTCACCTTCCGATAGGCCTGTTGTAAAGGATACCAATTTCACCTTGCCGTTTCTAACCACGAAAACCTGTGGATTTTTCAGGGAACCTACCAATGCCTTTCTTGGAACTGAAATCGAAGTGATTTTTTTGTCGCTTTGTAACACAGCGTAGCCATACATTCCTGCGCGTAAGAGCTGGTTTGTATTTTTGATTTGAATTTGAATTTTGAAATTGTGTGATTTGTCGGCTTGAACCGCAATGTTGGTCACTTTACCTGCAACATTATCTGAGAAGGCATCTGATTTGATGGATACTTTGTCATTCACCTTAAACTTGTTGATGTCTCTTTCCGGGACACTTATGGTCAATTTAAGGTTGGAGATGTCGGTAATTTCTATCACCGGAGAACCTGAACCAATGACCGATCCCAAATCGATGAACCTTTTGGATACAACCCCTGCAAAGGGTGCACGAATGGTACAGGCACGAAGTTGTTTTTCAAGCTGTTTCTTTTGAACCATAGACGCTTTAATTCCCAGTTTGGCTTTTTCCGATTGCACCGCAGGTACGGCATTTTGGTTTGACAAGGTAGAATACCTTTGGTCGTCATTTTTCTGTCCTTCGATGCTCACTTCAAGGTTTTCGATTTGCAAACGAATCATTTCATCATCCAATTTGGCGATGAGCGCACCATTTCCGAGTTTGTCTCCTTCTTCAACGTTCATGGCGATGACTTTTCCGCCTCCTTCTGCACCGATCGTGTTTTGACGAAAGGCTTCAAAAACCCCTAAATAGTTAAATTCATTTTCGAAGGTATACCATTTTGGATGATCTACTTCTACCAATACCGCTGCCCCAACTTCTGGAATGTAGATTTTGTCTTCCACATTTTTTTTGTTGGTCATCAGTTTAAAAACCGCTAGGATTACCAATACAATGGCAATGCCACCTACAATCAATACATTTTTGTTCGTTTTCATGACTTGTGATTATTTTATACTACTTATGGATTTTAAAAAGCTCAGTTCCGCTTGTCGCAATTGAAGGTAGGCACTCACAACATTTGATTGTGCTTGCTCCAATGCATTTTCTGATTGTAACAATTCATTGGTACCGATGGTTCCCGCTTTAAATTGGGCCTCCGAGGTTTCAAATACTTTTTGAGAAAGCCTTAGTTGTTCTTGGCTTAGGGAAAGATTAGAAGTTTGCAAGGTAATTTCACGCTCAGCATTTTGCGTAGCAAGGTTCATTTGATTGGTTACCAACTGTTCTTGCGTTTCCAACTTCTCCTTGTTCATTGCATTGATCTTAATTTTGTTGTGCTTTTCGAAGCCGTCAAATAAGGTCCAATCCAAGCGCAAGCCAATAAATGCAGAACTAATTCCAATCCGAATGTCATCGGCAGGTTTCATGTTGTAATTGTAATTGTAAGAAGCATAAAAATTCAGACTGGGCAAGTAGGCCATTTTGTTCCCTTTCGTTTCCTCATCATTCATTTGCTTTTGCGCGTTTATCAAAGCCAATTCCGGGCGATTAATTGTGGTTTTATCCACCAAAAGCGATTGTTGTATCACCTGGTCATCTTCCACATTCATCGGACTTTTATCGTCCATACCCACCAGTATTTTCAACAAACTCTGCAGTTGTAATTTGGTATTTTCCAATTTCAAGATGGCATTTTCCAAGGAGATTTTATTGATCCTCAATTTATCTGTTTCCGTAGGAATCACTAAACCTTGTTGGTACAATAACTCCATGTTTTGAATTAACTGGTCTATGTTTTTGACATTCATTTTCAAGTATTCAATTTGCTTGGAAACAGCTTGCAAACCAAAATAGGTGTTGGCAATTTGAGATTTTACTTCCTGCTGTGCCACTTGGTATTGCAGTTCCACAATTTGCTGGTTGATGTCCAAAGCACTCAACCCAAAATTCAACTGAGGATTGTAAAGCACTTGCGTAAGCTGAAGGCTGTTGCTAAGGTTGTAAGGCACCCCAAATTTTACTTGTGCATAGGTTCCAGGAGGTCCCCCGAAAAAATCTGCGGGAACAATTTGCCCCGGAATGATGGCATTGTACTTATAATCTCCCGTAGCGGTGAGGAGTGGCAGACGCGAAGACAAGTAAGCCTTCTTTTGTATTTGGTTGATATCGATATCCAAACGTGCATTTCGCAAGGTAGGATTTGCCGTATCTGCCATTTTAAGTAAATCATTTAAGGTGAGCGTTTGGCCCAAAACATTCCCTAGTACCAGGGACAACATGCCTGCAAAAAGTAACTTCATTTTATTCATTTGTATCGTTGAGGAAAAGATAATTTAGGATCATTTGGGTTACATGGTTTTTGTGTGCCTCTAACTGACCATAATATGCCACTTCGTCCACGTGGTGAATGACCGACATAAGGGGTTTCGCCATGAATGGATATTGACAATTAGACATGATGAGCAAGGTGACATTAAGCATATCCATTTGTCGCATTTCTCCAGATTTTTGAAGCAAAGTGACTTCTTCAAACACGCCGGATTCCATCACTTTTTCCATGACGGGCTTGAATCCTTCAATGGCTTCTGGGTTTCTGGAAAGTTCGTTTAGAATGAAAATGGGGATTTCTGGATTTTTGGTTAAAAATTCATACTCTCGCTCAATAAGAAATCTGATTTTTTCACGAATGGGAAGGGACCCATTAAAAACTTGCACCATGGATTGCATGAATTCAGCCATCACAGAATCAAAAATGATGGTGAATAATTTACTTTTTGACCTAAAATAGTAATTCACCAAGGCCACATTCATTCCTGCTTCTTTTGCAATTTCTCGAGAAGAGCAATTCGCAAAGCCTTTTTTTACGAAGACCTGTAAGGCGGCTTGTTTAATTTTTTCTTCGGCAGTACAATTCATTTCATTTTCGATGGTGCAAATTTAAACAAGCTATTTAAACAAATGTTTAAATCACTGAATCAAAAGTGTTAAAGATTGCAAAGATTAATTTTAACCTAACATTGGAAGGCCAGGATCAGCAAGCCACTGACTACAAAAATTTAATGATTAGGACTTAGCAGATTTGTCTTTCTCGGTCATCATCGCCTGAATCTGGCGCATGGTGTTTTCCATTCCTTGCGGGCTTCCGTCTAAGAAGATGGTATTGCCTTTTCCATATTCCGCGAAATTTTTGATGGCTTCGGTCCACATCGAGAAGAGAATCACGTTGGTATCCAAATTTGCTTGTTGCATTTGTTCCGCCGCCTCAGACATACCTTTTGCCACTTCTTGACGAAACAAGGCAACGCCTTGTCCACGCAACATGGCCGCTTCTTTCTCGGCTTGCGCTGAAATTTTTATGGCATTCCCCTCGGCTTCCGCAGCCTTGGTTTTGGTAATTAACAGGGCTTGTCCTTCATTCTCTGCTGCCGCTTTCAAGTTGTTTGAAGCCACTACTTTGCTCATGCTTTCCATAATTGCGGCGTCGAACGTGATGTCGTTGATTTGCAAATCCAACAAGTGGTAACCCCAAGCTTCAAGGGTGTTGTCGATTTGGTCTTTTACATTTTCCACCAACTCATTCCGAAGGCCTAAAATCTCAGATTGTTTTTGACTTGCCACATAGGAACGAATCGAACCTTCAATGGTACGAATTAAAGCCTGCATTAAATCTTTATTGCTGATGAACTTAAACGCGACCTTTTTGATGGTTTCCTCATTTTCATTTTGCACGGAAAAAAGCAACATACTTTTGAAATACACATTTGCTTGGTCGACGGTGACTGCCTGAAATTCCAATTCTATGCTCTGGTTTTGAATGGAAATTCTTTTGTATACTTTTTCTATTAAAGGAATTTTAAACCGAAGCCCTGGAGCTGCGCTCCTTTTGTATTTTCCGAAAAGCGTGATCACTGCGACAGTGCCTTGGTTCACGGTATACAGGGAAGTTATCACCACAACAAGTATGACAACGACAAAAATAATGGGGATGCTCATGGTTTATTATTTAAAACGAGTGGTTTTTGAATTGGCATTTGCACAGTTACAACTGCGCGACGAATGGCAAGATAACAAGAAAGTGGAAAGCAGCAAGATTGCAAAAAAGTATTTCATTATTTGTAAGGTTTTTGTCCGATAACATTTCCATGGGGATTGTAGTTGCAAACGAAGTAGGTATAGCCCGATTTTCCTTTGGCACAACCGCAACCCACTTCAGTGGTATTTTTCCAGATGACTTGGGTGTAGTGACCCGCAATTGCGTAATCATCCCCAATGGGCTTGTACTCAAAATCTTTCTTCTCATCTGTCCAAAGGCTTACGCCATACGAAAGGTCTTCGTAGTTAAAATAGGCCATGTTTTCGCCAAATTCGTTGTCTGGTCTGTGGTGTATTGACTTGTCTTTTTTCGCCAAGGTTATGGCCCAGTTTTCAGCCAATTCGGATAGCTCCTCATTCCAAGTCAGTTCACTCAACTTTAAAGGTCGGCGAAACGCATTGTGCGCTTCTAAGATTATCGACTGTTGCGCTTCGTCTATTTCAATCGTTTCTTGGCTAAACGCTTGCAAAAGCACAGCCATCAAAAAAAGAACTAAAAATGGGATTTTCATACTTTCTGGTTGAAATTAAAACTGACTTTTGTCATAGTAAAGTTAACCATAAATAATTAATTTTACCGACCATGAAAAGATCGAAACAACTATTTTTTATCCTGCTGGTTACACAATGTTTTGCCTTGGCAGGACGGGGACAAACCGCGAAAACAACCGCATTCGAAAAAGGATCGATGTACTTTTATTGGGGATGGAACCGTTCCTATTATTCCCCCTCTACCCTTCATTTTATGGGAAACAATTACGATTTCACCCTGTATGATGTCGTAGCCGTTGACCGCCAATCTCCTTTCTCAGCCGACCTTTATTTGAATCCAAAAAGAATGACCATTCCGCAATACAATTTTAGGATAGGTTATTATTTCAAAAATGACTTGCAGATTTCCTTCGGTGTCGACCACATGAAATACGTAATGTTGCACGACCAACCCACCACAATGAACGGATACATTTACAACAGTGGAACTTCCTACGATGGGGTGTACAACGACCAAGACTTTACAATTGCGCAAGATTTCTTGAAATTCGAACATACGGACGGACTGAATTACATTAATTCCGAATTGCGAAAATCCATTTCTCTTTATTCAAGAAAATACTTTCAAACCACTTTCTTATTTGGTGGAGGTTTGGGAATGATGCTTCCAAAAACCAACACAACACTGTTAAACAATCCACGCTATGACGCTTTTCACATTTCTGGTTATGGTGTAGATGGATTGGCTGCTTTGCAATTGAATTTCTTCAAATACTTTTTCATTCAGGGAGAATGTAAGGTTGGGTTCATCCATATGCCTGACATCCGTACCACCATGAATGCAAGTGACAAGGCATCCCAGATGTTTATCTACAATCAATTCAATGTGAATTTCGGGGCGCAGTTTCCGGTAACTAAAAAAAAGTAGGTTAAACGAAGGCGCTTATTTCCCCTCTTCGATAAAAACATGAATCTCTTCATTGAGTGGATCCAATCCCTCTTTAAGTTGGCTCAATAAATTTCGCCAGTTCCCATCGGGACAAAAATGCAGGAGGTTTTGATGTCTTTCCTGGGGGATTCCATTCGGATACAATTGAAGGTGTAATTTTTCCAAACGACGTATTTCTTGCTCAAATTTCTGCTTGTGCTGACGTTGCCATTTCAATTTATAGGCATCCAAATTCGCATTTAGTTTCGAAATCTCTGCGCCCACCCACTTATGAGCATCGTTCCCCATTCCTTCCACACCTTGGGTTAACACCTCAACGAGCGAAATTGCTTTTTGATCTATGGAATGAAACAGTTCTTCTTGCGCACCATCCGACATCCGTACTTTTGACACCTGTTCTTCAAGTGGTGCAAATGCATCGTGTAACGCGCCTGACGAAATCCAAGATTGCTTCACAATGAAAGCGCTGATTCTCGTCTGCAAAATGGGAAAAGCCATACCAAATGACTCAAAACTTGACTTCAACTGTGTCCAATAAGCCAACTCTCCTCCTCCACCCACATAACACACGTTTGGCAAAACAAACTCTTGATAGATGGGTCGCAACAATGCATTCGGGGAAAAGGACTCAGGATGCTCATGGAGTTTTGTTCGCAGTTCTTCTTCCGACATACGTTCCTCTCCCAACTTAAACTGGTTTCCAACTCCCTCTACCCGTTGTCGATTTCCAAGGGAAAGGTGGAATACGTTGATGGGGCGTACAAAAACCTGAGGTTTCTTGTGAAAAGCAGCAAGTCGCGTATTGGTTTCGGATACTTTAGCAGCCAAAGTTCTTTCGGTTAACTCCTTTTCAAACAGGGGAATGGCTTCTTTTTTAAGGGTTGGATTGTCAGCGTCCAATACCACAAGTCCAAAAGTTCCAAACATGCGATTGACCCATTTAAAAACATGTTGACCGTATGAATCTCCCTCCGAGAGGTTAAACAATTCCTTGAGGTCATCTTGTAATTCAGACCTAAACAAGTCAAACACTGTCTGATAAACGGCACCTAACCCATCGATTGAAAAACGTCCTACAGCACCACTTTCCGAGGAATCCCAAGTGAAGCTTTGCTGGAAAACATTGGATGTTTTTATCTCATCAAAATCATGGTCTTCGGATGCCATCCAAAACAAGGGGACATAATGAATTTCCTGTTGCCGCGCATTCAGTAATTCACACAGGTTAAGCACATGAAGAATTTTATAAACGAAAAACATCGGTCCTGAAATCAGAGTCAGCTGGTGCCCGGTTGTGATGGTAACGGCATTCTCGCTTTGAAGGGACTGAAGGTTCTGGGCTACCTTTGGATCGATGTCAACACCTTGATATTGCGCTTGTAACGTTTCACTCAAAAGGGTTCTTTGATGGGCTGCAAAGGTTTGCAATCTTTCCTTGGCTTGAAGCTGTACGTTTTCCACTGAAAAATCTCTTCCTAGGAATTCGTCTTTAAAATCTTGTGATTCATTTTCAAGGAGGGGCGGGAAACCAGGTATTAACGCTCTTTGAATACCCACTCGGGTTAAGGATTTCATCCTTCAGCTAATCTTTGAAGGTTTACAAAATTGGCATAGGCTCCATTCATGGCAATCAGGGAATCGTGGGTTCCTTCTTCTAATACTTTACCGTCTTGTATGACGATGATTTTATCTGCTTTTCGAACGGTGGAGAGACGGTGTGCAATGACCACTGAAGTTCGGTTCATCATCAATGTATCGAGGGCATCTTGTACCAGTTTTTCAGACTCTGAATCCAACGCTGAAGTCGCCTCGTCCAGGATCAAGAAGGTTGGGTTTTTTAGAATTGCGCGGGCAATGGCGATTCGTTGTTTTTGTCCGCCAGAAAGTTGGATGCCACGGTCACCTACTTGTGTATTCATCCCTTCGGGGAATCCGTGAATAAAATCCCAAGCATTGGCAGATTTTGCTGCGTTAAACACCTCTTCATCCGAAGCATCTGTCTTTCCAAAGCGTATGTTTTCGAGGATGGTGCCTGCGAAAAGGATAACTTCTTGGGGTACAATGGCAATTTGCGACCTGAGGTGCGTCAGTTCCATTTCGGTACTTTCGACATTGTCGAAAAGGATTTTACCTTTCGACGGATTGTAAAAACGTAATATCAGATTGGTAATGGTTGATTTACCTGCCCCACTCGATCCAACGATGGCCAAAGTTTGGTCTTTTTCAATTTTAAAATTAATTCCATCTAATACTTGTACATCGGCCCGTTGTGGATATTCAAAGCTGACGTTTTCAAATGCTAAGGAACCGTTCAAGGTTGGCGTTTGGGTTCCTTTTTGGGTTTCTGGTTCTGTTGCGGTTTGAATGATGTCTACCAAGCTTTCTGTAGCACCGATGGCTTTTTGAATACTGGCATACAAATCAGGAAGGGAACCTACGGAAGCTCCCATCAAAATGGTAAACAAGATAAACTGGTAAAACCCTTCTTTAGCCAAAGTGGGATGGGGTCCTTGTGTCATGAGCATCCCTTGCCAAACGATAAAGACAATGGCACCAAAGAGACAGAAGATGATAAAGGACACGAAAAAACCTCTCCAAATCCCACTTTTCACATTGAGGTCTCTTAGGTATTGCGTATTCTTTTTGAATTTTAGGAGGTTAAACATTTCATTGGTATAGGCTTTCACGTTTGCGATTCCTGTCAATGCTTCTTCCACAATGGAATTGGACTCTGCTGTAAAATTCTGCGCATCCTTGCTTAGTTTGCGAATGTATCGGCCAAAAAATACCGCGATGATGGCCATTACGGGTACGGTTCCCAGCATGATGAGGGATAGTTTCCATGAAATAAAAACCAGAAATACGATTCCTCCTGTCACAATAACAATTTGGCGAAAAAACTCAGCGATGGTCGTTCGCATGGTTTCTTGAATTTGCGTAATATCTGATGAAACCCTTGAGGTCAATGCACCTACTTTATTGGTGTTAAAGAAATCCATGGGCATGAAAATCATTCGCTGAAAAGCATCGTTACGGATGTCTCGCAATGCGTTTTCGGTAACGTTATTAAAAAGGACTACGCGAAAAAAGGAGAACAGGGATTGAACCCCAAAAAGGATGAACAGCGCAATCGCGATGGAAGTAACTGAATTGTTCGCAAAAGCAGTGGAAGCACTTGACATTGGACCTGCCTTTGGATCTGTTCCCAACAGGGAGCCCATGAGGTAAGGAAACAACAAGCCCGCTGAAGTGGATAGGACCAAGAAAATCCAACCTATGAAATAGGTAAAACCGTAGGGTTTGATGTATTTTGCCAACAACCAAGCTTTTTTCCAGCTGTCTTTGGTTAGCTTCACTTTTTCGGTAGGTTCCTGTCGTTTTTTAGCCATAATGTATTCTGTGCAAAAATACATAGCTTTGTTGAAGCGTGGGATTTTTTATTTTTTTTTCTCAAAAGAATTTGAAATATTTAAAAAAGCCCTATCTTTGCAAACCGAAATCAGGAGCTATAAAGTAAACTACGATGAAAAGAACCTTTCAACCGTCACAAAGAAAAAGAAGAAACAAACATGGTTTCCGCAGCCGTATGGCAACCAAAAACGGTCGCCGTTTATTGGCAGCAAGAAGAAGAAAAGGCAGAAAGAAACTTACGGTTTCTGATGAGCCACTGCACAAAAGATAGTTTTTATCACAACGATACCATCCTGCCCCTTCGGCAGGATTTTTTTTTGCCCTAAACTTTTTTACTGGAAAAATTCTGAAGTGATTTTGAGAAAAGTCCCGAGGAAAAGTGTGGTGTGAATACAAATGGATGAGACGGAAGATATTACTTACCCTCCCCTACTTCCCTTTCTGGTACGCGTCATGCAGTCCTTCGCCACGCAAAATCATGGGCATGCACTTTTCGATGCGGGAGGTGCGTGTTGTGGGTTGTTTGGGCTGCGAAAAATGCAAAAGATACGCCCGTTGTCTTCCTGGTGTCAAACCATAAAATGCATCTTTGAAAGTGGGGTCCTGTTCAAAGGCTAAAAGCAATTCATCCACCACCGGGTCTGCTTCGGTTCGTTTCGCTACTTTTTTCCCGGCTTTTTCCAGGTCAATTGCTTCGAGAATGAAGGCCTTGGTTACATCGCGCTGGAGAAAAAAATCCGCTACGGTCGTAAAGCGAAGTTGGCGTCCCGCCGTTACATTTTCCGTTTGTCGATGCAAGCGATTCTGTGGATCGGTTAACAAGGAACCCTTCATGAACATGATGCTTGCAAATTCCATAAACGCATGAATCATGAGTACATTTTTACCATTTACCGTGTAACAGGGTACCGACCATTTTAATTCTTCGGTTAAGTTGCACTCCAATGCCAATTCGCGCATCGCTACCAAAATTTCTTGCCATCGGTGAACGGTACAATTTGGTGTCCCACCCTTGCTGCATCGCCCACATCCTTCGGCGAGATACAAATCTATTTTCTCATTCATTTTAGCTCATTTTTAAGCATTCCTGCAGCAACCGTCGAAAATGTATCTAGGTCATAGAGTATGAATCGCTCCCTCTTTTTTGCCAAGGTATGTTCAAAGCAACACCTTTCCTTTTCAAGGTGTAAATCAACCTCCACCATGTCATTGATTTCAATTTGCGCCTGCTTCCAATCTACGTGAACGGTTGTTTCAAAACTTCCCAATATCAAACCAAAGGTGTTTTTTGATTCATTTCTTCCCTCAGACATCCAACAAACCACTGCAAGAAAATCCCGCGCAACGATGGGACATGAATCCGCGTAGATTCGATCTCCTTTTTGAAATACAGGCATGCCATCCATGGAGAAAACTACTTGTTCCCCTTCTTTCATCGTTTCGGCAGCGATTCCATGCACATTCAAAGATTGCAGACGTGGAAGCGCTATCTCTTTGTGAAAAAGAGAATGTTGAGGATCGTAGGTACCGGAAACCACATTGGCAAAAACATAATTTTCCTTGACGCCTTGAATTTCCAAAACCAAATTTTCAGAAGAAAAATCCAACGGAATTTCAACCGCTTCAATCGTCTCGAGTAAAGCCCCTCCTTTGTACCAATCCATTTTTACACTAGGGTGTACGATGTTGTCTCCATCGAGGGCGCAGACCGGAATAAAATCCACTTTGGGTAAATGCGGGAAAGGTTGTAGAGCCGACAATAGGTCTTGTTGACATTGAATAAAACCAGACTCCTGAAAATCCACTTTATCCATTTTGTTAATTGCAAAGATGACATAAGGCATTCCAAGGATGGCAACAATTTCGATGTGTTTTAATGTTTGGGAGGTAATCCCCTGTGTTACATCGACCAACACGATGGCTATTTGACAATTAGAAGCGCCGGTGAACATGTTTCGCGTATATTCTTTATGCCCTGGGGTATCTAACAGGATGAATTTCTTACGCTTGGTCGTAAAATATTTATACGCCACATCAATGGTAATCCCCAAATCTCTTTCTGCACGCAAGCCATCCGTAAGCAGGGCTAAATCCAAAACATCCGACGCATTTAACGCCGTAAGCTGTTGCAAAATGTCGGTGGAAATGGCACTGCTATCCAAGAGCAACCTTCCGATGAGCGTACTTTTCCCATCGTTGACACTGCCTGCTGTAAATACCCTTGCTATTTCCATTAAAAGTAACCTTGTCGTTTTCTGTCTTCCATGCCTGATTGGCTGATTCTGTCGTCAAGTCTTGTTGCCCCGCGTTCAGATATTTTCGACACTTCCAATTCATTAATCACTTCTTCCACGGTGGTTGCGTTGCTGGCAATGGCAGCGGTACACGTCATGTCACCGATGGTCCGGAAACGCACGCGACACTCCACCAATTCATCTCCAGACTCCAATCGCATGTAGGGATTAAATGCCATCAAAGCGCCAACTGGCAATTTCAAACACAATCTTTCATGCGCAAAATACAGGGAAGGAAGTTCGATTTTTTCTTGAAGAATGTAATTCCACACGTCGAGTTCTGTCCAATTGGAAAGCGGGAATACGCGTACATTTTCCCCCGGATGAATTTTTCCATTCAAGAGGTTCCAAGGTTCAGGTCTTTGTTGAATCGGGTTCCACTCCCCTTGGTCATTTCGGAAAGAAAAGATCCTTTCTTTTGCCCTTGCTTTTTCCTCATCTCGGCGTGCGCCTCCCATGCAGGCGTCTATTCCCAAAGCATTTATCGCATCGAGTAAAGCAACAGACTGCAAGGCATTTCGGGAGGGAAATTTTCCTTTCGCATCCGGGATTTTGTGGTTTCTTATGGAATCTATGACCGATTGCACATGGCAATTCAGTTTGTATTTTTCGACAAATTCATCGCGGAACACCAAGGTTTCAGCGAAGTTATGCCCAGTATCCACATGCAACAGTTTGAAAGGAACGGGCAATGGATAAAAAGCTTTCATAGCGAGGTGCACTAAGCAGATGCTGTCTTTTCCGCCGCTAAAAAGCAGGTAAGGATTTTGAAACTGGAAGGCTGCACTTCGCAGGATGGAAATGGCCTCAGATTCCAATTCTTTTAAATAATCCATTTTCAAAGGTATAACATTGAAACAACGAACCTATTGATTAAGCAAAATGTAGATGCTTAAAAGGAGAAAATTAATGGACCAAAGTAGGTGCGGCAGCTAAAATCTCGGCGTGGGTGCCTTCTTCAAATTTCTTGAAATTGTCAACAAATTTCTTGGCTAAATTTTCCGAAGTAGCGTCATAAGCTTCTTTATCTGACCATGTATTTCGTGGATTCAGAATTTCTGAAGGGACGTTTTCACAGGTTGCAGGGAAGGACAGATTGAATACTGGAAGGGTTTCAAATGCAACGTCATCAAGTTTACCTTCCAACGCGGCAGTAATCATTGCACGTGTGTAAGAAAGTTTCATTCTTTGTCCAACGCCATAAGAGCCGCCAGACCAACCTGTATTGATCAACCAAACTTTGATATCGGTTCCATTGAGTTTATCACCCAATAATTTTGCGTAGGTCGCGGGATGCAAGGGAAGAAACGCCGCTCCAAATCCTGCTGAAAAGGTAGTGGTAGGCTCGGTAATTCCCACCTCTGTTCCTGCTACTTTGGCTGTGTAACCTGACATAAAGTGGTACATGGCTTGTTCGTTTGTCAACCTAGAAATTGGAGGCAATACGCCGAATGCATCTGCCGTTAGGAAAAAGATGTTTTTTGGCGAAGTACCCAAGGATGGATTTGCTGCATTGTCGATGTGGTAAATGGGATACGAAACACGGGTGTTTTCTGTAATGGAACCATCTTCATAGTTTGGAACGTTGGAATTTTCGACAAACCCAATGTTTTCTAAAAGCGCACCTGTTTTGATGGCATGAAAAATTTGAGGTTCTTTCTCTTCGGAGAGGTCTATGGTTTTTGCATAGCATCCACCTTCAAAATTAAATACTTCGTTGGCTGACCATCCGTGTTCATCATCACCAATCAACATGCGATTCGGGTCAGAGGAAAGCGTCGTTTTTCCAGTTCCGGAAAGTCCAAAAAAGATGGCTGTATCTCCTGCTTTTCCAATGTTTGCGGAACAGTGCATGGACAATACATTTTTTTGATGGGGAAGAATAAAGTTAAGTGCTGAAAAGATTCCTTTTTTAATCTCTCCGGTGTACCCTGTCCCACCAATGATGATCATTTTTCGGGTAAAGTTCAAAATCGCAAAATTTGATTGACGCGTACCGTCACGCTCGGGATCTGCTAAGAAACCAGGTAGACAGACGACATGCCACTCGGGCGCAAAATCTTGAATTTCCGAAGCTTCGGGTCTAAGGAACATGTTGTAGGCAAACATATTTGACCATGGGTACTCAGCGACCACACGCAAATTCATCTTGTACGTAGGTGAAGCACATGCATAAGCATCTCTGATGAACAATTCTTTTCCTGCTGCATATTCCATCATTCTATCCAACAAAGCATCAAATTTTTCTGGAGAAAAGGGAATGTTTACATTTCCCCACCAAACTGCCTCTTCGGTAATTTCATCCTTCACAATGAAACGGTCTTTCGGAGATCTACCTGTAAAAGCGCCTGTGTTTATCGCCAACGCGCCGAGGTTCGTTTCTGTTCCTTGGTTTCGCTCTAACGTAGCTTTCGCCAATTCTTCAGGGGTTAAATTCCAGTATTCTGCAGCAACTCCTTGTAAACCAAGGCTCACTGTCAAATCAGAATTACTACCGTAGTTTCCAAATTTTGACATCTTAAATTGATTTGATATTGAGTACAAAATTAAGATTTTATTGGGGTCAATTTCACAAGTGCGCGTGGTTTTTACCAACAAGGACCCCGCTGAGGTGTTGAGAAAAAATATTGGGTGGTATTCATTTTTTTCTATTAACACGCCATTTCCCCTATGAAAAAAGCAAATGAACGTTCGCATAATAACCTTGTGAATATTTGTAATTTCGCAGCACATGAAAACATTTTTACGCGTCATCCCTTTCTTAACCTTTGCCTTGGTATTGGGATTTTGTTCCTTGAATCGATCCGCAGAAAATACAAATAACCTTCCTGCCTTGCCCAAAAAATGGTTGCATTCCTCGCTTCGTTATTTGAACCAGATGCCAAAAAACGCACAAGTACTCGCAAGTGATTCAAACATCGTTTTACTTAAAAACAACCACGCAACCCTTCCGTTCAACGACCTTATGGTCAGCACCACCTACCTCACCCTAGGGGGAAACAGTCAGCCTTTTTTACAGTCCATTGACTTGTTTGATTCCGGTGAAATCCTTACCCAATTCAATGCGTTAGACGTAGAGAAAATCAAAGACATACCCTCCGACCGCATCGTCTTAAGCCTTCATGCCTCTCATCCGGATTCATTGGACATTGATCCTAAATGTTTGACGGCCCTTCAGTGTTTACCTCATGCCAAAGAGCTTATCTTGGTCGTTTTCGGAACGTTTCCAAAGTTGTCCCCCGCACAAATGTTAATCTTCGACGCCATTGTGCACGCCCCTGAAAACCATCCTGTCATGCAAGACAGAACCGCTCAAAAACTAATGGGTGCCTTGCCTTTCAGTGGGGTTTTACCAGAAGACATCGCAGGTTATACAAAAGGATTTGGAATCTTAAACAAAGCCAATGGTCGCTTAAGTCATTGCAGTCCTGAAGCATTAGGCTATTCGGGTGAAGCCTTCAAGAAAATTGACCAGATTGCATTGAATGGCATCGAAGCAGGGGCATATCCAGGCTGCCAAATTGTAGTGGCCGTGAAAGGTGCAGTGATTTACCGAAAATCCTTTGGAAAAACCATGTATGGAACCGAAGGAGAACCCATCACAAACACCGATCTTTATGACATCGCTTCCATTACAAAAATTGCCTCTTCCACCCTCATGGCGATGCAATTAAATTACCAAGGGAAATTGGATCTCAATGAAACCGTTGGGAAGTATGTCCCCGAATTAACGGGCAAGACAGAATACAGTAACATTGTCCTCCGAGAAATGATGACACATCAAGCGGGCTTGGTTCCATTCATTCCCTTTTACAAGAAGACCGTTCGTGATGGAAAACCCTCCTCCACCTATTATTCAAAAGAAAAAAGTGGTGAGTTCACCGTTCCCGTTGCCAAAGACCTCTATTTGAGACAAGACTACAAAGACAGCATGTACGCGCAAATATTTTCAAACCCGTTGAAGGAAAAAAAATATGTTTACTCTGACCTTTGTTATTACTTCATGCAGCCCATTTTCGAAAAAATCACTGGAGAGAAGCAGGATGTCTATGTTCGCAACCATATTTATAATTTGATGGGACTTCGTTACATCAATTACTTGCCGCTTGTTCGCAACCCAGGGGTATGTGTTGCACCCACCGAAAAGGAATCTTACTTTCGAAACCAAATGATTTGTGGTTATGTACACGACCCGGGTGCCGCAATGCTCGGAGGTGTAGGCGGTCACGCAGGGGTTTTTGCCAACGCAACGGATTTAGCGGGCATCATGCAGCTTTTTCTAAACAACGGAAGCTATGCTGGGCATACGTTTTTTGATAAAACTACCCGCGAATATTTCACCAAAGCGCAATACCCTGGAAACAAGAGAGGCATCGGATTTGACCGACCGAATGCGAGTGGTGGCGGAACCTGTGACGCGCTTGCTTCCCAACAAAGTTTTGGTCATTCTGGTTTTACAGGAACCTTAGCGTGGGCAGACCCAGCGAATGAAGTGGTCTTTATCTTTTTATCCAATCGGGTGCATCCGAGTCAAGACAACTGGAAATTGCGGGACATGGGTATTCGTACACAA
This sequence comes from Chryseobacterium gleum, assembly GCA_945882095.1. GTDB lineage: Bacteria > Bacteroidota > Bacteroidia > Flavobacteriales_D > Crocinitomicaceae > UBA952. The sequence goes on from CAMCWF010000005.1 coordinate 47,216, forward strand.
ATCCAACATGTTGTTTACGAAATAGTAGGGAAAAACTAAGATTTAACCCGGTTAAAAGCCATGGCTTTCAACATCCATTTAGGTAAGAATTTACCATGTTGCTGGTTTTTCAGGTTAATGTACCAACCCAATTTCTTCATAACTGGCACTTTGTGTGTCTCCACGAATTCAATGAGGGTGCCATCTGCATCTTCGATGTAGGAAAACCTTCCCCCAGCTTCTCCCATGTCAAAGGTATTTGAACTGTCAACCGTAAAAGGGAATCCTTTTTCTTCACATTGTATTTTTAGCGCATCCATTCCTTGGACGTCAAAACAAAGGTGAATGAAGCCCCAATCTCCCCAGAACCTATCCTGAAAAATTTTCTTAACCTCTAATCGCGCGGTCGTTTGAACCAATTCTATGGAAGTCGGACCTAACAATTTTGCAAAAGGACCTTTTCTCGCTTCTGTATGGACCAAACGCACCCTTCTACATACTTCACCGCCTCCTGGAACGCCATGAAAATCTTCAAAAGACGCCTGTTCGTCGTACACTTCGGTTTCATATTTTAGCACATCACGGTATAAATGGAGGGATTTATCGAGGTCAGACACGCCGATGATGACGCCTGCAACCCCACCGCATTGAGACGGATGACCTGTATTTCCAAACCACCCTGTACCCTCAACGATTTGAAATAGGTTGCCATTCGGATCCTTAAGGAAGAACGCATAGCTTCCATCAGGGGTTCTTTGCGGTTCAGAAATCACGTCGGCTCCCATCTTTTTCATGTAGCGATAAGATTCACGAACATTTTTAGATTTGATTTTGCACGCAAACAGTCCTAAATCTCCCAATTGGATGTCGAAGGTTGGTTTTTCTGTATTTCTTGAAGTAAACTGCCAAATCTCAAAACCTCCACCCCCATTCATGCTAAGGGCCAAGGTAGCGGTGCGCGCGTGAACTTTTCCTCCGGTGTATTTTGTCATCAAAGGAGCTTCAGCGGCCTCTTCAAATACACGAACATCAATGCCAAACATTTTGCGGTACCATTGCCAAATCTCTTGTACGTTAGGTACACCAATTCCCATTTGTTGAATGCCGCAGATAATAGGTTCCATGCTGATTAATTTTATACAAAAATAAAAATTCTAGCGAACGGCTCTCTCATTAAACAAGACATAACCGAAACTCACTTGGAAATTTAAGGGTTGTATTTGCAATGGAAAATAATTCAAAGTTGCGCGTAAGGGACCTACCACGGTATGGTAAATGAGACTGGTAGCGCCTACCCACGTATTCCCTTTAAATGGTTTTGAATATTGAACACTTCCGTCAACTAGCTTTTCAAGTTGGAGAAAGGGCTGGTAATAATAAACGTCCAAGCGGTATTCAATGGCTTTTCGGATGGGGACCACCAAATTCACCCCGAGGGCAACATGTTGTGGAGAGCGGTATTCTTTGAGGAAAAAAGTCTCCAAGTCAGGTAGGACGGAGAGATTCGGCATGGCCAAAAGACTGGCTGTGTAGTTGGCAAAAAGCGACTGGGAGTTAAACATTCCCCTTGCATGAAGTCCCAAGTGGAAATGAGGTTGGGTTAAAAAATAGTATTGGGACTCTACGCTTAGGTTGATCCAATCGTGCTGTTTATTAACAATCGTGTCAAAAAGTGATGTTGTCCCTGGCGTCGTGTTCTCTGCTGCGGAAAGGTATTTAATTTTTGCACTGAAGTAATGACCTTCGGAAGCGAACTGCTTTCGATTGAGTGCATTGTCAACGATCTCATACGAGACCAAGGCCCCATTCAACTGGGTAGCATCGGTGGTGTCTGTACTTAAAAAGCTTGACGTTTGATAATAGTCATCTTCCAGGTTAAACCATCGAAAATCGAGTACCGCTTTGGAATTATTTAATATTGGATGTTTGATTTTTACGCCGTAATACATTTCATTTTGAATCAAAAAGGAAGGCTTGATGTCTTCAAAAAACGTGGCGAAGCTTCGGTAATAATCCCATCGATTCATGACAAAATAAGCCGAGGCAGAGATGGGTAAAACACTGGGGATGTCAAGTCCAATTTCTCCTTTAACAGACCCGTAGAATTTCCCAAAGTAACTTTCAGCATGCACGAAGGAAGCCACTTCGCCGAGGTGTCTGTAGGTTAATCCCAAGAAGCCCGTATTCACCGGACGAGAGGATAGGTGTCCGCCAACATCCAATTTAAAAGGTTTGGCTTTGCGGACAAAGAGCTTCAAGTTATAGGTAGAATCCTTTTTGAGGGTAAGCGTTGGGAAAAGGTAATCAATTTGCTGGGCAGCATACAAGCGATAGTAACGGTTTTCAAAATGTTTCAGCGAAACAACTTCATTCTTATGGGAACGAATCATCGATGCGTCCACATAATTCATTTTTTCTTTTTTGTGAAAATCGGTGGTAATTGAACTGATTTGTATCGGCAGTATGTTGGCGCGAAACAGTGCACGCCGTTGAGTTAAGTCAGGCACTTTCACGTCATCGGGCAACATTTTTTGAATGGAGTCAATGTATTTCAGCGTTTGAAGATACCCCTCTTGGATGGCTTTTTTGGCACCGTCAAAATCAAAAGTACTCACTGACATTTTAGGTTCAATGATGATTCCTTCGCTACAGGGCAAGGTATAATCGGTGGGTGTTCGAAGCATGTTTTCCAATAAGCCCATAAAATCTTGGACATCCGGTTTTTTGGCATTTTCGGAAACATTGCTGCCAATGATAAAATCTGGGTGGAAATCATGGTACATCACATTGATGGGAAAGTTGTTGTAGAGTCCCCCATCAAAATACACCACGCCATCAATTTTAATTGGGTTGACATAAAAGGGATATGTCATAGACGCACGTACGGCCGCATTCAGGTCACCTTTGGAGAACGTAACAGATTTCTTATTGACCACATCTGCGGCCACACATCGATAGGGTACAAAGAGTTGGTCAAAATTTTTGTCATTCGATGCAGATGGCAATCCCATGATTTTTAACATTTCGCAGTCCAAGAAGGAAGGCGTCACCAAATTCATTGGGATGGAGGTTTTAAGCAGTGAATCTGGGCGAAATGGGAAAGACAACATACTGGCATCAGGCTCATCTTCCCGAAAGAGGTATCTTCTTCCCGAGGGAATTTCCCCCATGGTCATTTGTTTAAATTGGGTACTCAATACATAGGCTTCCATTTCAGCGGGGGAATACCCACTTGCATACATGGCACCTACCAATGCGCCGGCAGAAGTTCCACAGACATAAGAAATGGGGATGTTGTTTTCTTCTAGGGCTTTGATCACACCAATGTGCGCAAGCCCAGTTGCTCCGCCACCACTCAGCACGAGACCTACTTTAAACTGTGCAAGCGCATGGAATGACAACAGGATAAAAAATAAAATAAGGGTATGGTGGAGGGTACGCTTCAAAGTTGTTCTTTTGTACAAAAATAATTGCAAAATCGACGTTATGCCGTTGTCGGAATCAGAAAGTCATCAAAACTTAACAATCACCTTAAAATGTTTTTACGGCTTTGAAGCCGTACTCAAAGAAGAATTGGAAGAATTGGGGTACAAAAACATTACCCTTTCCAACCGTGCCGTAGGACTAAAAGGGACTTGGTACGATGTCTATTTCCTTAACTTGCATGCTCGGTGTGCGATCAGTGTGTTGGTAGAAATAGCCCGTTTTCCTTTTCGAGAAGAGAAGGACATCAGCCATGCCGCTATGAGCATTCAATGGTCAAACTGGTTTAATGAACAACAAACCTTTGCCGTTAAAGGCGCAATTCAAACGAAAAAAGTTAACAATACCCACTATCCCTATTTATTGGTCAAGGACGCCATCGTGGATCATTTTCGAGACAGTGGAAAAGAACGCCCGAACATCGACATCAAGCACCCTAAAGTGGTCATTGATTTATATGTAACAGACAATGAAGGCATTATATCCATCAACACCAGCGGACTTCCGCTGTTTCAACGTGGATATCGAAATTCTGTGGGCGTTGCTCCCTTAAATGAAGTGGTGGCTGCGGGATTAATACGTCTTTCGGGATGGGATAGAAAAACGCCATTTTACGATCCTTTTTGTGGCTCTGGCACCCTACTTATTGAAGCAGCCTTGTTGGCTTGTGACATTCCTTCTAACATCGAAAGAACACATTATGCTTTTAAAAATTTAAGCTCCTACCAACCCGAAATGTGGGAAGAAATTCATGGGAAAGCGCAAAAGGTGATACGGGCATTGCCTTGTCCAATTTCTGGCTCAGACCACTCAGATGAAATGGTCTTAAAATGCCGTAGAAACCTCCGCGGATTTTCGTTTGGAAGGTTCATAAACATTGAAGCTAAAGATTTTAGGGAGGTGGAAAAATCCGATGCCATCAAATTCATTGTGACAAATCCACCCTATGGAGAAAGAATAGAAATTGAAGAAGCAGACATGTACGGGCACTTTGGAAGTTGGTTGAAACACGAACAAACAGGAAGCACGGCATGGATCATCAGTGCTTTTGACGAAGGAATGAACCAAATTGGACTGAAAGCCGAAGCGAAATACCAAGTGTATAACGGGGATTTGGTTTGCAGTTTCCGCAAGTTTGTCACCTACGAAGGGAGTAAGAAATAGCAATCACCTAGGTGCGGGATTCTCATTGTTTGGGATGGATTATCTCCTAGGTGCGGGATTAATCCCGCACCTAGGAAGTGATTTACCATAGAATGCTTGTTAAAATCAAACGATTTCATTAAATTCAATAGAAAAATTGAACGAATGTCTAAATCATTTTCCCGAATTTGGGTTCATGCCGTTTGGTCCACAAAAAGAAGAAAACCCACAATCGATTCAAACCTTGAACCATAACTATTTAATTTCACAAGGAAGAATTAATTAAAATGGGATGTAAAGTAAGCATTGTCAATGGCATGCCAGATCATGTTCATTGTTTATTCGCCATCAATCCTCAGGTTTCAATTACAGACATCCTAAAACAGATTAAGGGAAGCAGCGCGTATTATGTCAATTCAAATGATTTAACCGAAGAAAAATTGATTTGGCAGCGTGGATTCGGTGTATTTGGTGTTTCGCATTCCGCTGTAGATAAAGTCTATGAATACATTCGATTTCAAAAGGAACACCATAGAGAACAAAACTCAGTTACGGAATATGGCAATTTGGTAGCATTTAGGTGTGAGTTTATCTCCTAGGTGCGGGATTAATCCCGCACCTAGGAAATGCACGGTATTCTCATTGGTTGGGATGGATCATCTCCTATGTGCGGGATGAATCCCGCACACAAGAGCACACAGTATTCTCATTGGTGTGGGATTAATCCCGCACCAATGAGTTAGCGCATTCTATCGCTCTTCGATGTTAATGTAATCTCTTTTGGTGAACCCTGTATAGATTTGACGAGGACGACCAATCGGCTCTTTGTTCTCCGTCATTTCTTTCCATTGCGCAATCCATCCTGGGAGACGACCTAATGCAAACATCACGGTGAACATATCGGTTGGAATGCCTAACGCTTTGTATATAATTCCTGAATAGAAATCAACATTTGGATACAAGTTTCTCGCTTTGAAATACTCATCTTCCAAGGCCACTTTTTCTAGTTTTTTGGCGATGTCAAGCAATGGATCATTGATTCCCAATTTGATTAACACTTCGTCACACGCTTTCTTGATAATGGTCGCTCTTGGATCGAAGTTTTTATACACCCTGTGACCAAAGCCCATTAAACGGAAAGGATCTTGCTTGTCTTTTGCTTTTGCTACCCACTTGTCGACGTTTCCGCCATCTGCTTGAATTTGCTCCAACATTTCAATAACCTCTTGGTTTGCACCACCGTGTAGTGGACCCCAAAGTGCGGAAATACCTGCGGAGATGGTAGAATACAAGTTGGCATTGGAAGAACCTACGATTCTTACCGTAGAGGTTGAGCAATTTTGCTCGTGGTCTGCGTGAAGAATCAGCAAAGTATTAAGTGCTGAAATAACGACAGGATCAACATGAAACGCTTCTGTTGGCATGCCGAACATCATATAAAGGAAGTTTTTTACATATCCGTATTCGTTTTTTGGATACATAAATGGATGACTCAAAGAGTTTTTGAAAGACCAAGCCGCAAGCGTAGGTAATTTCGCAATCAACCTGTGAACGGTAAGGTTCTTCATGTCAGCACTGCGATTTGGGTCCAGTGATTCCGGATAAAAGGTAGACAACGAAGAAATCATGGAAGACAACACGCCCATTGGGTGCGCTTTTGCTGGATACGCTTCAAAGAAACGTTTCATGTCTTCGTGAACAAGTGTATGCTTTTTAATGCTGTTCTCAAATTCATCCAATTGCTTGGTCGTTGGCAAAGCACCATAAATCAATAGGTAGGAAACTTCTAAAAAAGTCGCTTTTTCAGCCAACTGCTCGATGGGATACCCGCGGTAATGTAAAATACCTTCTTCTCCATCTAAGAAAGTGATGGCGCTTGTGGTGGCTCCGGTGTTTTTGTATCCGGTATCCAAAGTTACATAACCGGTAACATCTCTCAGCTTAGAAATATCGATGGCTTTTTCATTTTCTGTTCCTACAATAATTGGCAATTCGTAAACTTTACCGTCCAATTCTATTTTAGCGACCTCACTCATATATTTATTACATTAAAATTTCCCGCCTAATTTACTAAAGAAAATTGGTTTGAATCATTGAATGCGAAGAAACTTCAAACAAATTTCACATTGCTTTATAATGGCTCCTTATAAATTTTTCAGAATGTAATCATACATCATTGAGTATAAGTGATTTCGGGTATTCCCACCATAGATTCCATGGTTTTTATTCGGGTATGCAAAAAAGTCAAATTGCTTGTTTGCTTTCACCATTGCCGTTACCATGTCCATGCTGTTTTGGAAGTGTACATTGTCATCCGCTGTCCCGTGAATCAACAGGTATTTACCGGATAGTTTCTCACAGTAATTTATAGGTGAATTGTCATCGTAACCCTTTGGATTCTCCTGTGGTGTCCGCATAAATCGCTCTGTATAAATGTTATCGTAATACCGCCAATTGGTAACCGGTGCAACCGCTATTGCCATTTTGAAAACGTCGGCTCCTTTCGTGATGCAAGAAGAGGACATAAACCCTCCATAACTCCATCCCATGATTCCTATGCGCGATTTGTCTACATAAGGCATGGTTTGAAGGTATTTTGCCGTACCAATTAGGTCTTCGGTTTCGAGTTTACCCAATTGCAAGTAGGTGCATTTTTTAAATGTGCTTCCCCGAAATTGTGTCCCCCTTGGATCCACTGAAACCACCATGTATCCACTTTGCGCAAGCAATTGGTGGTACATAAAATTGTTCCCATCCCACCGATTCGCTACTTCGTTGTGACCGGGTCCACCATAGACATTCATGTACACCGGATATTTCTTCGTTTCATCGAAATTCTTTGGTAAAATTACCCAAGCATTCAACGCGGTACCATTCACCTCAAATTGCTTAAATTCCTTTGTTGGCAGTGTCAATTTAGCCAATTTCTCCACGAGTTCGTGGTTGTCTTCCAATAGGCGAATTACAGCTCCTTCCGAATTATATAACTTCAATACAGGAGGTTGGTTGGCGGTGGAGAATGTACCTACAAAATAGGCCATTCCCTTTGTGAAATCGGCATCCATTGTACCTTCCATAGGAGAAAGTGTTTTTACTTCTTTACCAATTAGATCGGTTCGACACAATACTTTAGAGATACCTCCTTGGGAGGATTTGGAAAAGAAAATGTGCAATCCATCGGAAGAAATGCCATACAAATCAATTACATCCCCGTCTCCAGAACCGACAGCCGAAATGGATTGGTCGTATCCTATTTTATACATTTGATTGAAGCCGGATTTTTCCGAACAAATCAACAAGCCTTTGTTTTCTGGCAAAAAGAAAAGGTTTTCATTGACGTCGACGTAGGTATCGCTATGGTCAATATATAGCAATGAATGTTTCGGTGTTTTACCTGAGAAATCAAATCGATGATAGGTCAAAGAATCCTGATGCCTGTTCATGGTTTGTAGAATCAAATCATTGGAGACATTTGACCACGCTATCCGTGGGATGTACTCATACCTACCTAAGGTCAACGCCTTTACCTTGGCATTTCCAATGTTTACCACGTGTGCGGTGACTTTTGAATTATCCTCACCTGCTTTCGGGTATTTGTATTTATATGCATCTGGGTACAATTCGCCATAAAAGTCAATGGAAAAATCGCGAACATCTTTTTCAATGAACTTTAAAAAGGCAATGGTTTTAGAATCGGGTGACCAATCGTAGGCTTTGGTTATGGAGAATTCTTCTTCGTATACCCAATCGGTGGTACCGTTGATGATTTTGTTTCTTTTCCCATCGGTGGTTAACTTGGTGAAACTGCCTGTTGCAAGGTTTTTAACGAAGAGGTCATTCCCATGAATAAAAGAGACATATTTTCCATCGGGTGAATATTCCGCCAAGGTTTGCGGTGCATGTTGTTCGGAAAGTGGCTCGAGCTTCCTTGTTTTAAGGTCGAATAAATAGTATGTTGCCGTATAGCTTCTTCGATAAATCTGGTTAATCTTGGTCATCAGCAAAACCTTTGATTCGTCTTCGTTAAAAGAATAATCCTCAATTTCAATGACCTCTCCTTTCCAATGTACTTCTTCCGAGTTAATTAAAAGGGTTCCTTTTTCATCCGGTGTTAAAATGGAATAGGTCAATACGGAACCATTCTCATCGAGTCCGGTGTAATGAATACCGTCTTTCAAGGAATTAAAACCCTCAAACCCTTTGGTTCTGTAATCATAGGTTTTCCAAATGTTGGATACGCTGATGTCTTGCGCGTCGAAGCTAAAAATCAGGAATGAGAAAAATAAGAAGTAAACTGCTTTCATCGAAAATATATTTTCACGAAAATAATACATTCTCCTAGGAAAAGAAATCTTAATGTTTTCTTAAACTGACTAGGGGGGCATTAATTAAAAAATCATGATTAATTTTACACTTTGAATAAATAAAATTCTATTATGAAAAAAATCTTTACCCTATTGACTTTGGTGCTTTCACTTTCTATGTTCGCACAATCCAATTGTTCTGAATTGTTTATTTCTGAATACGTTGAAGGTTGGTCAAACAACAAAGCGTTGGAAATTTACAATCCCACCAACCAAAGCATTAACCTAAGCGGTTATTTTGTGGTAAGGTATTCAAACGGTTCAGCAACAGCGACCAAATCAAACGCGGTACAATTAACAGGAACCATCGCAGCACACAGTGTTTATGTTGGTGTGTTGGAGAAATTAGACACTGCAGGTACAGGTCAAGAGGCTCCGGTTTGGGATTCATTGCAAGCGCGTGCGGATGGTTTTTATTGTGCAGTATACAATACGTCAAATGCTTGGTATTGGAATGGAAACGATGCAGTGGTTTTAGCAAAAGGTAATCTTCAAGGATTAAGTGCCTCAACGGTTATCAATCCAGCAAACGTACCTGGATTTGCCTTGGTTGACATCTTTGGAAAAATTGGTGAAAACCCAGCAAACGAAACAGGTTCTTCTGCAGGAAATGACGGTGCTTGGTCATCTACCTTCCCTTTCAACAACGGTGCGGGTGCACAAATCACAAAAGACCATTCAATGATTCGCAAGTCTTCCATTCAAAAAGGAGTTGTAAGCATGGTTGCGTTTTTTGATCCAATGTTGGAATGGGATACCATCCCTGCTGTCATTGTTAGATTGGATATCAATGGCGATACTGTTTTAAGTCAAAGCGGCAACCCAATCCTTGACGGGAATTGGAATTCATTGGGATACCACAACTGTCAGTGTAACCCTGCTTCAACTGAAGAAATTGGAGACGTTGCTTACAGCATCTACCCAAATCCTTCGAATGGTGCTTTGTACATTAAAAATGCATCCAACATCAAGAATTTCCAAGTAATCAATGCAATGGGTCAAGTATTGTCCACCCAAAACAATCCAAACTTAGATTTCTTGTCCTTCCAAATTGATGGCGCAAGAGGCGTGTATTTGGTAAAAATAAATACCAAAGACGGTCACCAAGAAATTCGAAAAATCATCATTCGATAAATAAGTATCCCGCTCAGGCGGGATTTTTTTTGACCTATGAAAAATTTATTTCTCCTCATCTGCATTGTCTTTTCAATTGCCATTGGACAAGCTCAAAATGCGAAAGTCAGTGGTATTGTAACCGAGAACGCTTCAAGTCAAGTGGTTTCTGGTGCTAAGGTTGAATTGAAATCCAAAACCAATGGCAGTTTTGTAAAACGAGCGTTGTCGGAATCCAACGGGAAATTTGATTTTACGGAGGTTCCTTATGGCGATTATCGTTTTACGGTTACCCTTATGACTTTTGATACCATTGTAAAAGATGTGAAAATCAATAAACCAAACCAAACCATTGCTTTATCGATGTCGGGAAGCCTTGAGTTTGAAGAGGTAAAGGTCATTGGAAACTTGGTTAAAGAAGGGGTCGTACCCGTAGCCGTTACCAAAATAAGTGCGCAAAAAATTCAAGAGGAATTGGCTTCACGTGATTTGCCGATGCTATTGGCAGGGACCGCAGGGGTTTATGCAACGCAACAAGGTGGCGGAGACGGCGATGCCAGGATCAATGTTCGGGGATTTGACCAAAGAAATGTCGGTGTTATGATTGACGGTGTTCCGGTAAATGACATGGAAAATGGAGCCGTTTATTGGTCAAATTGGTTTGGATTGGATGCCATCACTGCTACCATGCAGGTGCAAAGAGGTCTTGGTGCTACAAAAATTGCCATGCCATCCATCGGAGGAACCATTAACATCATTACCCAAGGCATTGGAAACAAAAAAGGGGGAAGCTTGAAACAAGAATATGGTACAGGGGATTTTTTCCGCACCTCTTTGTCTTACAACACAGGTATTTTAAAAGGAAATTGGGGTCTTACCGCTTCTGGTTCTTACAAACAATCCAATGGTTGGGTGTATGGAACGCCAAGCCAAGGTTTTTTTGGGTACATAAAAGTTTCTAAACAATTAGACAAACACTTATTTACCTTGTCTGCTTTTTCAGCGCCTCAACAGCACGGTCAACGCTCATTCCGTCAACCCATCCAATATTGGAGTGAGGACCAAGCCAATAAGCTGGATGTTACCTTAGATTCAACTGCTTTTCTTACCGATTTGGGATTGAGGTACAACCAACACTGGGGATACCGCACGGTGGATGGCAAACAAGAGGTAATGACAGAAAGATTAAATTTCTATAACAAACCTCAAATCACGCTTAAAGATTTCTGGAAAGTGAACAAAAAACTTTCGATTTCAAATATGGCGTATGCGTCCATCGGACGAGGTGGAGGCACCGCATTGTTTAATTCTTCCGCCATCATTCGAGATTCTAACAACCTTATCAACTGGGATGAAATGATTAAAGAAAATCAAGTAAATTCTTTATTCGGTACCCCAAACATTGACCCAGCGTATTCTACAACCGAAATCAAAAGCTCACAAATCGTTATCGCCAGTATAAACAACCACTTTTGGATTGGGTATTTGGGACAATTCAACTATGAATTCAACAAACAACTGCATTTGTCTGGTGGAATTGATGCACGCTACTACAAAGGATCCCATTACCAAGAAGTGAAAGATTTATTAGGGGGTGATTATTACATCGATATGTCTGATAAAAATGCAGCTACCCCTATGAAACGCGTTGGAGATAAAATCGCCAAGAATTTATTCAATGTGAACCGAGACGGAATTGTCACCTGGGCAGGGGCCTTTGGACAGTTGGAATATGAGGGCAAAGAATTCGGCGCATTTATCAACCTTACCTCCATTGCCAATGGATACAGAGGGGTAGACTACTTTCAACGAAAAGAATTGGATTTGGGAGATACCGTGCTTTCGATAGGGTATTATGATGTTGTAACGTACAATGGACAGACCTACAATGCTTTTTCCCCTGGATTGGAATATGTTAAAACAAAGTGGAAGGTTATTCCTGGATTTACATTCAAAGCCGGTGCCAATCATAAATTCAATGACAATGCGAACCTATACATGAATTTAGGTTACCTAGACAGAACGCCAATGTATTCAAATGTGATTGACAACAATTACAACAAATTTTTTGGTGAAATTGCAAATGAAAAAATTGCCGCCATCGAAGGGGGATTCAATTTTGCCAACAAAACTTTCGGGGTGAATTTGAATGGTTATTTCACAAACTGGAAGAACAAGCCCTTTCCGTATGGGGTTGCTGTACCAGATCCAAACGATCCTTCTGAAAGTATTTATGTAAACATTAATGGAATGGATGCCATTCACTATGGTGGAGAGGTAGATTTTGCATGGAAAATCACTTCCAAAATCAGTGGCGATGTGATGTTCTCGGTTGGGGATTGGACCTGGAACTCATCCGAAACAGTGGTTATTCCTCAATATGGTTCATTGTCCTATACGTTTAATGCAAAGGGAGTCCATGTGGGTGATGCTGCACAAACGGCTTTGGCGGGTTCCATACGTTATGAACCTATCAAAAACCTTTATTTCAAAGCGCAAATTCAATTCTACGACAGATACTATTCTGATTTTAATCCTTTTTACACACAAGGGGTCAACGGAGGAAGAGATTCTTGGGTCATGCCCTCGTACTACTTAGTGAATATTTTTGGAGGTTATCGTTTTAAAATAAAGGAAGATGTGCTCTTGATTTCCGGAAGTATCATTAACCTGTTAAATGCGACTTACATTTCGGACGCTTCCAACAATGGCAACGGAAATAACAATAACTTTGATGCAACCTCTTCCATGGTAATGTTTGGGCAAGGGCTGCGCTTTAATGTTTCACTGGCTTATCAATTTTAATTTCAATATGAAAAAAATTCTACTTTCCTTAAGTGTACTTGTTGCAACATTCGCACAGTCACAAACCATTCAGCAAGTAAGAAACTTGTCTGTGGGTGCTACCGTTACCGTAAAAGGTGTTGTTTCGAACGGAACCGAACTCGGTGCCATTCGCTACATTCAAGATGCTACAGCTGGTATTGCCTGTTATGGAAACAACTTGAGCAGCGTTGCCTTAGGGGATTCAATTACCGCGACTGGGGTATTGTTTGATTTCAGTGGGTTGTTGGAACTTTCTCCGACCACCAGCTTTACCAACCACGGTCAAGTTTCTCAAAATGTACCTCAAATCATTCCCATAACAAGTGCAAACGAGACCTTGGAAGCGCAATTGATTACCATTCAAAATGTGACTTTTGTACAAGCAGGTGCTTTTGCTACGGGAAACAGTACGGTACAAATTACAAACGGTGCCAATACCTTGGATGTTCGCATCAATGGCTCAACCAATATCGATGGCACAAGCATTCCCGCAGGCCCCGTAACCATTACAGGCTTGCTCGGACAATTCAATGCAAATTACCAAATTGTACCAAGAACTTTGGCAGATATCGTTCCTTACGTCGCGCCTTTACAAGAAATCAATGTCAAATTGAATGGAACAACAGCACTAAACAATTCAACTTATGTAATTGGGAATACCGCAGCGAACACCCTTACCATCGAAAATTCAGGAACGCAAAACCTTACCATTTCTTCAGCTTCCCTTGGCGGTGTAAATGCTTCGGATTACACCACGAATCTTACTACCGCTACCATTCCAGCCGGTGGATCACAGAATTTCAACTTGAATTTTGCACCTATGGGCAATGGTTCTAGGGTTGCAACGATTTCCATTGCAAACAATGACAATGATGAAAATCCATACTTGATTAACTTGGTAGCTGTTGGATTAGACAATTTGGCTACAGAACCGACTTCCAACCCTACCAACCTAACTTTTTCTAACCTTCAAGCCTATACCTTAACAGGTGCCTACACCGCAGGAACCAATGTTGAGAAATACCTTGTATTGTGGTCCAAAGGCGCTGCTGTATCCGGCGTTCCTGTAGATGGAACCACTTACATGAAAGGCGATATCATTGGAAATGCCAAAGTGGCTTACGTTGGTTCAGGTACTTCCTTTGTGCCTAGAGGGGTTCGTGCCAACATGAATTATCATTTTTCAGTATATGCATTCAATGGTCCTGCAGGATTTCAAAACTATAAAACAACGTCTCCGGCCATTGGAAATACAACCACTACAGGATTGAACATCGGGAATTACTACAACGGAATCAACAGCCAATCGCCAACTTTCCTTGCAGATTTGTCCGCTTTGATTAACCCGCATACAATGATCACCTACTTCAATTACAAACAAACTTTGTTGAACCAATACGAAGCATGCGATACTACCAACGGTCAATCGTTCGTAACCTGTGTTTATTCCGGGGAAAACAAGGTGTACAATGATCCATTTGACTGGACTGCAACGGGTTATTCCAGAGAGCACTCCTATTGCCATTCTTGGATGCCAAGCTTCCCTTGCGACAATCCAGAACTACCTGAATATTCTGACCAACACAATTTATACCCAACGAATCTTGCCAATGCGAACTCCTACCGAAGCAACTTGCCTTTGTTAGACATCACTGGGAATACAGTGTTCACATACCTTCTTGGGAGTGTTGGATACAACGGAAACCAAATGTGTTACGAGCCAAGAGATGCCCAAAAAGGAAATGCTGCCCGTTCTATTTTCTACCAAGCAACTTGTTACAATGGAAACAATGGGTTGAACTGGTCTTTGCCAAATTACCAAGACCAAAATTCACTTAAAAACTGGCACTTTAACGACCTGCCAGATTCGTACGAAATTGGACGTCAAGAATACATCTACAGCGTACAAGGAAACAGAAATCCTTTTATTGACTCTGCCGAATTTGCTTGTCACATCAGTTTTGCAAACATGACGTACCTACAGGAAAACTGCTCCGTTGGAATTGACGAGCAATTGTCAATGAACTTCTCTGTATTCCCTGTACCAAGCAACGGTAAAGTATATGCCCAAGTAAATGGAACCAACATTCTAGGATATACGCTAACTGACATGCAAGGAAGAATCGTAATGCAAGAAAATAAGATGGATGTACCTGTTTTAATTCTTGAAGGAACGAACCTATTCCATGGCAACTACGTGTTGGAAGTAACCACTCCTTTTGGAAAAACCCACGGAAATTTTATTAAAGAATGATCCTTCGGTTTTTAATTCTCATTTGTGTAGGAGCAAGTCTTAGTGCTTGCTCTTATCATTTTACGGCTGGCTCAACTGCTAAAAATGTCCCATTGGAACCTACGTCCGCAGTGGATTCTAGTGTACTTCGCTTCATACAACCTTTCAGCGATTCCCTTGCCGCACAAATGAATGTGATCTTGGGCAAAGCCCCTGTAAATTTCATCGTTAGTGTACCCTCATCCAATTTGATGAATTGGAGTGCAGATGCGCTTTTTGTAGAAGAAACCAAGACGGTAAAAATGTCTGAACCTGCCATGGTAATTTTAAACGCTGGTGGTTTGCGTGCAAGCATCAACCAAGGCACGGTTACGGTGGGTGACATTTATAAACTCATGCCGTTCGACAATACCGTTGCGTGGGTAAGACTGCCAATAGAAAGAATTCCCGAAATAGAGAGCTTCCTCAAAGGCAGTAAAGGCCTACCCCTTTCTAATGCGCGGTACGAGAAAGGAAAATTGACTTTAAACGGTCGAAATGAAAACCATACCCATTTTTGGGTGATTACCTCTGATTATTTAGCCAAAGGAGGAGACAAAATGAATTTTTTCATGAATCCCACTGAATTCGTAAGCACCAATCGAAATTTGAGGGATGTTTTTATGGAAGCCGTAAAATCACAAGGTACCTTAGTTGAAAATACAGAAATCAGATTTATCCCATGAACAGAAGATCTTTTGTACAAATCGCAGGACTTAGTACGCTGGCAACCTTATCGGGGAACCTGAATGTGCATGGACAAAGTTTCAAGAAAGCAAAAAAAATCACCATTCTTCACACCAACGATACCCATTCCAACATTGATCCTTTTCCATCAAACCATGCGAAATATCCCGGCATGGGCGGTGTCGCCAAACGTGCCGCGTTGATTGATAAAATTCGACGGGAAGAAGAACATGTCATTTTGGTAGATGCTGGGGATATTTTCCAAGGTACGCCGTATTTCAACCGTTACCATGGCGTTTTGGAAATGCAATTGATGTCGAAAATGCGTTATGATGCCGCAACGATGGGAAACCATGATTTCGACATAGGTCTTTCTGGTTTCAAACATGCACAAACCTTTTCTGAATTTCCCTTCATTTGTTCAAATTATGATTTCAGGGAGAGCATTTTGGCAGGACAGACCCTACCTCACCTTATTCTTAACCGCGGGGCACTAAAAATCGGCATCCTTGGGGTTGGAATCGAACTAAATGGTTTGGTACACGGGTCTAATTTCGAAGGGATGCGTTACCTCGATCCCATTGCGACAGCAAATGCTGAAGCAAAAAAATTAGTCGAAAAAGGATGTGACCTCATTATCTGCCTTTCTCACCTCGGGTTTGAATATGCCACTGAACAAATTTCAGACAAAGTGTTGGCTGCCAACACGGATAACATCAACCTCATTTTAGGTGGACATACCCATACCTTTCTCGAAAAACCTTTTGTAGCAGAAAACCTACAAAAACAACCCGTTCTCATCAACCAAACTGGTTGGGCAGGGTTGTTTCTGGGACGGATTGACATTGATTTCGAAAAAGGAAGATTCAAGCAATCAACCCTTTCGGTGATTTAATTACATCCACTTTGCCGCGACTTCCCCCAATAGGTTTTTCAGGATATCAATTTCAGCTTTATAAAAATCCAAACGGTTCATCCAATCTGTATTCTCTTCGTGCTGGTTGAAGATGTTTTCTTTTGTATTCATGGTATTGTTTTCTTACAAAGGTGCAGTGCTTTATACCCAAGGAATATGAGTAAGGTCAGCTATTTTAAAAAAAAAGCAAAAAGCACTCGATTTTCTTTCGAAAATTCACATTGAGTTCACATTCTTGTTAAAAAAAGAAAGTATTATTGTGACAAAATTTTCAAAATGAAAAAATTAATAGCACTTTGTGTAATTGTTTGTTTTTCAAAAAGTAATGCACAAACAAGTGTTTCACCTGTGGAATGCATTGCGCCGTTTTATCACGGTGTTGCCTCTGGTGACCCGTTGAGCGACCGTGTGATCATTTGGACCCGAATTACCCCTCAAGATTTTGGACAGACGTTAACGGGTACCTACCATGTAGCAACAGATGACCAATTCAGTAATATCGTTGCAAACGGCAATTTCTCAACAGATTCTACAAAAGATTTTACGGTTAAAATCGATGTTACAGGACTTAATCCAAACACTTTTTACTACTACGAATTCGAACACAACGGGTCCTACAGTTTGGTAGGACGTACCAAAACTTTGCCTGTGGGCAACGTAAATAACATGCGTTTGGCTGTTGTATCTTGCTCAGATCTCGAAAACGGCTACTTTAATTCATATGAAGCCATCGCGGAACGAAATGATGTAGATGCAGTACTGATGTTAGGAGATTACATTTACGAATATGCTTCGGCTGGGTTCGATCCAAACGGTGTTGATCGAGTTCATCAACCTGCACAAGAAATCGTGGCCCTTAATGATTACCGTTTAAGGTACAATTCTTATCGAATGGACTACGCTTTACGTAAATTGCATCAAAATTTTCCATGGATTTGTATTTGGGACGATCATGAAACGGCGAATAACTCCTATGAAAACGGGGCAGAGAACCATCAAGCGGCTGAAGGCGACTGGAATATCCGTAAAAGTGCAGGAAAACAAGCCTATTTCGAATGGATTCCGATACGACCTAAATCACAAGGAAATCAGGAAATTTTTAGAACCTTTGAATTGGGCGATTTGGCGAAAATCGTAATGTTGGATACGCGCTTGGAGGGAAGGGAAATTCAACTCGGTGCGAATGACCCTAACTTTAACGATACGAGTAGAACATTGTTAGGTTCAGCACAATTTAATTGGTTTAAAAACGAACTTAGCACCACAAGTCAGCCTTGGAAAATTATCGGAAATCAAGTGATGGTGGGTGCGGTTGAAATTTTTGGAAACCCTATCAATACCGATTCATGGGATGGTTATTCTGCCGAACGCCAAAAGTTATTTGACCACCTTTCGACAAACAACATTGACAATACCGTTGTACTCACTGGTGATATTCACACCAGTTGGGCCTTAGATCTTAAAAACGGAAACACACCTGTCGGTGTAGAAATGGTAACACCCAGTGTTACCTCCTCCGGATCTCCTATTAATTTATCCGCATTAATTACCGTTCAAAATCCGCACATTAAATACGTTGAACTCACCAAAAAAGGATTCATTTTAGTAGATATCACTCCTCAAAAAGTACAGGGTGATTGGTATAATGTCAACACCATTGAACAAATGGATCCTTCCAACAGCTGTGTTAAATCGTACGTTACGAATGCGGGCAGCAATGCGCTTACCTTGGCAAACGCTCCAGCAACGGGTCATGGGGCCTTTCCGCAATCCCTCATGGGACCTTGCAATCGATTTTTTGTCGGATTAGACGATGCACCAAAAGGCATTATATTGGGATTATATCCTAATCCTAGTGCCGACTTAATCAAACTGCAAACCCATCAAATTCCATTAGAAAAACTTTATGCAGTAGCCTCAGATGGTACAATAATCCCCTTAAACCACCTCACAAGTGCGTGGGAGAATGGAACGACCATTACTTCTGTGGACATCCACGAGCTTAAATCAGGAAGCTATTTTTTGACTTTTGGCAAGGAAAAGACGAACATGCAGGTTCGATTCATTAAAAATTAATTGTTATATAAATGCCAGACTTAAGGAGCATAATCATTATTGTTTTCACCTCATTACTTAGTTTTGGTAAAATTTATAGCCAAGATTCAGTAAAATGGTACAATAGAATTCGCTTCGAAGGATATGTTCAAATGCAATTTGCTGCCAGCGACAAATCAGATTCTCTTTCCTTAAATTCAGAATCTGCGGGGCGCTTTGACCGATTTGTGAGTAACAAGTTTATGTTGAGAAGGTCTAGGATTCAATTCCGTTATATCGATAGCATTGCAGAAAGCAACATTTCGTTCGACCTCAATGAACGTGGGGTACAAATCAAGGATAGTTGGTTAAAGCTAACAGATCCGTGGACAAAAACCTTTCAATGTACATTGGGCATTTTTTCACGTCCTTTCGGAGAAGAAATTGAGTTATCTTCTCGTGACCGAGAGCTACCGGAAAGAACCATGGTAACACACCATATTTTTCCTGGGATTCGAGACTTGGGAATTAACGTAAAAATAAGAGCGCCAAAAAATCATTCTCTTCATTTTATAATGCTAGATGCAGGCGTCTACCATGGTACAAGTGGTAATTTAGAATCAGACAGATTTAAAGACCTCAGCGCTCGACTGGTTATTGACAATCCTTTCAAAATCAAGCACTTTGATTATCACTTCGGTTACAGCGGATATTTGGGGAAGATCAATCATCTTTACGACATTGACGGAAGTGCCTCAAACTATCGTTTCATCTGGAATACAATCGATACTACACTAACAATCAATGGAGTATCTCAATCCTTCAAGATTTTTACGCAAGACTTGAGCATGACATCCCTACAAAACGTATTAAATGACCCCAATAATCGAATAACAAAAGGTAGCTATACGACTCGGGTGAATCGAATGTATCATTCGTTTCATGGACAAATAAAAATCTCTTCAAAACTAGGTAAGACAACCTTACGCGGTGAATATCTTTTTGGGCAACAAGTTTCCGTAGAGGGGACCTTAGGAAATCCTTACGTTTTTACGAGCCAAAGCCCAACCGGCCCTTTTACGGGAGTAACGTGGCCTAAGTTCGATAGTCCTCAACCTTACAATGCTGCGGTAGTAGGTCCCAGCACAAAACCTTATCATACCTTTGTACGGCAATTCCAAGCCTACTACCTTTATGTGGACCAACAACTTGGAAAAACCAAGCATTATCTAAGCTATCGAATTGACTTTTATGATCCAAATATCCAGGTGAAAGGAAACGAAATCATTTTAAACATCGTGGATAACAGCGGGCAGATCTTAGGTCCTTCAGGATTGAGTGTTGCCGATGTAGCTTTCACCAACCATGTGATAGGTTACCGATTCGAAGCAACTAAAAAACTTACATTAAGTGCCTTTATAGAATTGCCTAAGAACGAAATAACGAAATTGATTCCACTTGACAGTGAACAGATTGGTTTGGGAAAATACCCACATTCTGGTTTCTTGAGCGATATTCGAGACAATGTTTTATTAGTACGAATCCAATATAAATTTAATTGATTATGAAAACAGGTTTACAGCATCTTGCCTTTCTTTTATTAGGTATTTTTCCAACGTTGCTTTTCGGTGCAACCAGCCAATACACCCTAAGTTATCGGGACAACCCTTCCACCAGCATCGTAATTGGTTGGTCTGGTGATGCAGGAACGGTGCACTTTGGAACCACGGACTTTGGAACCAATACGGCTTCATATCCCAATCAACAAGTAGTAGACCGACAAGTAACTGCGCATGGAATCAACCGTAAATTTGTTCGTTTAACAGGTTTAACATCGAATACGACCTATTACTTCGTAATAAAGGATGTAAATAACCAAACGTCGGCTCGGTTTAAATTTGTTACCTTGTCCAACAATCCAAATGATCCAGTTTCCTTTATATCTGGCGGTGATACACGCGATGGTTTTAAAATTTTCGGATCATACGTAGAAGATTGTCCCAGCGGTAATTGTTTGGAACAAAAACGAAAAGGAAATCGTTTGGTCGCAAAAATTCGACCGGATTTCATAGCCTTTAACGGAGATTTTGTAATGAATCAAGTGACTTCTAATACCAATGCGGAATGGACGGAATGGCTCAACGATTGGCAATTAACGATTTCTAATGACGGTAGAATGTACCCGATGACGTTTACCCAAGGCAACCACGAGGACAACCAAGACATGTATAATTTATTCGATATTCCCATGGACGAATATTATGTGCTTTCGATAAATAATGGACTTTTACGATTATATATGTTGAATTCTGAATTGAATGCCTGTTCAAATACACAACAGTTAAATTGGCTTACCAACGACCTTCAAAATTATACCAATACGGCAAACGATCCCTCTTGGAAATTTGTTCAATATCACATCCCAACTTTCGCTATGGGAAATTCCTACGGCTTAGTTGGAGATCAAATGGCTTGCTGGGTTAATCTCTTCGAGCAATATGGCGTTCGTTTGGCCATGGAATCCCACACCCATATTACAAAATGGACACACCCTTGCGTTGCGAATTCCTCAGATACTGATTTTGAATTGAACAACGATGGAATTGTGTACATTGGTGAAGGTCAGTGGGGTGCTCCACACCGATCGCTTGATTTTACTGGAGCCAATCAAAAACCTTACATTCGCGCGCAAGACGTATTCGATAATTTCTATTTCATCCGCGTAACACCTCAACAAACGACGATTCAATCGGTACTTTTTGATGGAAATGATAACCTGACAGCCCTGACATCTGATGCCTTAGGTAAAGAATTACCTGCTGGCACACAAGTATGGAATCCTGCGACGGGTAACCAAGTTGTATTACAAAATAATCAAATAGGTATTAAAGAAAAGTCAACCACAAGTACCCGCGTATATCCAAATCCTGTCCTTGACAAACTTATGCTTGAATCCAAAGAAACCTTAAACAACGCGACTGTTGAAATTTACAACGGATTTGGAAAATTAATTAAATCAGAGGTTTCCAAAATGAATTACAAACTAGAAATCGACCTTCAGCAAATGCCTGCCGGTCACGGACATGTGGTGATTAAATTCAATTCAGGAAAAATCGAAAATCATTTCTTTGTTAAAAAATAACACAAAATGAAGATTCAATTAGCTATCCTTTTTTTAGCTGTCGCCAATCTCATTTTAGGTCAAAAAGATGATAAAGATGATGAAACCGTATACCTTCTAAAAAAAGGGCTTCATGCTCATGTGGACAGCAGCTTTTTAACCTTTCCTTCACAACCTAAACCTTCGTTTTACCGAAAGAATATCCCAAACCTTTATGGTTGTCCAGGCGAATTTAAACATGGGCTTGCATCTGGAGACCCTACAAGCGATGCAGTAATCATTTGGACAAGGTGGACCCCGCCTTCAGGTTTTTCAGGAGTAAAAGTCGTAAATTACCAAGTAGCTACTGTACCTGACTTCTCTTCTATCGAACAACAAGGAGTCTTCACAACCGATTCTTCCATCGATTATACGGTGAAGATCGATGTCCAAGGACTTGACGCAAACCAAGTATATTTTTATCGATTTTTTACACCAAACGACACTTCGATTATTGGAAGAACCAAAACAGTGAATATTTCGAACGAAAATGTGCGCCTAGCCTTTGTAAACTGCAACGATTACACCAAAGGTTACTTTAATACATACAAGGCTTTGGCTGACCGGAATGATATTGACGCCGTGGTTCACTTGGGGGATTACATATACGAACAAGGAGGTGGAACCAACGATCGTTCGCACGACCCTCCATCTCAAATCTGGCAATTGAACGATTATCGAACGCGTTACTCGCAGTACAAACTCGACAATTATTTAGGAAAAAGCCACCAATTATATCCCTTTATTCAAATATGGGACGATCATGACATCGTGGTGGATGCGGTAAGCGACACCTCTTTGGCACATCAAGCTCAATACGGATCATATCAAGCCCGGAAATGGGCTGCTGTGAAGGCCTTTCGGGAGTGGAATCCAGTGCGTGATGATACAACCAACTTCATAAAAAATTGGCGAAAATTTTCGTTCGGAAACACCCTAGAAATGTTTGTTTTAGACGTTCGACTATACGACCGAGACAGGTTTCCGCAAAATACCAATGATACCATGTATGACTCTCCTTTTGCAAAAATGTTGGGACCGGAGCAACTCAATTGGTTGTTAACTAACCTTCAGCAATCTACTGCAAAATGGAAAATCATTGCCAACGGATTGATGTTTTCACAATTAGAGGCGTTGGGAACCCCGTTGGTGTTAGAGAATTGGGATGGATATAACCACGAGAGAAATCAAATTTTTCAATTAATAAAAAACCAAAACATATCCAATGTGATCGTTTATTCTGGAGATTTTCACTGCGCTTTTGCGAATAATTTATCGGATAACCCTTACAACCTTTTAAATTACAATCCACTGAATGGCAACGGTTCCTTGGCTGTTGAATTCATACCTCCGTCAGCAAGTTCTGATAATTTCGACGAAGGAAACGATTTTGGATTGGGGGCAGGAAATTATCAGTTAGCACAAACTTTAATAACCACTAGCAATCCCCATGTGAAATACGTGAACCTCATTGATCACGGTTACGGGTTGCTGGATTTAAACGCAAACCGAGCACAAAACGAATTTTGGTATGTAAATACCGTAATGGATGCGGCAAATACGACAACATCCTGTGGTAGCGTCACTGTTGTTAACGACAATTCAAATAAAATCACAGCTGGAAATAATCCACTTTCCTTCGGTAATCTTGGCATTGCGCCTTTAGGGTGTTTTCAAGACAACGCCGGAATAGGTGAACATCCCAAGGCGCAAAAGCCAGGTATTTTGAGTTGTTTTCCAAATCCTTTTACCTCGGAAATCACGTTTCAGGTACTGGGTGAAATTGGGAAAACCTTTCGCGTTGAACTCTACAATTCCTTGGGTCAAGCAGTGGCAGATAAAACGTTTTGTCAAAACTCGGTGGTAGAGAATTTTCATTGGGAAATCCCTAAACAACTTCCCAAAGCTCCTTATGTTCTTCAAATCACTGGTGACGAACTTCTTTGGCATCAAAGGCTTATTAAACAATAATGCTGACAAGAATTACATTGCGAGGGAAGAACGTTTTACTAATGATTTTTACTGTTTGCTACACCTATGCCATTATACGGTATCATATCGGAAAGAACTTGGTAGGCTGGATACACATTCCTTATGTGATCAATAAAGCTGTTTCATGGACGGCAGGTATTTTCATGGTACTTACGCTACTTCCCGAAGTAAAGTTGATGCATTTTTTACTGTCGAGAAAAACTTTAGGGATTGCGGGCTACTTTCTTGCAATTTTACACATTGTAACCAATGTAGTCATTTTGAGACCATCATTATTCCCCGAGTTTTATGCTAATGATGTGATAAGTTCTGCGGGTTGGATTTACATATTAGTTGGTATTCTGGCATTTATTGCTTTTACACTTCCACTTTATGCCAGTTGGAAAAAGGCAGCTACAAACGATTTTCGATATAAATTTGGAAAGTTGGGTATTCTATTAGTAACCATACATGCAGCCTCTATGGGGATTACCGGTTGGCTCAATCCACTAAGTTGGCCCCTAATGATGCCTCCAATCACCTTATTGTTTTGCCTTTTTGCCATTACTTTTTTAATTCATCACTTTACAAAATCAAAATCTCCTAAATAAGACATCATTAACCATCCACTCTTAAAATTACATTTCATTTGTAAAAAATTGTTATAATGCAGAAGACACTAGCTTTACTACGTTCGTTTTTTTTATTGTGCTGTTTGTTAACCCAAGTTGCGTATGCACAATTGACCTGTGGCACAAGTATATCTACCCTTACCAACTCGCAATTGGGCGACATTCCAAGCAACGTTTCTTCCTACACCTTTGCAGCGGGCGTTTACAACATGCCTTACAATGTTTTTATTGCCAAAACATCCGGGAATGGACCCAACCTTTACCCCTATGGCAGTGTTTCGGTCTGGGTGGGAAAGGACAACAATGTGAATTTGGATTCTGTGGTGGTAGAAATCACCTTCACCAGCGACGTTCTGGGTGTTATGTTGGACTTCGGTGCCATCAACAACAACTCTGACGGAGAGGAACAAATTCAACGGATTTATCCAAAACTTTCGAATGGACAGATCTTAACCAATGGGGTTACGTATGTGTACCAACCCGGCGTACCCACGGGAACCGTTTCGGGAACCTATTTTGTGAATGGCAGCAAAACCATCCGCGCGTATTCGGGTAATGCAGACGACGGCAGGTTGACCATCACAGCGACCACCCCTTTTAGAAAAATCAGGTTTACCCAAAAAGAAATTACAGCGCTGAGTGTATCTGGACCGAATGGTGTTTTAATCAAGAGGATTTCCTACTGTCCTGCGATTCCAGACATTGCGGTCTCAAGAAACAATGTAAACATTGCCATGAATGGCACGGTACCCTATGGCACCACAGGATTTGGATCGCCGGTGAGTAATATCATTCAAATCTCTAACCAAGGAACGGCAAACCTAAACCTAAGCTCCCTATCACTCCAAAATGGTACGCATTGGAGCATCATGAACAATGTTGCGAATGTTGTCGCGCCCAACGACACCGTCTTTTTAACCGTCGATTTTAATCCATCTGTGAGTGGTGCCTTAACGGACCAATTGCAAATTGTTTCCAACGATTGGAATGAAGGAACCTATCTTGTTAACTTAACGGGATCGGGCTTAACGGCGAACTTAACCGCCCAACATCAAAACATTTTGGTTCCTGAAAATGGCACCGTCAATGCGCCTTCAACCTATGTAGGCCTTTCCATTTTAGATTCCATTTACCTTCAAAATACCGGCGTAAGCAATTTAATCCTTTCGGGTATCACACTAAGCAACGGGGCTTTTTCTTCGCAAAACCTTGGGAATTTCACCTTGGCACCTGGGGCAGGCACGTGGTATGTATATCAGTTTACGCCAACTGTGGTAGGTCTTCAAACCGCTACTTTTTCCGCACAATCCAACGATCCTACTTCTCCATATGTTATTCAAATTCAAGGAATTGGGATTGCCCCAAGCAATGTGCAACTTACCGCGTGCGAGAACCAGCTACCTCTCCTTTACCATGGTAATACCTATGCGAATTCGGGGAATTACAACGAAATTGTGACGGGAGCAAATGGACAAGATTCCTTAACGGTTTTAACCCTTTCCACGCTCTTAATCGACAGTACGCAGTCTTCCATGGTTTACTGTTCGGCAGGAACACCTTACAATTGGAATGGACAGTTGTTGGCTACTTCAGGTACCTACCAAGCGACCCTTATCGCCGTCAATGGATGTGATTCTGTGGCTACTTTGTTTTTCACGGTTCAAACCAGCCTTCAAAACACCGTAAATGCCATGGTTTGCCCAGAAGACTTTCCCTATTACTACGCTGGACAACAAATCAATACTCCTGGAACTTACATTTTTCACAATCCAACCCAAAACGGTTGTGATTCGGTCGTAAACTATGTCGTAAGCGCCTATCCCATTCCAAGCAGTGCGCAAAACCTAACGGTTTGTGAGAACGACTTTCCTTTCTTTTGGAACGGCATGTCCATTCACCATATGGGCTCCTATTCTTTTACGACTTCATCGGTGGTTACGGGTTGCGACAGTACAGCGCATGTAAACATTGTCACCTTGCAAACAGACACTGTACACCAAAACATGACCTTACCCACCAGCGCCTTGCCTTATGCATGGGGTGGACAACAGATCAATGCGGCGGGAACGTACACTTCGGTCCTACAAAACATGATAGGCTGTGATTCTGTTCGTTACCTGCATTTGACGGTTACAACGCCCACCATGGCGCAATTAAATGTACTGTTTGAAGGGGTACAAGAGACCAACCCTGGAAACCACACCTTTCAAAACATCGTCATTCAGTCGAGTGTAACCAAAAACATTACCCTTCAAAATACGGGATTCCAGACGCTTATAATTTCAGGGATTCAACTTTCAGGTGGGGAGGCCATCCTACAAAACGCAAACATTTTGACCATTCCAGGCGGAGGATCGGCTACGTTTCAGGTTACGTTTCAACCCACAACCATCGGTGCCAAAAGCAATGTGATTACCATTTTCTCGAACGATTTAAACAACCCACAATTTGTCATTCACTGCAATTACAACGCAATCAACGGGCCTTCCCCAGACATCAGATGCTTATACAACAACAATTTCCTTGTAAACGGAGCAAACCTAAACCTACCGAACGTAAACATTCCTTTTGGTACACCCTATGCCTTCCTCTTTGAAGTAAAAAACATCGGTCAAGCCATTCTGAACATCAGTTCCATTACATGTTCGAACGGATCCGTGAATCCAAACTACAACAACCAAATGGTAGCGAACGCATCGCAGTTTATCGCCACCACTTTTAATCCGATTGCTTCCGGATTACAGACCTTCAACATCGTGGTTAATTCAAACGATGCCAACGAACCTGCTTTTCTTATCCCCGTTCGGGTAAATGTAATGGTCCCTGCCCTACCCCAACCTGAAATCCAAGCATTACAAGCAGGCGTAAACATTTTGACCCAATCTACCCTGAATTTCAATTCCACTTCGGTGGGACAGTACACAAGCATGGTACTTCAAATCAAAAACATAGGTACAGCCAATTTAAACCTAACGAATATCCAATTCACCAATGCTGTCTTTTCACTTGTTGGAAGTTTACCTCCCGTACTCGCCCCTAACCAATCGGTAAACTTAAACTTGCGTTATACCCCCATTCAAGTTGGAAATGCAAGCTCGAATCTTTTGATTTCAAACAACGATGCCAACGAAAATCCATTCATCCTTTATTTAACCGGTACGGCGCTTCATCCTACCTTACCCAATTGTACCCAATGCAATTCATTGTCCGTAAACTCCAATCCCAAACACAAGGCGGAATGGGTAGATGTTATGCCAACCTTTGAATGGCAACACGAAGAAGGCGCAGGAATTGCCTATTACCAAGTGATTGTAACCAAAATTAGTGGGAACGGTGCTTCAAACAACCCCGTAGCGATTAATGGAAATCTCACAAACACGGTAAACCATCCCACCACCTCTGTAAATGCAAAGCTACAGATGTCGAACACGTTGTCCCACAATAGCGAATACATGTGGTTTGTGACCGCCTATACCTCAAGTGGTTTGCCCATCAGCTGTTTTAAACGAACTTTCAAAACCATTCCTGTACCAAACATTATCCCACTCACGTGTTCACATCCTCCCGGAGTAGCCCCATTTGGAACCAAGATTGGTGCGGTGAGCAATGTACCCATTTACAAAAACGGGGGATGTGAGAATGGCATTTACAACAAATGCAGCACGCTGATCCCCAGTCAGAGTGGTTGGAGCTATGGTTGGCAATGTGTAGAATTGCCGTCGAGGTATTACAAAACCAAGTACCTTATCAATTGCAGTGGCGGAAATGGGAAAGATTATTTCGATGTACATGTCCAGGGCAATCGAAAAGGATTCAGACAACTGGTGAATAACCTTACCACCTCTGCTCCTCAACCGGACGACATCATTACGTTTATGCGTGCGGATCCAAACTCTGCGGGACATGTGGCTCTGATTCATAAGTTTACCCCTGCATTTAGCGCAAATACACAGAATTACACCTTGAAAATCTTCCAAGAAAATTGGGGAAGCAATCTTTCACAACATTTAAGCTACGATTTGCCTTTAAAATTCATAAATGGAAAATGGAAAGCAAGTTCGAGTTACCCAACGACGCGTGGATGGGTACGTGCCAAACCTGAGGTCATTTCTCCAGGTGCAAACAACGCCATTCCGACAATTGTCACCACTACCCCGAGTTTCACTTGGGCCAAGCATAACAACATCAAAGGCTACAAGGTTAAATTGTATCGTTTGGTAGGAAGTTGTTATCAAATCGTAGGAAGCCCAATACAAATCGTTGGAAACCACTTCAGCGGGCAAGGATTCCCAGCTTTGGTACCCGGTGCTACCTACAAGTGGACGGTAGAGAACATCTTTTATAACAATGGCGCCACCTATTTTGCGGGAAGCTCAATCCCTTCATCGGCTGTAAAATCAGTGTTGAGCGACAATTACTATTTCAAAGTGGCAAATTCTGCAGTAGCAACGAATCCACAAGGGAATGTAAACGTCGCAGGCGGTAATTTATCACAGATTTTCATCCAAACGATTGCCTCTCCGGTAAATGGCAGCGAGGTGTTTTATAAAAATGATGAAGATTGGTTATACCTCGAATCCACCCATGGGAATGGGACCGCAGACATCCTTCAAGAATTTACGCCCATGGCCGGAGATTCTATGCGCATCGAAAGAACCGGATACCTTCCGTTGCAGTTTCAAGTCACGAGTCGTATGCTCAACGAAAAAATGCTGATCCCAATGTTGGAGAAGCATCCAAGCATTGTCTTCAAGGTGGAACACCTTCCTCAAATAGAAGAAAACACAGCGATCTTAAAAATCACTGGTAAAAACGTCACTGGATATAAAATTGCCATGGAGGGCGATTTCGTCACACCAGAATTCACCCCTTGGGATAGCATTCAATACCTTGACCTTCACGAAGGAATGAATTACTTTGAATTTATGGTGTTCAATGACCAGGATACAGTACTCATCTCGGATAAATGGTTGAATGTAAATCCTTCGGAAGAAAAGCTGAACGTTTTCTACCATGCCCGAAACCAAGCCGCTTATGATGTGTATGTTGATGGTGATTTGGTACAATCCGGAAAATCCGATGGGGTTCTTTCCTTGCCAGTAAGTTCTTACAATGTAACGTTTCATGCCTTTGGATACGCTCCTTTGCGCTTCAACATCGACAGCGATACGCTATTGACTTTGGCACCTGAAAAATCGAGTACTCAATGGTTTGACACCCTCGTTACGAATGGAGAGGCTCGAGGACATTACCTCGGCGGAAACGTAAGTGTGGATTTGGCTGCTAACACATACATGCACATTGGAAAAACCGAAGCAAAACCAGATTCAAGCTACCAAACCTGGAGTGAAACCTTGCTTTTGAGTGAAAACCAAAGTGCGTATACGGTTTCATGGATTTTGGATTACCCTAGCCTTCCGGAAGCCTTCTTAGTGAAAGTTGTAGCCAATGGAAACACGGTTTACCTTAACGGCAATCAGTTTGGGGACAGCGTTGTGTTTGATAGGGCTTACCAAGTGTTAAAACTTGTGGGATGGAAAAATGCCGCAGAGGTGACTTTGGTCCAAGGAAACATGGAATCCAACGCTTCGGAACCTGAGGATTTCGTGGTATTCCCCAATCCCAGTTCAGAAGCTACGGTGTATGTGTATTTGAAAGACCTTTCAGAGGGACAAACCTTACAAATCTACGATCTCAAAGGAAACATGGTCAAAACCATCACGCTCCAAGGGAATGGAAAAGAAATTTCAGATGTTGAGATTTCACTGTTACCAAAGGGAATTTACTTCTTTGAAGTGAAGGTAGACGGCACCCGAAATGTAAGGACTTTCGTAAAGATGTAATTACTTCCAGAAGACCAGGATCAAAGCTGAAAAAACAAAGTGAGCAGGTTGCCTAAGGTGTCAGAAAAGAAAACTTTCCAACTTTTACCAAACATCGAAATGCGATGTAAATCTTTGGGAATGCAAAACCCACCCTTATAAACAAGGCACTCATCATGGCGGCTATGAAAGGTGGGACAAAAGCTTGCTGTAAACACAAGACCTTGGGTCCCATGCTGCGATGTTATGAGAAAAGACAAGCCTTTAAGAAGTCTTCTCCAAACGGATTGAAATAACGAATAAGCCTTGCTCAACCGGTGGGCTTGTCGCAAGGCTATTCTTAATTTGTCGTATGATTTGAATAAAAATGTGTGATCTAGGTTTCCTTCAATAAAATAAAACCAGTCATGTAATCAAAGAATGGCAATTGATCTTAAACCAAAGAGACGCTAATCAACGAAAGGGCTAAACGATTTAAAGTCCGTTTGCGGCTTTACGGTTGTTTAGGTCAAGGTAAAGGGCTTCAAACTTCTCCTTTAACTTTCTGTCTTTGTTAGACAAATCCAATCCTGCCAAAGCGGAAAAGGTAGCTTCGCCATTTTTTGAATCTCTCAATGCAAAGTAGCACTCCAAAAGGTTGAAGTAGATGGAAATCGTGATGTCTTTGTCGATGCGGGCTTTTTTATCCATAACATCCGATTCGGTCAATGTTTGCTTAAACGTATTAACCGCAGCTGTTAATTTCTCATTTGCCAAAGTTGGATTTGAAGTCAACGATTTAAGTCCTAAAGTCGCATTGTTATACGCTTCGGTTACGTCTGGATACGCATCATTTTTTGATTTCACATAATCCAAAGAAGTTACCCTTGTGGTTACTTCATAACCGATGCGGTCATTTACCAAATGATTGATAAACTTTAGGTTTTCTTTCAATAAAGCTTCTTCGGTAGATTTCACTAGGAAGGAAAAATCACTGGAAGGTGCTGTCTTGGACGAAGTCGATTTGTAGGTTTTGAAATTGGTTAATTCAGAAGGGGTAACGAAATAAATTTCTTGGTTGTTTGCACCTGTCACACGCACAGACATTGGACAACGGTAGGTAAACTCGATGTAGTAATAGGTAACATTCGTGGTCGTTGACACATTGTTTACACGAGATACCTCTTGTTTCACTTCAGATTTGATCACTGGTTGAGAATTTTCAAATCCTTGGATGTTCACAACATAGGTAAGACCATTTCCTTGCGCTTTGGTAAAACCATCCAAAAATAAATAGGTTGAGGCCAATGAAGCATAATCGTAGGTTGTTTTCAGCTTAGGAGCGGCAACGCTGCGACGGGAAGGTTGTGCTACGTATTCTTTAACCGGCTTGTTGTTCTCGTTCAACAATTGTTTCTCGATGATTTTTGTTGCAGTTGATTTCGTGTTGTACGCTTCCATCGCTTTTGCATAGTTGTCATCCGCAGCTTTTTGTCGCGCTGGATAATCTTGCATTTGACGTTGGTAATCCGCTTCTGCCAATGCTTTTTCTGCTTCGTAATCCGCTTGCAATTTTGCGTTTTCAGCATCCGCTGCAGAGGTAATCATTGAATAATAAGATTCGACTTTCGGTGAAATGGGATTGGTTGGCAATTTCACATAGGTATAAGAAACATCCTCAGATTTTACAGATTGTGAAAATGTAACACCCACAACCGCTAACATTAGCAAAAAGAAAATTTTATTCATCTTTAAAAATTTATTTTAATTAAAAGCAAAACACCCCATCGAGGTTTCGGGTGCAAAGGTATTTTATTTTTAATAAATGGATTGGGGTTTGAGTGATTTAAGAAAAACTTAACAAACATCATCTACGCGATGCAATTTTTGATATTCGATTTATATGTACTATTAAAGGAATCGATGGTGCTTTTATTTACGTTTCCTTAATTTTCCCCTAATCTCCTTTCGCTTGACATTCTATAATTTGGCAGAAAAAAAATGAAGCATTTTACCTTACTTTTCGGTTTTTTCCTCACCTTTTCCCTCTTTGCCCAAAACAATGTCGGTCCTGGAAACTGCCTGGATTTTGCAGCAAACATCAACAATGCCAACCACGTAAACATGGGCGCGTTAAGCTGGCTCAATACCAATGACTTTACCATTGAATGTTGGATGAAAGTAAATTCAGTGTTTGATGACGAGTCCTTTTTCAGCAATAAAAACTGGGCAAATGGCAACAACACCGGATTTGTGTTCGATGTCCAAAACAATGGTGACAACATGAAATTCAATTTCAAAGACCCCACCAATCCACGTAAAGATTTAACCGTAGCGGTGAATGTACTCAATAGGGATTGGTTTCACTTTGCAGGCACCTACAAAAGAGGTGGTTTTTTCGTGGTTTACATCAATGGTGTAGCGAAAGACAGCCTCAATGTTTCTTCCATCACCGGTTCTTTTGCAAGCCAATACACCTATAAATTGGGACAAGACGGGACAGGAAACTACACCTACAACGGTAGCAATCCGCGTTACAATGGTAAAATCGACGAATTTAGGATTTGGTCGAACGTGCGCACCCGTCAACAAATTCGCGACAACATGTGTCATTCGTTGACAGGATCGGAGCCTTCCCTTTATGCTTATTACAACTGTAACGAAGCACCCAATGCAAATTTGAACGACCTTACTGCCAACAACAACGACGGAATTTGGGTAAACAGTGTAAACGCCAACTACACCCTTTCCGGCGCTCCCATCGGTGCTTCATCGGTGAATAAATACGGTGCAAGTTTAACCACCGATTCACTTCAAATTGCTACCGCAGCAGGGACCTTCAAAACCAAAGATTTCAATGGCATCACTGGTGTTCATGTTTACACCGTTGGAAGTGCGCCGACGCTTTCGAATGGCCTAAACAATCTGCCAGGAAATACGACCTATTTTGGCGTATATGTTTGTGATACCAATAACAGTGTTACCTACACTTCAAAATATGATTACACAGGTTTTGTCGCGGCAACCAACGACGAGAACAACTTAATTCTGTTCAATCGAACCAAAAACGACGTGCAACCGTGGGCCAATTGCTTGGCCATCCAAAATGCTACCACAAACCAAATGATGAAAATGAATGTATCCACCCGCAGGGAATACATCCTCGGAACAACCACCGGATTGAACTGCCAAAGTACCGATTCTATTTACTTGGTAGGTGCCACCCCAACCTCAGCCAACATCGGATGGCAAAGTGCTGGAAATCATTGGAACATACTTTGGGGCGTGCAAGGTTTCAATTTGAACAGCGGTACCGCGATCAACAATACCACTACAAATCCTTACAACTTTACCAACCTAGCCTCAGGTGTTACCTATGAAATGTATGTACAAGACACCTGTCAAGGTACAGGCGCTAGCATTTGGATGGGACCTTTTACGTTTTCAGGTGAAGTGTGTATGAATCCGAGCCAATTGAATGCCATCAACATCACGGGTTCGGGCGCAACGCTTACGTGGACCAACAACACGCCTTCAGCTTCCACTTTCGACATCGAATGGGGATTACCTGGCTTTACCCAAGGAACAGGTATTCCTGTAAATGGGGTTGGTTTACCCTATACCTTGAATGGCTTGGGCCTAAACACCAGCTATGCGTATTATGTGCGTACCGTTTGTGGACAAAACAACACCAGCGGATGGGCGGGACCGTTTACGTTTACCACCTTGAACAATGCGGGGATTTCCATTGAATCAATGGGTTTCAAAGCGTACCCGAATCCTTTTTCACAATCTTTTAACCTACAATTTCCCCTTGGAAAAAGTTTTGATTTCCAACTCAAAAATGTGTTGGGACAAGCCGTACCTTTTGTGCTAACGAACCAAGCTGACGGGCAATACACCCTGGAAGTGTCTGGGAAAAGTGAGGGAATGTACCTTCTTGAGATTACCACAGAAGGTCAAAAAATGGTCACACGCTTGATGAAACAATAACCACATTCTTAATTTAGGATTAACATTCCTTAGACTAAAACCAAATAATTTTGAACAAATAAATTTACCTATGAAATCATTTTTACTCTTTATCTGTTTTGGCTTAAGCACATTGGCTTTTGCTTCTCAACCCAGAAAAGTACTTATCATCGGAATCGATGGCGTACGGACAGACGCTTTGCAACAAGCGAACACACCAAACATTGACGCGCTCATCGCATCGGGTTTTTACACATATGAATCTTGGCATGAAGGAATTACCGTATCGGGTCCATCTTGGTCAACCATCATGTGTGGGGTTGAATTTCCAAAGCATGGCGTAACCAGTAATTCTTACTCTGGAAGCAATTACAATCAATATCCTTATTTCACAAGACATGCAAAAGATTGTCTACCTAACCTATACGAAGTACAAATTGTACAATGGGCTCCCATGAGTGACAATGTATACAACGATGGTTGGGACCAAAAAATCAAGGTATGTGACGGATGTGGAGCCAACAGTGTTTCCGCTACACAAACCCAATTGGCGAATCCAAACTTGGATGTATTGTTTGTTTATTTTGACGAGTGTGACTTAACTGGACATTCCATCGGATTTAACCCTGCAAACCCTGCCTACATCAACGCCATCCAAACGGTTGACGGTCACATTGGTTCTATCCTTACCGCTTTGCAAAACCGTCCCAACTATGCGAATGAAGACTGGATCGTTTTGATTACCACAGACCACGGAGGCATTGGTACCGGTCACGGAGGAAACACCAACTCTGAACGTAAAATTTGGTGGGTAGGTAGTGGAAACAATCCCGTAGCCAACCAATTGACCAACGTACAAGATCCTGGAAGCTACGCCATTGGAAACCATAACGACGTCGTTGCCTTAAACAACCCTTCCCAAGCGGACATCGCGGTTACCGCATTGGACCACTTATTCAGAGGTACAAACTGTAACCCAGTAGACCCTTCATGGAATTTGGATGGAACTTCTTGGTTGGATTCTTTGCACTCAGAACTTCCCGTAGGAATGGATGAATCTCAAATTAAAGATGAGATAAAAATGTTTCCTAACCCTGCAACGGACATCCTTTCTTTGTGGTTTGAAAATGCATTGAACGAAGATGTTGCCTACGTGATTTATGACATGCAAGGAAAAGCAATGCTTAAAGCCAATGAGGCTGCCATGATGAATGCCAATAAACTTAACGTCGACGTAGAAAAATTAAGAAAAGGAAACTACCTGTTGAAATTGCAAATTGGTTCGAAAACCATTGTAAAACAGTTCTCCGTAGAATAAGTCTTTAGACTGGAAATGTAAACCAGCAGGTGAATTTGACTTCAAACCTCCCTTTCGCCTGTTGGGATTACAGAAAAAACATAAAAGTCCACCCTCTCTCCCTTTTTTCGACCGAGATTTTATGCTGCTTGATGACTTAACAAGGTGGCAATCATTTAAAAACGTTTCTCACGCACTTAAGTCGCATGCAAATTTTACAAAACCGAAAATTCACCTTCTTTCTTTGGTCTTTCACCGCAGCCTTCCTAGCGTATGCCTCGATGTATGCCTTTCGGAAACCTTTCAACGCCGCGACCTATGAAGCCTATACCGTGTGGGGGATGCCCTTGAAAGGGGTTTTGGTAATGAGTCAAATTTTTGGCTACATGATGTCAAAGTTTATAGGCATCAAGGTGATTTCTGAATTGACCAAAGGTCAACGCATAAAATTAATCTTGGGACTGATTCTCTCAGCGCACATTGCTTTGTTGTGTTTTGCAACCGTACCTCTGCATTGGAAGTTTATTTTCTTGTTTTTAAATGGCATACCGCTCGGAATGGTTTGGGGAGTGATTTTTTCCTTTTTGGAGGGACGAAAACTTACAGAGCTTGTCGCCACGGGTATTGCCATTGGCGCCATTGTGTCTTCAGGGGTGGTAAAAACCATTGCACGTTACCTCATGGACAACCCCATATTTTCGGTACAGGAATTTTGGATGCCTTTTTCCACGGGATTGTTGTTTTTGCCCATCTTATTGCTTGCCGTATGGATGCTCAGTAAAATCCCAGACCCCAGCACGGACGACATCCAGCAAAAAACCCGAAGAAAACCCCTCATGGGTAAGGAGCGCAGAAAACTCTTAATGGCCTTTCTTCCAGGTATAGCCAGCTTGGTGTTGTTATACGTTGGACTTACGGTTTTTAGGGATTTTCGGGACAACTATGCTGTTGAAATCTTGGAACACTATCACTACACGAACGCATCGCTCTTCGCGAACATGGAATTGGTCATCGCAGCGATTGTTCTTGGGACTTCCTCGCTTACGGTGCTGTTTCGCAACAACAAAATGGGATTTAATTTCTGTCTTGCGTTGTTCGCGAGTGGTTTTTTGGTGATGCTGCTCACCTTAGGATTGTTCAATGCCGGGAAAATCTCAGCGTACCAATTGGTGTTGTGTTCGGGATTGGGGATGGCGATTGGGTATGTTCCTTTTCAAATTGTGCTGTTGGAGCGGTTCATTGCAGCCTTTCGAATCAATGGAAACGTGGGATTCTTGATGTATTTGGCGGACAGCATCGGATATTTGGGAAGCGTGGGGTTGATCCTTTTGAATGGCGCCCAGGTTTTTGTATTGCCGGAATACCAGCTGTTTAAACACCTTATTCTCATCTGTGGACTCAGCGGATTGGTGCTTACGGCCTTCGCGTACCTATATTTCCGTCGGGCTGCAAAAGGGGTGTAGCAGTTAAAAATAAAATAATAAAAGCAAGTAAGTTTGACATAGCGGAATATTTAGATGACGAAGAAATGATCAATGTACCCTAACACGCAATAAGCAAATGGTCGCTGGCATTACATTCGAGAGAAACCGCCCCTTTCGCCTACCACGAAAACGACACCCAAAAGAACCCTTGTTTACACATTTTTGTAGATAGCTTAATGTCGGCTTGACCTTTTATTCAAACGCAGTAGGTTCTTTTGTGGATGATAAGAATCACTTCAAAAAAGTTTTTACCGATACTTCTTTTCTCCCTTACCTGCGCCGTAAGTGTCTACGCCCAAAAAACAAATAAAGTCCTGATCCTTGGCATCGATGGTTGTAGAGTGGATGCCTTGGAAAAAGCAAATACGCCGAACCTTGACTCCCTGCGCTCCCATGGTATTTTTTGCAGCACGAGCTGGCATTTGGGAAAGACAAAATCCGGTCCGGGTTGGTCGAGCATGCTCACCGGTGTGTGGGACCCAAAACACCGCGTTCACGACAATCGCTTTTCTAACCACAACTTCAAACTACATCCTTTTTTCCCTAGTTACCTAACCAAAGAAAATCCGACATTCACCTCTGCCATCATCGTGGGATGGAAATCCCTCTACCACATCTCGTCGAAATTCGGTTGGGGTGAAAGCCATACCGCAAAAAACGACGACGGCTGTTTGAAAAAAACCATGGAGGTACTCCAAACCTCAAACCCCGATGTGCTTATGATCCATTTCGACAACGTCGATTTTACCGGTCATACCTCTGGATTTGAACCCGACAACGAAAAATACATTCGCGCGATTGAAGCTGTGGATGCCCAAATTGGAAAACTGCTTTACGCCTTGAAAAACCGTCCCGAATACCTCAATGAAAATTGGCTTATTCTTTCAAGTACCGACCACGGAGGTACCGGCCTCAATCATTCTGGAAACTCGGTTGCCGAAAGAAAAATTTGGTGGTTGGCCTCTTCGCCCTCGTTGCCCGTTCTTGAAATTACCGCCACAGACCCAGGCTCTCTTTTCTACCAAGAACTTCCTTTAAAAAGTGAATTGCCTACGCAATATCCCGCCATTGTAGACATCACAGCCACTGCCTTGGACCACTTGCTACCCGGTGGATTGGATCCTAAACTACCCTTGGATGGGAAATCTTGGTTGCACCTCAACCCACCCCAATTTCCCGAAAC
The DNA here is from genome assembly GCA_945882095.1 of Chryseobacterium gleum. Classification (GTDB taxonomy): domain Bacteria; phylum Bacteroidota; class Bacteroidia; order Flavobacteriales_D; family Crocinitomicaceae; genus UBA952. The sequence goes on from CAMCWF010000005.1 coordinate 85,533, forward strand.
ATGGGGCGCGTTTACGGTCTCACAAAATGACAATAAAGCTATCTTTACCGGAAAGAACCTTACGATTCAACAAACCCTAGATACCCGAAAAAAATGAAAAAAATTAAAGCAGTAATCTTCGATTGGGCAGGTACAATCATCGATTTTGGATGCATGGCGCCTGCTAACGTTTTTGTAGATGTATTCAACGACTGGGGCGTTGCCATTACCCAAAAAGAAGCCCGTACACCCATGGGATTGGCCAAAAAAGACCACCTCATCGCTTTGTGCAACATGGAAAGAATTCAACAAGAATGGATTGCAACCCACGGACAAAAACCTACGATGGAAGAAATTCAGAAAATGTACGACCTGCTTGCTCCAAAAATGACCGACCTCGTCAGTGCTTTCGCCAGTCCCATACCCGGGGTAACCTCCCAACTGGACGCGTTGCGTGCGCAAAACATAAAACTGGGTTCCACCACAGGCTATGTGAGCGAAATGATGGAAAAAATACTACCCATCGCAGCTGCCGAAGGTTTGGTGCTCGATTCTGTGGTAAACTCCTCCGACTGCAAAGAAGGAAGACCCAGTCCATTTATGATTTTTCGAAACATGGAAAACCTTGGAATTTACAGCGTAGACGAAGTAATCAAAGTGGGCGATACCGTTGCAGACATCCAAGAAGGATTAAATGCCGGGGTTTGGACCATCGGAATCACGACCACGGGCAACGAAGTAGGATTGAACTTGGAAGATTGGCTCTCACTCACTTCCCAAGAAAAAGAAAACTTGCGAACCAAGGCAGCAGATAAACTGTCAGAGGCAGGCGCACACTTCATCATTCACGACATGCGAGAATTGCCAGAACTGATTGATGAAATCAACTTAATCCTTGAATCCGAGCAAGATTTAGCCTAAACATGCCTTTGTCGTTATGCTTCTATTAATGAGAGGTTAAGCGCACTTCAATAGATATTTAACGAATATCCCCGGTCCCATTTATGTCAATCTCGTTGCTTAGCTTCGTAAAAAACTACCATGAAAAAAGCAATCCTATTCCTATCTATTGTCCTAATTAACCAATGTATCGCAATTGCTCAATGCCAACCGGAAGCAGCCATTACCAACATCTACCAACCTTTGGGTGCTTTACCGCTTCCTACAGATGGACTTTTAAAGCCAAACAACTTTTTCGCATATCCAGGTCAAACTTTCAGCCAAGTCATTACCGCTTTAGCGCCACAACAAACCACCGTTGACAATCCAATTGGAATTCCGCCCACCATCACCGTTACCCTCAATTGGATTCGTGTAACCAACATCAACAACCTACCGGCTTGGGTTTCTTACCAATGTGGTGGACAATTGGATCCCCTTGACCCATGTAAAATGGCCTATCCTACTTGGAGTTGTGTAAATGCCTATGCAAATACAGCCAATGGAAAAGTTCCAATGAACGAAGTACCCGGTACCATTTACAGCCTTGATGTCATTGTAGATGCCAATGTTTCTGTATTGGGAACCCAATCAAACTACAGCGGCGGAAGCATCAGTCTTTTCATTTTGGACAGTATGACCAATGCGCTCACGTTTGACCCATGCAATGGCGGGAAAATCTCCGCAAATCCATTCGGTGGATTCAACGATCCTGGGGCCTTTGTTTACAATTGGAGCAGCGGGCAACAAACACAAGAAATCAGCAATGTACAAAACGGATGGTATAGCTGTACGGTATTGGATCAGGTGACAGGATGGAGTGCAACAGACAGCGTGTATGTCAGCGGTGTAAACCCCGTTATTACCATTTCCGACGTAGCTGTCACACAGCCCACGGTAACCAACGACGGAGCCATCACGGCATCTGCAAGCGGAGGAACGGGTGTGCTTTCGTATGCTTGGACCGGTCCAAACGGATTTACAGCACAAGGCGCAAGCATTTCAAACCTCTTTGGTGGGTATTACATTCTTATGGTAACCGATTCGGCGGGATGTACAAAAACTAAAACCTATTACCTCAGCGCATTGGGTTTAACATCCTTGGAATTCACCAAAAAAATCAACTTGTTTCCCAATCCATCCAAAGGCGTTTTGAATGTGAAAGGATTGAAAGAATCAGGTGAAGCCGTAAGCATCGAAGTCTACAGCACAAGCGGAAACTTGGTGTACAAAACCACCCTTCAAAACCCCTCAACAAAAATTCAATTGAACCTGCCAAGAATGGATGCTGGGAACTATGAAATCCACATACAACAAGGAGAAAACCTTGCGGTAAAAAGATTAATCATTGCGGGGTAAACCAAGATTCCATTAATTTCGCCCCATGCAATTGCTCGTTACAAAAGAAATTCAGCTCTTCGTACTGGACATGGCAGGTACCACCGTTGACGGTACGTTTGCAGTGCATGACAGCTTAGTGTTGGCGTTTCAAGCAAATGGATTTGACATCAATCGAAACATTGCAGCCACCTCGATCGCTGTACCCAAGCCCATGGGCATTGCGCACATCCTCTCCCAACATTTCTCGGTGGCAGACACCCAAATGACCCAAGCCATACATTCATGTTTTCTCTCTCACATGAATGGCTATTACGAAACCCATCCTGACGTAAAGGAAATGGAAGGCAGTACGGCATTGTTTGAACACTTGAGACAATGTGGAATTGGCGTGTATTTAGACACAGGTTTCTCTCGGGTAACCGCGGACGTAATCCTCGAAAGGCTTCAATGGAAAAACAAAATAGACGGTAGCATTTGTAGCGACGAAGTGCTCAATGGCCGTCCGAGTCCAGACATGGTATTTGTGGCCATGGAGAAACACGGAATACAAGACCCTAAAAAAGTCGTCAAGGTGGGAGATACACCCACCGACATGCAACAAGGAAAAGCGGCAGGTTGTGGATGGATCATAGGCGTTGACGCTGGAACCTTTCCCAAAGAAGCGTTGCTTGCGGCAGGTGCTGACATCATTGTAAAAAACCCGGGCGAAATCATTCCCCTAATCCAAGAAGTATGTACGATCTAGCCCTCATAGGGAGTGGTGTTATGGGCACCTTCCACGCTTACCACGCCGCACTTGCTGGAAAAAAAGTGGTGGTTTTTGAAAAAGACCTCCAACCCATGGAAGCCAGTGTGCGCAACTTCGGACAGGTGGTTCCTTCCGGATTCGCACCGGGAAGATGGCATTTTTATGGACGGTACGCTACCCAACTGTACAAAACCCTGCAGTCAAAATGTAACATTGGCATCCGAAACCATGGGTCCGTTTACATTGCAAACACGCCCGATGAAGCACAATTGTTAGGTGAATTGCAACAGCAATTTGCACAAGTGGACTACCCTTCGATGGCACTCAGCAAAGCCCAAGTGTTGGAAAAATGGCCAGCGGTACAAGCGTCTTATGCCACGAGCGGTTTGTTTTTTCCACAAGAAGTTTCTTCAGAATCCCGCAGGATGATTCACGGACTTCACGCCTACTTGAAGGAAACCATGGACATTGAATTTAGGTATCGCTCCGCGGTTCAAGACCTGAATGACAAAGGTTCTCACGTAGAAATCACCACCAACCGAGGCGAAAAAGTACTGGCCGAAAAAGTGATTGTGTGCAATGGAAGTGATTTTAAAATGCTCTTTCCCGAAACATTCGAAACAGCAAACATCGAAGTGGTGAAGTTACTGATGATGGTCACCCAGCCCCTCCCAAAAATCCAATTGCCTGGAAACGTTTTAACTGGATTAACCATTCGCAGGTATGAAAGTTTTAAAAATTTACCCGGTTTTTCTAAACTCGACCCTGCGGCCGTCAACCCCTTGGCGGTAAAAAATGGCATTCATATACTGTTCAAACAAAGGGAAGATGGCAGCATTGTCATCGGAGATTCCCACCATTACGCTGATGTGAAAGAGAGTGAAATCCTAGGTTTCGACATAGATGTTGAAGTAGGAGAAATCATACTTTCCGAAGCGAAAAAAATAATCAACCTTCCTACCTGGAACTTGGCGCAACAATGGAATGGATTCTATGCACAGATGAAGGGCAACGAAGAGATTTTTGAGGCACAACCTTCACAGAACATCCACATCGCCACAGCCATTGGCGGAAAAGGCATGACCGCATCTGCAGGATATGCCAAAGAACAAATCGAAAAGTTATACAATCTCACCTTTGACGACGCACATTTAACCGAACCACAAGCCTAAACCATGAAAATCAGATCGATCTCTTTTTTAATTTTTACCTTGCTAGCTGCCGTTTCTTTGGGACAAAAAGGAAGCATTGAAGGGTATGTAAAAGACAACCAAGGCCCCCTTCCCGGAATCAAAGTTTACCTTCAAAATACTGAATACAAAGTTGTTACGGATTTAGAGGGGCGTTTTTTGTTCAGTAAAATTCCCGCAGGAAAGTACACGCTCTCCATCAACGCTTCGGCCTACAACGAATACCAATATTCCTTTTCTTTGGAAGACCCAGAACACAAGGTGCTCGGACAAATTCAATTGAAGGAAGGCAAAGAAGTTGCGGATGTCATTTTGGTTTACAATACCAAAACCTCAGAACAAAAGGCCTTGAATATGATTAAAAATTCGCCCTCTGTGGTCACCATCGTTTCGGCAGACATCATTGCAAAATTACCCAACAAAAATGCATCAGACGTGGTGGCTCGGGTACCCGGGGCATCCATTGTGCGGAACAAGGGAGAAGGCAGTAACATTTCTTTGCGCGGTACGCCCTTGGATTGGACCGCAACCTTTCTCAATGGAGACAGGCTTCCTGTAGCAGACGAAGACAATCCGACACGGTCCTTTGAATTTGAAATCCTTCCTGCAGATATGATTGAATATGTTTTCGTATCCAAATCCAGCACCCCAGACATGGAATCCGACCAAATCGGGGGAAGCATCAATTTCATATCTCGAACGACTGTAAAACAAAAAACTTTTAAATTAAACCTCGCTGGCGGATACAACACCTTAGCACAAAAACCCATTGGAACCTTAAACTTCCTTTATGGAAACCTCAGTAAAAATAAAAAATGGAGCTTTCTTGTAAACAGTACCAGTTACGCCCGATACTATGCAGCCGATGCGTTCAAAATGATTTACGGAAGCAATTTCAACCACAGCTTAAACAGGTATGAATTAAGAAAATATGAAGGTACACGAATGAATTTATCGGCCAACAGCGCGGTAGAATACAAACATTCAGATAATTTCAAAATCGGAACACACTTGTTTTATAGCTTTATGCAGGACGATAAATACCAAAAAAGACAGAGTTACAATTGGTACGAAGGTTCCGGTCAGCGGATTCGCTTGCAAAACATCCATGGAAAACTCAACCGTCAACTGTTTGGCGGCGATGTTTACACAGAAATGAAAATTTCTCCCGTGCTAAAAATGAACTTCAAAGTCGCTACCTACGACAATCAATTTTGGTATGGCAATGTACCTTACGCAAAGAACGACCCAAGAAATGGCTATTTTATCACAGAGTTTATAAGTCCTCTGCTGGCCTTCACTGACCAATCCTATGTAAGTTTGTATGGCCAAACCATTGACCCAAATGACCCAGGGGGATTTCCCGCAAAATTGATTGGGCCTGATGATCCGTATGGAAATGGCGACAATCCAAATAACATTCAGCCGCAATTCGTAACCATTTTCGGAGGACAAGCCCTTAAAGCCAGTGATTTTGAATTTTACCAAAGTTATACCGAACGAAACAAAACCCGAGAGCGTGACGCGATCATTACCCAACTCGATTTTGAATACAAGCCTTCCAGTAAAATTACCGTGAAATGGGGAACTAAATTTCGCAACAAAGTGGGATACCGTCACATCAGCAAGCACGAATGGTTTAAGGATTATTCCATTCCCGGAAACAACAATCCCTTCTTTCTGAAAGATTTTGAACATGAGCCCTTTAATTCAAACCCAGCAGGATTTTTATCACCCTTGGGTGCGAATTACGAAGGACAATTTTTTCCCTTTTTAAACAACAACAACCTTTCCTCCTTTTTAATGGATTCCATGTATTTGATGCGGGAAAAAGTCATGGATAAACTCAACCAAGAGTACCGTCAATGGGTTGGGTCAAACTACGAATACAATGAAATACAATCCGGCACCTACGTAATGGCAGACTACACCATAGGAAAACTCTCCATAGTTGGAGGAGCGCGTTTTGAGTACACAAAGTTTCAGGAAGTTTCAGACACCTTAACCGATGCCTTGGCTTTCGACAGCTTGTCGGGGAGTCAATACAACATTCCAGAACGAAGGTCGGTATCAAGGCATTATCAATTCCTACTTCCTTCGGTGAATTTCACCTACCGATTAAACGAGAAAAACAACCTTCGTGCTGCGTTTTCAGAAGCCATGAAACGTCCTAATTTTGAACAAACAAAACCGGGTTTCGCAATGATTAAATACAACGATTTGATTTATATTTTTGGGAATCCCAACCTCAAACCCACCTATGCCTTTAACTACGACGTTGCCTATGAACACTTCTGGCCGGGTAAAGGAATGTTCTCTCTAGCGGCCTTTTACAAAGATGTTCACGACCACATTTTCACCGTTACCACGGCGGACATCGACCCCATATCTGGCATTATGATTAAAAAATATGAAAATGCTTCTAGGTCTAAAGTCTATGGAATGGAAATGACCCTCATTCGAAAATTCGATTTCCTTCCAGGAATACTTGGGGGATTAGGGACCAACTCAAACCTCACCCTTTCCGATTCACGCATGAACATTCCAGGACGACCCAATCAGCAAAAAATGACCGAACAAACCCCTTTGATTTACAATGTGGGACTGACCTATGAATACAAAAAATGGAATGCTCGACTGGCCCTAAACTACATTGGAAAACACCTCAAAGAAGTGAACCTTTCCTCCATCGTTGGGATAGGATTGTTGCACCTAGACGATGATTTCGATACCTATGTAAATGAAATTTACAACCTTGATTTTCAGATTTCATATGCTTTGAATGATCATGGAAGCATTTACCTAGAAGGCATGAACCTCTTGAATGCGCCCGAACGAAAATACATTGGAAAGGAATGGCGAAACTTGCGCACGGAATATTACGGAATGCGTTTTCAAGCAGGCATTAGACTCGATCTATAATGAAACTTTCCTTTCTTTTCATTCTTCTTCCCTTGGTAGGTGTCTTTTCACAAAACCGTGGAAAGGTTCATGGCATTGTTAAAGACTCTTTTAACCTCATTCAAAACATCGAAGTGCAATTGCTTCCTGAGAAAAAATTCATTCATACCGATGCCTCTGGTAGTTTTGTTTTTGAAGAAGTTTCCTTTGGAAATCACACCTTGGAAATTCATGAGTTCGGCTTCCTCCCTTTCCGAATGGATGTCCTGGTGAACCAACCTGACTTTTGGCTCGACACCCTGATGCTATCGATTGACCGGCGGCAAGTGGCTGTCGAAGTAAAAAGAAAAGCCAAGGGAGAAATGAGCGAGTTGATAAAAACAAAAAAAAGCATCTCCATTGTAACCATAAAATCGAAGGAAACACTCGATAAACTTCCCAATAAAAACGCAGCAGACCTCGCTTCAAGGATGCCCAGTGTGATGTTGTTTAGGTCAAAAGGAGAAAGCAATATGGTTTCGTTGCGTGGTACTCCCATTGATTGGACCTCGGTATTGATTGACGGTGACCGCTTGCCGGTTGCTTGTGAGGACAACGCAACGCGCTCTTTTGAATTCGAAGCCTTCCCATCGGATTTCGTGAGCGAAGTAGTCGAAGTGCGTTCTGTTACACCAGACTTTGAGGCAGACAACATCGGCGGAAGTTTGAATTTTTTAACCCTAGAACCTACAGATGAAAAAACTTTACATGTGGATGCTGCTTTGGGATTTAATTTCAAAGGGAACAAGCCTTCTGGAGATTTTAACTTATTGTTCAGCAACCGAAGTAAAGACAAGAAATGGGGATATTTGGTGAACACAACCTATTTTGGGAGAACCTATGCAAGTGAGGCCATTAAAACCATTTTTGGAAGCAACCTAAACCATGGCGTAAACCGATTGGAACTCAGAAAATACGACGGATTTAGATCTACCTCGGGTGCTCAATTTGCGGTTACCTATCAACCTTCCAAACGCTGGGAATGGAAATTAAATGGGTTTTGGGGCAGAATGACGGACGACAAGCACATGAATAAAATATCCTTCAATTGGTTTGAGGAAAATGGCCAAAGGGTACGCTTGCAAAATTGTGTGGGCCTATGGATTCGGCAAGTGGAAGGAGCATCGCTGAATTTAAAAGTAAGTCCAAACCCAAAAACAACCGGAACCTTTCGTCTTGCAGGTTACCTCAATCAATTCAAAAGCGGACCCGTTCCTTTCGCTAAAAACGATCCGAGAAATGGTTTTTTTGTCACCGAATTTCAAAGTCCCGAACTCAGTTTCAACGACCTTTCCAAAGTGGATTTGTATGGTCAAGCGGTGGATCCAAATGCGCAAGATTTTATATTGCTGAAACTCATCGGCAACGACAATCCCTATGGTAAAGGGGATGATCCTTTGCTCATACTGCCAAATTTTAATGGTACACTCAACGCCAACGATTTTGAATTCACCCAAAGTTATACAGAGATCAACCGCACCAATGAAACGGATCCCATTGTGTTTAAAAACGATTGGGAACACCTACTCAACGACCGTTGGAAACTGCAGGTAGGTATCAAATACAGGTTTAAAATTGGCGAAAGAAGCCTATCGAAACACGAATGGTTCCAAGATTATTCTGGCGGTAATTCCAGTCCTATTTTGGTAAGTGATTTACAAACAAATCCCTTTCAAACCGCATCTTCGGTATTTCTTCTGCACGAAGTAGGATCAACCTATGCTCCATACCAGTATGATTTTCTAAACGCAAATGGATTGAATCAATTTCTGAGTGAACAAGATGATAAACTTCGAGAGGTTGCCATGAACCCGCTCAATTTTGAATACAACCAATGGGTTGGATCGAGTTACGATTACCGCGAACAACAAAGTTCGGGCTACGCCATGGCCACCTATGCAGGAAAAAAAATCGCATTGCTCGCAGGGGTAAGAATTGAACACACATATTTGGTTCAATCTTCAGACACCCTCACCTCGACCATCGCGCTGGATACGGCAAGCAATACCTATTACAATGTTCCGGAAACCCGTACCATTCGAAAATCTTACATCGGTTTTCTCCCTTCCATCAACATCAACCATTACCTCTCTACGTCCACAACCCTTAAATGGGCGATTTCACGAACCATGCACCGACCCAATTTTGAGGAAACAAAACCCGGTCACGCGGTCATTCGCTACAATGAAATGGAATATACCTTCGGTAATCCTTCCCTGAAACCTGCGTTTTCGTATAATGTTGATTTTACCTACGAAAAATACCATGGGAACCGAGGTTTGTTTTCTGTGGGAGCGTATTCAAAGTACATCAGGGACCACATTTATACGATGTCTGCCTTGAATACCGATCCAATTTCTGGGGTGACCATTCGAAAATATGGAAATGCACCTTGGTCATGGGTCGGCGGGATAGAAATTTTATACAACCGAAAATTTGATTTTTTGCCCAACAAATGGCGCAATTTGGGCGTCCGTTCCAACCTAACCCTTTCCATGTCAAGAATGAAAATTGAAGGTCGTCCTGACAACCAAGCCATGACCAAACAAACCCCCGTACTGTATAATGTCAACCTGTTTTACGAAGGAAAAAAACTCCAGTGCAACGTCGCGCTGTTGTACACCGGAAGGTATGTGAGCGACCTCAATCTCACCTACATCAACGGTGAATTGTTTCACAAAAACAGCGATTACGACACGTATGTGAACCAAAATTATGCATTGGAAGCCACGGTTTTGTACGCAATCAACGACCATTTAGCCTTGGAAACGCAACTCACGAACTTGCTTAACTTCCCAGAACGCAAATCTTTAGGAGCCCCTTGGCGTTCCAGCTATGTAGAATACTACGGCGCTAGGGTTCAACTTGGCGTTACTTGGTCGCTGTAGTCGTTTGACTTTCTTGCAGGGCGTCTTGTCCTGATTTGTAGAGGTAATAACCCATTGTGAACACCGCGAAGGAACTGAATACATGCCATAGAAAGTGTGTTCCTTGGGGTAAGAATGGGAAAGGATTTGGGGTCGGATAGTCCAACAATCTAAATATCAACGACGAGATGAGGAAAAACAGGGTGAGTAACACATAGCGGGCGTGGCGCCATCGGTTTCTGTAAAGCGACCAAATAATAGGTATGAGGAAAGCACTGCCCGAAAACAAATACCCAATGTTCGGCGCTAAAACACGATAACCCTGTCCCAAGGACGCAATGACCAACACTGCAGACGCATAGAAACCCAATACACAAAACACCCCAAAGTACCATTTTCGTGTGATTTTCGTCCAAAAATAAACAGACAAAGAAAGCGACATAAAAGCAGCGGGAAGCCAATCGAGCATTAAGAATACATTGGAAGTCCTGAACGCATGGAAAAGGGTGGATCCTAACCCATTAAGAAACAGCAGGGGCAGAATAAACAATATGATGCGATGCTGCTTATACCTTCCCCAAAGAAAGACAAGCCAAAATACCACTGGAATGAAGAAAAATAAGGAGGAAAAGGCATTCCACGGTTCGTGAATGTGGGAATCATAGACAAATTCATTGTAAATCGGTCCTCGATCCTGGATGATTTCCATCCTTCGCTGTATCTCCAATGAATCAATCACTGTGTAAAGTTAGGATGAAAAACCCATATTGCCCTTCCGAATTCCTCAAAATGGAAAAAGTTTTTACGGCTTGGTCGCGCCTTGCTTCCCCCTGGATGCACTTTTTTTATCGAGATTATTGAACACATTTTGTACCTTCATATCCCTTATCACCGAAACATGAAAACCTTACTTTCCTGGATTGCAAACACCAATGACTTTGAAGCAGGTAAGGTCTTAGAAACAGGTCCCACGGCAAATTACCACAAGTACTTTTTTAAATCAGACCGACACCTTTTGTTGTCCTCCGCGCAGGGCGACGATACCCGGTCCGAACTTTTGGTGAACTACCTCAAACGAACCTATCCCGAACGTACCATCGAATTGCGTTACATGGACATACAAGACCCCATTGACCACCGGGAAATTCAAGGGAAAATCAATCCCCTTCTGATCGAATTGCGGGACGACACCTTGGATGTTTTTATTTCCCCAGGAAGTCCGGCCATGCAAGTAGTCTGGTACCTTAGTCATTTGACCTTGAAGTTGAAAACGACCCTTTACCAAACACGAGAGGCGAAGCATACGAAAACCAAGGACAAGCCAGAATTGATAAAAATTGCCTTCGAAGAATCTTCTTTGCCCGTGACAGCGATGTACCACCAAGAGGAAATGCAAAAGAATTCCGGCGAGGATTATTTCATTACCCCCACCATAAAAAAAATCTATGAAAATGCGGCAAAGGTTGCTCAAGTGGATGGGGTAACGGTTCTTATTCTTGGTAAAAGTGGTACGGGCAAGGAAAATTTAGCCAAATACATTCACAAAAATTCGATCCGTAATGAACAGCCTTATGTAACGGTAAACTGCTCTGCCTTCAGTGATTCTTTGCTGGAATCTCGGTTGTTTGGGTATAAGAAGGGGGCTTTTACCGGAGCAGACAAAGACACCCAAGGATTGTTTGAGCTCGCGGATAAGGGAACCATTTTTCTAGATGAAATCGGAGACATTTCGCCTTACATGCAACAGGTGTTGTTACGGACCTTACAAGAGAAAGAAATCATGCCATTGGGCGGAAAAGCAAAAAAGGTGAATGTACGCGTCATAGCCGCGACCAATCAACATTTGCTAAAATTGTGTGAAGAAGGAACATTCAGGTGGGATCTCTACTATCGTTTGTCTGTGGTAGAACTTGACCTTCCTACCCTATCAGAACGTGGCAAAGCAGACATCAAGGGAATGATTGACCATTTTCTGACCCAAAAAAAGAAAGAATTACACCGTCCCAAAAAACTCCAATTGGAAAAAGATGCCTTGGAGATTCTTTTAAATTATTCCTATCCTGGAAATGTGCGACAACTGGAAAACATCATCTCTAGGTTGTATGTTTTTAATGAAGAAACGGTGTCTGCGGATGTACTTCCCAAGCGACTGAAACAACGCCCTTCAGACCAACCCATGAAGATGGAATACATAGAGAAAGAACATTTGATTCGGGTCTTGAAACACTTCAATGGCAACAAGCGACAAACGGCCCTTGCCATTGGATGGTCCATCAATACCTTGGTCGCGAAAATGGAAAAATATGGCATTACGCCCAAGAGGCGGTTGTAAAACGGAGCTTCGACCATTCCCGCGTTACGGAGCGCTTATCCACCGTTTTTTTTTCAGCTACCGGGGTCCAGTGCGTGACTTTCCCAAACAATCATTCCATTTAAGAATGTGTATAATTCTGCACTATTTTTCAGATATTGATATATATTTCAGCATTTTTTATTGGGTTTACTACCTAATTTTCCTTGGCACATCCTTTGACTAGGGCGTGCAACAAACCCTTAAACAACTCGAACATGTTGCAAGAAATATCAAAAATCAGCCCTGAAGAAAAGAAACAAAACGAAGCCCTGTTGCAAGAATTTCGCTACGCATTTTTGAACGCAAGCATCCCTCAATTACAGCAGATGTTGGATTCCAATGGAATCTTTTTCGGGAAGAGGAGCAAGTCGCACACCATCGCGAAAATCAACAAGTATTTTTTTGAGGAAATGCGAATACAAAAGTGTTTATGGCCCGGTCTGAAGGATGGTTTCAGCGTGGATGAATTTCCTGGGGAGCATGTAATTGAATTTCGTCTCATGGAGGTAGATCCTTTTGAGGACGAGGAACACGAAAACTACACGTTTGGTGATCCGCCTCGAAGTCAATATAAAGAAATTCTTTTTTACTTGGCCCTACGGTTTAAAAATGGGAAAATCTGTGGTCTTCGCTATCCGAAAAAGGTGATTCGATCCATTACCAGTCTTCAGGTATTGAATTAACATGACATTCGATGCTCATGTTTGGTTTTTCGCTTAAAAAACTTTACTTCCATTGTAACCAACCTATCCACCCTCGTTAAAGGGACATAATCATCCAGAATTCTGTGTTTGCAGAAGCCAACCGACCCGGCAGGGCACGGTGGAAAAATGATGAGAGGTGCGCACCTAAAAGAATATGCAATCACAGCTTATTCTGAATGATTTAATTTTTTAACCCGCCGCAAGGCATAAAATCATTTTGTATGAAACGCTTAAAAATCCTGTCTGGAAAAAGAAGAACCGTCGGAAACCTTACCGGCTTGCTGTTCACCCTTGCTGTTTGTTTATCGAGTAACGAATCCAACGCCCAATCGATGGTAATCCCTCCAGATTATATAGAGATGAGCGTCGCTATCGCTCCTTGCAGCAAAATGTACAGCCGCTCGTTCGACACAAAACACAATGCCATTCGTCGGCACCTAGAGGTGCTAGATTTGAACAACATTGACACCAACCGAACGAAAATAGTCTATGACTTAAATGCACCGATTTTCTCCTATTTTTCCAATAGGGAAAACAACGACATCATCTATATAACCTATGTTCTTTTCAACGAAGCTTCAGGGACTTACAAAAGTGCCTTAATGGAATGTCCCAACCAAACGATGGACGTTTTTGAATCTGATGGCTTCGTAATGCAGTATGAACCCTCCAAAAGGAGACGACGTAAACACTAAACTTTCTTGCAACCGAATCGTGAACGCATCCAATTATGGGTGCGTTTTTTACTTAGCGTTGTGTGACTTTGTTCAGCATATATCAGAAAGACCGAAACCATTGAATCAAGGGTAACGGAAACAATTCACCATCTACAATCCCACCTCCAAAACCAAATTGGACACACTTTCCTTCGGATTGATGCCAACGTAGTCCAGGAACCAAGATTGCAACCACAGGTTGATAATAGCCATTAGCATTAGTTTCAATGGAGGGTAAAAGGACAAAAGAATCAAATACAAAACTAAGCTTTGCAGATATCTTTGCCATACCTGCAACGCTGGCCATAGGCCGTCCAGTTAAATCACCGTCAAATTGAAAAGCACCATACCCCCCTGAAAACGCAATGTTTCGTTTTCTATCCCCAAAAGATAGAGAGCCAAAAGGAAGAAATCCAAAAGAAGTTGGCGCTATCCAAGACCCTGTCCCTGCCAATCCACCTATCGCGAATTGCGCACGCGCTCCAAGCTCCCAACTCTTTTTGAAACTTAAAATGATAGGGCTACCCGCCCACGAAGTCATAATTCCCACCCCCAGGTTGTTCCCCAAACCAAATTGCAAATCTGGTCCAAACAGGTTCCATTGAATGTAATGCTCCCCTTTTTTAATAGGCAGTCCGTTGGTGGTTAGAAAATAACGGGTTGCAAACTTATCTTCTCCAACATACACTCCATTCGCATTGAAATCATTTGCATTAATCAAAACAACTTTCTTAATCGTGTATTGAGGGATATAGATTTTACGCAAGTCCTTGGTTTCCAATAATAACTCGCGCTCATCTTGTGAAATAATTTTCCCAATGAGTTCACCCGAATTGGTGGTGATAATTCGGTAAAAATTCGTATCCACAGCACCAGAAGGGGTGGTTTGGGCCTGGGCCTGGAATTGCAGCAATAGGACGAACAAAGCAAAAAGGTACTTTTTCATGTTTTTTTTTGCAATAATAGGAATTCTAAAAATTCTATAAAAATCGATTTCACCAACTGTTAAAAACAGCGTTGCGAAATTCGCAAGTGCAAAAAAACTGAAAAATACAAGACTATTCTGCCTCCTGCTTGGCTTTCTTAGATTTGCGGTACAAATAGGCCTCATAGATGAAGCGCTTTGCGAAACGAACTTGTTTGTCGGCATTTACCAATTTCTTGTAGACATTGGCATTAACCCCAAAATATTCATAGGTGGAACCATCGGTAAATGTGATTTCCAACAGCAGTCCTTTGTGCTTGTAATCCGCGATTCCACATTCCGTAATGGTCGCCGTGTATTCTGCCAGATTCGCTTCCTTGGTTTCAGGTGCGATACTGACCAAGAAATGGTACCCATCCACTACCTGTCGGCCCATAAATGTCGCCTCGTCTTTCATGGGGTCACCCTCTTGGTATTTATCTGGATGCCATTGTTTTACAAGTTTTCGATACTTGAGTTTCAGTTCAGCAAGATCGATGTCTTTTTCAATCTCAAAAAGTTTCTTGTATTCGTTGATGCGTTTCATTTCTCTCGTTTGTCGGACCCTTTCAACAGAAATCGGCAGGGATTTTCAATTCAAGCGCGAAGATATGCATACATTTCGAGGGGGACTATTTTTTACGTAGGAAAGTCCTAAGTTTAAACCTTTGATAACATCAAATTTCAGATTCTCAAAAAAGGAAAGTGCTTAATTGGATTAGAATTGACTCAATTCGTTTTTCAAGCGATCTACTTCATTTTCCCAGGATTCCACCACCTTTAATTGATTCTCAATTTCTGCTTCTTTTTCTGAAAAGGTACGCAAGAAATGGAATTCCCGAATTTTATCTAATTTGATTTGCGCTTCTTTCTTGCACTTAAAGAAAATTTCACAAGGTTTAGCAATGTAATGGTTACCGTGTTTTTAATCCCCGTCTACATGGTAATGGTGCTTTATTACAAACCACTTTTACTGGATTTTATTCGGAAGGTGTTTCGCCTGAAAGACCACAATGCTGTTGAAGAGGTATTGTCTAACGCAAAAAAAATCATTCCTTACCTAGGTTCCATCATTGCGACTGCCATTTTTATGCTGGTGGCCTTGTTAACGAAGACACCGATCTACATGCTGTATGTTTTTATCCTGTATACAGTCATTAATTTCATAGACAACAATTTTCTGATTCCCAAAGTAGTTGCGGCAAGGGTTAAAATCAATGCACTTTTTTCCATCATTGTCGTGATCATTGGTGGTGCGATTTGGGGTATCGCCGGGATGTTCATTGCCATTCCCATTACGGCGATTGTAAAAGTCATCTTCGACCACATTGATTCCTTAAAGCCCTTTGGCTATCTTTTGGGTGAAAATGTACCAGAAAGTCAAAAAAATCCACTGAACTTTATTAAAAAAATCTTCAAAAGACCCAAACCAACAGCGATGTAAAGTTGGGAATGGAGAAGGATGTGGATTCGTACAATGGAAAGAGGGTAATGTGCCTTCAATAGGTCACAACCTAATCTTCGTATAACCTTACTTCCTGCGAATCAAGATTGAGCAGAATTGCCAATCCATGTTCCGGATCCCATGAAGGACGAAAAACCACACACGCTGTCTCTTCTTCTTCGTATTTTTCCTGATTTAAATAAATCGCTTGCAGTTCCAAGGTAGGAAGAAACAATGCGAGTGTATCCAAATTCGTTTTAGAAAAATGCGTGTCAAAATCCCACAAGGATTTAAAGTAATCGTGTGCGGCCTTGTAAACAGCTTGACCCACCTCGGGGCCGCAAGCCAGCAGTTTAAGGTATTGCTCACGGTCTTTTTTTGTGATGGATTTCAACGATTCCTTGCCGCTACCAAAAACAACAGTGGCAATCTTACCCAAGCAGTTTACGTACCTATGCGCGTGCAGATCCGTCCAATATTCATCCGTATGTAAAAGACCGATGCTTCGATCAAAATAACAGTTGTCCTCATTGACCAAGTCTGCTTCTATTTCTTTGTAATCGCTTGAGAATGCCCGTTGTTGAAAATCTGTTAGGCTGTCAAATAAATAGGGGTTAAAAACACGTTGGTTGTTCACATAATGACAGAAATCCATTTCCCCCTGTTTGTATGGGTCTAAAACATTGAGGCTGATTTTCCAGACAAAATCAATGTTGTCTATTATTTTATAGAAATACCTCTCCATACAAACGATTTACGATTGTGCAAAATTAAGCAAAATGTCACCCAAATCTGCAGGATTTTAGCTTCAATTTGCCATTCATTAAAAGCAAAAACCCTAAGACATTTGATACATCCTAGGGTTTTCTAATCCTCCAGCCATAAAGGCTTCTCTTTTTGCTTTCAACAATTGCGGTCTGGACGGGCTT
The DNA here is from genome assembly GCA_945882095.1 of Chryseobacterium gleum. Taxonomy (GTDB): domain Bacteria; phylum Bacteroidota; class Bacteroidia; order Flavobacteriales_D; family Crocinitomicaceae; genus UBA952. The sequence continues at coordinate 102,647 of CAMCWF010000005.1, forward strand.
CTCGGCTAAGCCGAGACGACCCCAGGCATTCTTGATTAAATTCTAGCTTAATTCATTTTTTTCAGATGCAATTAACCAATCTAGGTATTTGTGATTTTGACGTTTGAGCATTCGTTCATACTTTAATGCATCTGACTTTGATCTAAATGAATGCTGGAATACTAATTTCCAAGGCCCTTTTTCAGAAGTGTATTTTCCTATTGAAGAATTGTGTTCTTCCAATCGACGCAAAACATCGCTTGTGAAACCTTTGTAATAAATGTTTTGGGGATTACAAATAATGTAAACTGTATATATTTCCATAAAGAATGGCTTAAACTAAAGACAAAAACCCTAGAACATTTGATACATCCTAGGGTTTTCTAATCCTCCAGCCATAGAGGCTTCTCTTTTTGCTTTCAACAATTGCGGTCTGGACGGGACTTAACAATATGATTTTTATAGAAAAATAATAATCATATTATATTCATTATCAGTTGTTTAAGTTAAATCAACTTTTGAAAACTAATAAAAATGTTTTACAGAATGTTTTACAGAAGGATAATTTGATACATTTGTAAAGCACAAAAAATTATCATGAAATACTCTGTTACTCCCCTCATTAGAAAAGACCAAAAAAATAATTTAGGTGACTGTCCATTATACGTTCGGTATACGTTCAATAGGAAATCGACTAATTTCCCACTTAAATTATCAATCAAATTCGAGGATTGGGATGATATCATGAAACTACCTAAATTATCATGTCCCAATTTTAAATTCGTTTATGGTGAAATAGAAAAATTACAGAATGATATAATTACGCTTGTTGAACATTACTATGAAGAAAATAAACGATATCCATTCGTATTAGAATTTAAAAATGGATTGGATCTAAAGCAAATAAATTTGTTTAAAGAGACTTCAATTAGAGGACCATTAATTAAATCTGACATACGTGAATTTATAAATTATAGATCGAAAGAACTAAGGCCATCTACCATAACAGTTTATAAATCGACCTTGTTAAAATGGACTGAATTTGAGAAGTATTCAAAGAAAGAATATTACAGAGATGATATTAACGGACGATTAATCCAGGATTTTCGACTTTATCTTATTAATACAGGCATACAGCTTTCAACCGTTGGAAAATACATTAAAACAATTAAATCTTATGTTAATTCATATCTTTTAGCTTACCTCAACGTAAATGTCGATTCAACTTATAGAAAAGTCAAAGTTGATAGAGAGGAGAAAAATACTTTTGAAATATTGACAGAAATAGAATTGGAAAATTTAAAAGAGGCTAGTTTTTATAGTCGCTATAAAGTGAAGAATGAAATAAAAGAAATAATCCTTTCCGATCGGGAGAAATTAATAGGACAGATGTTTTTCTTTATGTGTAATACTGGAGTTCCCTACGGTGATTTATTACTTTTAAATTTTACGAATATCAAAATAGAGAAAGAAGATTTAACTGAATTACTTCATTTAGAAAATGATTCAGAATATTATGTTAATCTTGAGTATGAACGAATAAAGATAAAGGAAAGAATCATTTGTACTGTACCTTTAATTGGTGTCACATTAGATTTAATTATATCGCGTTTAGGTCTCCCAATGGAGGAAATGGGCCAAGGAAATCTTTATTTGAATGATCAAAATAGAATTCAGATTCTTTTATCCTTGTTAGAGAAATTTAAATTGAAATTTTCGAAGCTAAATAAACAAGAGAAATTACTATTTCCAAATGTGCCTAATCAATCTTTTAATAAAGAAATAAAAGAATTATTAAAGAAATTAGGAGTTGATAAATTAGTGACTAAAACATTTAGAGGAAAAGATAAAATCGTGGAAAATATTCCTAAGTACATGATGATTTCTGCTCATAGTGCAAGAAGGACTTATATAACTCAAAGTTTAAGAAAGGGTGTATTACCTGATGTTGTAATGTCTACTACAGGACATAGAAAAGTTCAAACAATGTCTACCTATCATAAACATGATTCTGCATCTATAAACAGAGAAATTCGCAATAAGATTAGAAACTAAACTAGCCCCTGGTAAAGGGGGTATGTCTATTGCTTCCCTCCCTACCTTCCTCCCCCGTATCCTCCCCTTGTTATATGGTTATTCCCCTCCTGTGATGAGGTTCAATCCCCCTCAAAAAACGATACCGTTTGAAATGACTTTGTCATATCTCGAAAAAAATTTTAGGCAAAAACTGACTAAACCTCATCAACGGATATTTATCTATATGATAACAAATAATTTAAACCGCAAAGAGAACATTAAGTTGGCAAATTCATTTGTTAAATCAATTGAAAAATTCCCAGTTGAGTTAATAAGAATCCAACTATCATTTGATTATTTTGAGTCAGAGTTCACGACAATAACAGAACAGGAAATTTTGAAGTTGACTGAACAAATACCCGATTTACTCATAAAAAATTTTCAGAAAAAAAATGATAAAATCGGACTTGTATTATTCCCTGATTTTGATTGGGATTCTGATCAATTTATCCATAAGGTTGGTGTGAACTACATTTTAGTTGGTTATGGCTTAAAAGATAGATTAGAAATGGTCAAACAAACTATGAATGATTTTGTGAAGAAAAATATTGGTGGTGATTTAAAAGTAGTGTTTCTACCAGTCAATTCATCTGAAGATGTATTTCTTGAAATCTTCCCTGTTCAATTCGAAGCTGTTTTAAGGAATGTGGAATGGTTTTTTTCCATTAACATGTACCCAAGTTTTTATTCCCGTTCATTATTCAACTTTTTAATTGCACCTCTGATAATATTCAAACCGATAAGAAATAAACTGAACGATTAACACCCTTTTTAGCTGGAATTTGATGAATGGCTTATATAAACATATAATTCAGGATAAAGATTGGTTTGTGATACAAGTAGACATCCGATTGAGTGCCTTTTTAGTAAGATTAAAAAGCGCTAGTCAGTTCTATCGATTAATTTCAAACTCTCAATATCGGTTTTTAAAAGAGTCCAATCATTCGTTCTTTAAATGCGTGGAAATGGGGTATTATCGAATGACCATTAATCAAGGTTCTGTGAAGGTTTTATTCATATTAAAATTGAAAGAAACAAACAACAAACAATATAAAATAAGGGAGCTTTCCATTCGAATAAAACGATTGATATTTTGTCGAGTAAAAATCTATGATCCGTGTGATTTGGATGAAACAGATAAGGAACTATTAAGCCACAAGGATGGAGTGAATCTGTTTCAAAAAATTAAAAATAGTTATTCAGATAAATCACACCTCACTCTTCAATAAGTTAAAAGGGTAGTAATTCGAAAATTAACTTAACAACAATTGGAATATCCTTTTCTTCTGAATCAATCTTGAATTTTAATTCACCTTCTAATTCCAACCTGAGTTTCGAAAAAAGAAAGAGTTAACCGCTTGACATCTCCATATATTTCTATTACTCTTTGAATAAAACTATGAGAACAACACAAGAAAATGATCAACTCTTTATGAATCTAATGAGGTTAAACACCACATTCTTTTGGAATGGATTTGAGCTTCATTTGAACGGTGATCATATTAAAGTCAATTCAGAGGATGCTTTGAATGAATTAAAAAAGAATACAACTAAAGATTTTCATGAATTCATTAAACAATAAATTCTTGAATTTTTCCCAAAATTTTTCTTTTGAGTTTTTACTTCATCTTAAATCAGGGTCGAAATATTAGAAAACTTCCTAGATTTTTTTTGACCAGTTTTCATACTTGCCATTGAACTCCCCATTTTCAAGGGAAACTAAACCATATGGGGGAATACCGAGGGAGGGAGGGGGTAACAGGGAAGAAGGAAAGGAGCCGTAGGCATGATTGCCAAGAATATTTTGTCTTGTGATTTCTAAAAAAAAATAGACATTATTTATTTTGCCCCATTGACTAATCAAAAAGAATTATCTATCATTTCAAAAAGAGTATTATTAAATTTAAACAAAACTTATGAAAATTATTATTGATTACCCCATTAAGGCGGAATTGAAAACGACAAAAGTTTTTACCAACTTCAAAGAAAGAACGAAATGGATTCAAGAAACCATTCGGAGAAAGAATCTAAATGAATTTTGTAATCATCACCATACTGATTTCGTTGTTGAGTTTATTCAAGATGTTAATGATGATGTAGAATATTGGGGAATTGGGTCTTGAAATAGATAATTATCAATTTACCGATCTATTTTTTTAGGTGAGTTTTCTTTTTGAATACTAAAATAGTAATGATTATATTTGTTAAGCCTCAAAAAATGGGGGTTAGTCATCCCATCTGCGAGGTAAGCCTCAAAAAATGGGGGTTATATATAAGTTAGCAAACATGTCCAACGAACCTAATAGATATCAATAATATCCCTTTTAGAATCCTAAAATATGCAAAATATTAAATATCAATGGTTTATTGGTAGCTTTTATTTATTCTTCTATAGTTAATTTATTTAATTAATTAAAAAGTTTAAATTAGATGAAAATTAACTGAACCCTATGAAATTAAATAGTATTGTTTTTTATGTTTTTTTATCGGTACAAGTAAATCAATTGTTTGCTCAAAACCTTTCAGTTGGATTGTATCACACGCAATATTTATGTAATGATGGCCGTGCCATGTCATGGGGCTTTGATTGCGATGGAAGAACTGGACGTACAGGTCCAAATTACTATCCTGGGTATGTTAATATTTCGCTTGGTTTGAAAAAGGTGTCAGCTGGTGGTTATCATTCACTTTATCTGGATTCTATGGGTAGAGTTTGGTCAAGTGGAAAGAATAATTGTGGCCAAACAGGAACCGGTAATTCAGGTTCAACACCTCAAATGGTTCTTGGTTTAGACAGTATCATTGATATCTCATCAGGAATTTTTCATTCATTATTCTTAAGGTACGATGGAACTGTATATGCTTGCGGTAGGAACGACTCACGTCAGTTAGGTGATGGATCAAATATCAATCGGTATACTCCAGTTTTGGTTCCTGGTCTAAATGGAATCGTTCAAGTTTCTGCTGGAAGGGACTTCTCTTTATTTGTTCGAAATGACGGATCGGTATATGGAGCAGGAAGTAATGGGGGTGGAAAAATGGGTCTTGGTCCTTATCCATCTATCTCAACATCGCCACCGGTATTGATTAATTCCTTGTCAAATATTAACTATGCATCAGCAGGAGAAAGTCATTCATTGTTTGTAGATAATACCGGTCAAGCCTTTTTCTCTGGCTGCAACTACGATGGACAAGCAGGTATTGGATCAAATATAAGCTATTACTATTACCCAGAACACATTTATACGGTGGATAGTATAATTCAAGTTGAATGTGAAAACGATGTGTCATTATTTTTACGAACTGATAGTACAGTTTGGATTTGTGGTCGCTATACAAATTCTTTGGTCACAGGCGGAACCAATTTTAATAGCTTGAGTATTGCAACTCAAATTCCATCTTTATCTGGGGTGTCAGAAATTGGAGTTGGTGAAGACCATTTTGTGTTTGAGATAGGTGATAGCATCCTTTTTTCAATGGGAGATAACCATGACGGCATGCTTGGAGATGGAAGCACTTTCGGTTCATCTTCTCCTGTATTAGTTACAAATCTATGTGGTGCGCCATTGAACTTACCTCCAAATACTGCAACATTAGATGAAAATTCTATTAATGGGATTAGAATTAGTCCAAATCCAGCAACTGAACAAATAGAAATCCAAGTTCCTGAAAATTTATTATTCGAAAGTTATACTATTATCGATCTTAATGGGCAGATAATTCATTCTGGCACAGCGGAAAACACAAAGTTTACAATTAATATTTCAAATTTAGAACGGGGAATGTATTTCTTACAATTTATTGGAAGCAATGTGTTTTCACAGAAGATTATTTTAAACTAAAATTCCATTTATTCTCAAACTATTTATTTATTTAATGATTTAGAATTGGATAATGAGAGATAAGTAATTTGTATTGGCATAGAAATAATCGAAATTTAACACGTTTGCTAACCGCCGTCTAGCGCCAGCCCAATATTTCGCCTCGGAATAACGGTAATTATAAAAGAAAATAATTTTAACTTCGGTGTAACGATTTATTTAAAATTGGGGCCGTTCGCCAGGCAGCAAACCGTTATACGCAATAATGTAGACGACACTGAAGCTTCTGAACGGTATAAACTGTTTATTGAACCGAGGGGCTTCAGATTGAAGTATTCATTAATTTTAAATTATTAATGACACTATTATGAAAGGACTAATTTTCTGTACTTTATTGACTTGTTCAATGAATACATTTTCCCAAACAATGGATTGGGTTTCTCTTCCTCAAGAGGTCAATGATTTCGTTTTCACAATGTGCGAGTATGATGGTAAATTAATTGCTGGTGGATGGTTTACTCAGGCGGGAAGCACTCCTGTAAATAGAATTGCGGCTTGGGATGGTTCTTCTTGGACTTCACTTGGCAATGGGGTAACAATGACTGGAATTACCGCTCATGTTCAAGAAATGATTGTTTATCAAAACGAACTATATATTTCAGGAGGATTTGATACTGCAGGTGTCGTCCCAGCTCATTTTATTGCCAAGTGGGATGGCTCTGCATGGAGTTCAGTTGGTTCTGGACCAAATGCTTCAAATTTAATTTACGCTATGGAAGTGTATAACAATGAGTTATATGTAGCTGGCACATTTGATAGTATTAATGGAATTCCTGCGTCTCATATAGCGAAATTCGATGGTGTAAATTGGTCGAATGTGTCTACAGGTATTCACGGAAATAATGTAAATGATTTACATGTTTACAAAGATGAGCTTTATGCTGTAGGAGTTTTTGACAGTGCGGGTTATGTTCATAGTAATTACATTGCTAAATGGAATGGAATTCAATGGGACAGTCTAGACTATGGTGTTCCATATGGTAATTCAGCCATGATTGAATGGAATAATCAATTACTTGTCGGCTCAGATTTAGATGTCATTATGGGACAACCTTATTTCTACATTCATTCTTGGGATTCCACGCAATGGATCAACTTTTCAAATCAAGAGTATGTAGCAGATGTAATCGGATTTGAAACATACAACAACCAACTATATCTGCATGGACGGGGTAGCGTAACGGGTCCTATAGGTTATAGCTACGTCGCCAATTGGGATGGTACTAACTGGAATAATGTTGGAACAGGATTAAATAAAAATGTTGAAGACTTAATTGTTTACAATGGTGAGCTTTATGCGTGTGGATGGTTTGACCAAACTAATTATGGAAGTTATCATAATTACATCGCAAAACTCGGAGATGTGACTGGAATTGAAGAAACCACCCTTGACAAAAAAGTAATTATTAAAATTATTGATTTAATGGGTAGGGAAACTATAGAGAAACCCAATACCATTTTAATTTATGTATACAGTGATGGTAGCACAGAAAAAGTGTATAGAGTTGAATAAAATAAATGCGTATAACCCGGGTTTAGCTGCATGCCTTAACTCTTTCTTCGAAACAACAATAAATTTGAAATAAAAAGTTTTAACTTCGGAACAACAATTTATTTAAAAATTCGGCACGGCGCCAAGCCCGATCCCGTTAGCAACAACCGATAGATGAAGATGAACATTAAACTTCTGTATTTAATTATTTTGATTTGTTCCTTACAAAGTTGTACTCCAATGATTTTAAAAACCTTTGGGATGAAAAAAATGAAGGTGCTATCCAAAGAACAGATATTATATCAAGGTTCTAAATATGATATTCCCGAAAATGACTCTTATGACCTTGACTCATCATTTGTAGATTATTTATTTTCCCTAGACTCAATTAAATATAAAAAAGAACAAAAAAATCATTTCCAACCATTGCAAGCATTGTATTATGACAAAACAGGTCAATTAAAATCATTTCATATTAATTGCAATGCGGGTGGATTCCCAAATTTAAAATGGAATCGTTTCGGGATATTTGATGAATTCATCCCTAAACAACAAACATCACTAGACAGTATTTTGCCATTACAAAAACATTTAGATTATCTAGTCCCACTAAATAACAAATCAACAATTGAATTAAATGATTATGATTTTGTTGTATTGGTTCATTGGAGCAGATTTATGGGTAGACAGAGTAAACGACTAATCAAAATTGTACGGGAGAATGCAGCACAAAACAAAACCTATAAAACAAAAATTATATATATAAACAACGATAATATTTTTGCAAATACAGCGGAATTTTAATGAAGGCAGTTGCTAACACACGTCTAGCAAAAAAGCCGTAAATTCTGTAACGATAAATGATTTTGGAAAAGCTTTAGATTATGGAACGTAAATAATATTAACTTTAAAAATCGGCTTCTTCGCTAGGCGTGGGAACGTTAGGTTCAATTATATGAAGACACAATTATTATTAATATACTCTGTTCTGCTTTATTTCAATTCTATGGCGTGTTCATGTATTGGAGAAAGTTCTGTTGAAACAGATTATCGACGTGCTGATCTAGTGGTTACTGGTATAGTTATTAATGTCCAAACTATCAAAATTTGGGGTGACACTACGTTTGCGGTTTGGAATTATAAACCAGAAGTTGATTCCTTGTCACTAGAACAATATAAGTTTAATGAGCTTTTGTACGGAATACATATGCTGGAATATACATTTGTTGTTGAAACATCCTATAAAGGCTCTTCCATTAATGACACTATAAAAATTTGGACAGGTTTTGGTCATGGTGACTGCGGTTTTCCATTTATTATTGGAAGGAAATACCTAATCTTTGCTGAAGACGAATACAAGGTCATCTACACTCAGAAAAAATTAGACCGATCAAAAAAAGAATTGGAAGGTATATTCAGAACAGATATTTGTCGCAGAACAGCATTGTTAGAAGAAAGTTTAGAAGACATCAAATATTTAAATGGAAACTAAACCTAACAGCGCCTCAAGCGTCAGCACAAGATCCTGCTTAGAAACAACGCTAAACATGAAAGAAAATAATAATAACTTCGGAACAATAATTTTTAGAAAGAGTTGTGCCGATCGCCTAGGCGCAAAACGTTAGCTGCAAACCTATGTCCTCAAAACAGTTAGAAAACAAAAAGTCTCGCCACTAATTAATAAAAAGTCAGGCTAAATTTAACACTTAGAAAAATGAAAAAAACAACAATTTTTGCAATATTTTTGACTCTTGTGAGTGGCTTAC
>CAMCWF010000006.1 GCA_945882095.1 Chryseobacterium gleum
AATGGCAACGGTAATGGAAACGTGAATATTTCGGTTACAGATCCAGTTAATGGGGAGAACATCAACATGAATGTGAACATGAACATGAATGGCACGGTGGTAGATCCAAACGCGCAGAATGTTAATATGAATGTGAATGTTTCAGGAAACGGAACCCAACAAAACACAAGCAATACACGTCCAGGTGCAAATGTGAATGTCAATACCAATGCGACAAACAGTACGACCAATACAACCAATACCACGATTACAACAACAACGACCACAACCAATGGCAGTTCAACCAACGTTGGTAACCAAACAAACAACAACGTAACAAACAACACAATGGTGCAAAGCAATGGCCGTATGAATTGCACCAATCAAATGTATGATGTTCAACCGTTGCTTGCAGAATTAAAAGATTTGTCCTTTGAGGATGACCGTGTGGAAGCGGTTAAAATGTCTTTGAAAAACAAGTGCTTGTATACAAAAGACGCTTCCCAAATTTTGGATTTATACAGCTTTGACGATAACAAGTTGGACGTTGCGAAATTCCTTTCAGATAGACTTTTTGATTATGACAATGCGTCCAGTTTGTCTACCAAAATGACCTTTGATTCCAATAAAATGGAATACAGAAAATACATCGGCAGGGATTAATTTTACTTTCGCAGAAAAGCATTTTCATAGCGTTCAATCCATTGTGCAGGCGAGATTTTTTGCATGAGTTCGTCGATCAAGGTAAACGGAATGGGCGTGGTCTTCTTAAATCGAATACAGCTTTTACCCATGTCAGGTTTTTTACCTATTTCGTTCACATATTCCTGCTCAAACCAAGCAAGTAATTGCGGGTCGGCGTACAGGCCCATGTGGTAAAACGTAATGATGTCCTTTCGTAAAACAAGGTTGGCGAATGGCAAAGGGAGTTCTGGACTGCAATGGTAACCCTTTGGGTAAAGGCGATGGGGCACAACGTATCCAATCATACCGTAATTCATGGTTTCTTCAAATCCAACAGGAAGAACCGCTAAGATTGCATCACGAAATTTCAAAAAAGCATCTTTTCTCTCGCTGGGTTCCAGCGCTTCGATGTATGCTTCTACGTCGCTCATTGTATTCTTTCTGGGTACTGTTCCAGCGCATGTCTAAGACATTCTACCGATTTTTTTAGGGAGTCTTGATTCAAGACATAGGCAATCCGTACTTCGTTCTTTCCGGCATTTTCGGTGGAATAAAAGCCATTTGCAGGTGCCATCATTACGGTTTGCCCTTCGAATTCAAAGGATTCGAGCAACCAAATGCAAAATTTCTCTGCATCCGCCACTGGAAAACGCGCTACGCAATAAAACGCGCCGCTGGGTTTTGGACAAAACACACCGGGAATGGAATTTAAGCCGTCAACCATGATGTTTCTTCTTTCGACATATTCCTGAACGACATTGTCAAAGTAGCTTTGTGGGGTATCCAAGGCGGCCTCTGCTGCCACTTGGTCAATGGTCGGTGGAGATAACCGCGCTTGACCAAATTTAAGGGCGGCTGCCATTACTTCCTTGTTTTTACTTACCAATGCGCCAATGCGCGCACCGCACATCGAATAGCGTTTGGAAACAGAGTCAATCATGATAACATGTTCACTTAATCCTTCAAGATTGAGAACAGAATGTGGTATTGCACCATCGTAACAAAACTCGCGGTATACTTCATCGGCAAAAAGAAACAAATCGTGTTTTTTTACCATTTCACCCAACCTTTCCAATTCGGTTTTGGAATAAAGGTAACCGGTAGGATTTCCTGGGTTGCAAATGACAATGCCCTTCGTACGTGGGGTGATCTTCATTGCAATCTCCTCAATTGGAGGGAGTGCAAAACCATTTTCGATTTTGGAGGTTACAGGGATTACTTTGACCCCTGCAATTACAGCGAAGCTGGTGTAATTGGCGTAAAAAGGTTCTGGAATGATGATTTCATCCCCTGGGTTGCACGTACACAACATGGCAAAAATCAAGGCCTCAGAACCCCCTGTTGTGATGAGGATGTCTTCCACATTTACCGGAATGCCTTGTTTTTGGTAGCTTGCCGCCAATTTTATTCTGTAGCTTTCATTTCCTGCTGAATGACTGTATTCCAGTACTTTATCCTTGAAATTGTGAATGGCATTCAAAGCTGCCTCAGGGGTTTCAATGTCTGGTTGACCGATGTTTAAGTGAAATACGGTTTTACCTGCTTTTTTTGCCGCTTCAGCATAAGGTACCAATTTTCGTATCGGTGAGGCGGGAACTGCAAGTGCTTTTTCGGAAATTTTAGGCATGATGTTATGGGGTTGTACGGATTTTCGGTTTCAAACTTAGGTTCTTTTTTTGACCAAGAAAAACAAAACCATTTTTTTCGTAGATCAATTTTAAATTAGGATAGGTGTCCAAGTAGAATTTTTTATCAGGCAAACGGACCACATAAAACGTTTTCAAATCGGTATCGGTCCCGCAAATCCATTGCTCATTGAAACGGTTTTGATTGGGATGGGGTTTTACCTCACCGTAAAAGAAATGCGCATAAGACTTAAATCCAAGCGGAATGATGTACACGTTTTCTTTGGATTTTTTCTGGTAGAACGATATGGCAGCGCGTTGCGAATAGGCTTCAATGTGCGGAAGTATCGTGGCTTTGATGACGATCATATTGAGGGCGACCGATACCAACAAAGCATTGACCGCGTACTTAATTTGGTTTCGTCGAAAGAACACGAAGGCCAACACTGCGCCTAAGATCCACACCAAGACCGGAATGAAATCGAGCAGTGACCACCGTTCTTGTGCCAATAAATTCGCTGCAGCAAATACATCTTGTATTTTTACCCATTTTTGAATTCCCCCACCAAAGGCTTGAATGTACACGAAAATACCCAGTACAACGGCCAAAGCAAATTGGTAAAAAATCGATATTTTAAAGAAAATTCCATTCTGGCGGTTTTTGTAGTGGGTGATGAAATCCGCAGCAAAAAACGTAATGGGGAAATAACACAGCGAGGAATAGTGAATGATTTTTGTCTGAACGATGGAAAACAATACCAAGGTAAAGAGTCCCGAAATAAGCATGATCCTGCGTAAATCCTGTGGTTTTGGATTCTTGCGTATCAAGCCACCGATTGCAAAAAAGGAAGCAGGGAAACAACCAAGCAAAAGTACCAAGAGGTGGTAATAAATGGGACCCCCATGGCCGGCATCACGGGTATTAAACAACCGTACTTGATAATCGATGAATTGTTGGATTACCGCTTTGTTTCCAGTTACATAAAGCATAATAAACCACATTAACCCAATAAAAATGGCTGTAAAGAAAGCCAAAAACAAGTGTTTGAATTTCGGTATTCCTTGCAATCGATTAACGAGGTGAAAAATCAAAATAGGCGCACCAATTAAAATCAATGCAACCGGTCCTTTGGTTAATACGGCAAGTCCTGCAAACAGTCCCGCACAAACGAATCCAATGGATCTTTTGTCCTTTATTCCAAAGATGTAAAAAGCCAAGGAGTTGAATATAAATAGATTGAACCACGGATCAATGATTCCGGAATGAAAGTAAAGATTCGGAAGGAAGGAACCCAAGTAGAAAGCAGCCCACCACCATCCAAGTTTGTCGTTCTGCGCTTTTGTGCCGTGGTAAACCAAGCTAATCAGGGTGAAGACCCCAGCGAGGACATTGGGAAAACGCGCTGCGAATTCATTTACACCAAAAGTTTCCATGGAAAGGGCTTGCATCCAGATGAAAACCGGAGGTTTTTCCCAAAAAGGAATGTAATCGATGGTGACCGTATGGTAATGACCGCTTCGAACCATTTCCCTTGCACATTCGGCAAAATTTATTTCATCCCAATCAAACAAATGTACATACCCCAAAAACGGAATAAACAACAACAGGGTAATGACAATTCCTATCAGGTATTTTATTTTTTCCATCTTGTGAGCATAGGTTTAGTATTCGGAAACCAATTTTTCGGTATGACCCGCAGGAGCATCCATCCGCACACAACGCCGAGAATAGAACCAAAATAAACATCCAATAAAAAATGTTGTGACAAATAGACCCTGGTAAAACCAACAAATACGGCCATCCCAAACAGAAGGAACTGCACCCAAGGTTTTTTTCCATGCAGATAACAAAATACCGTTGCAAAAGCAAAAGCGCTTGTGGTGTGTCCCGAAGGAAAACCATTTGATTCGAAGTATAAAAAATTCGGTATTTGATGAAAATCGACGTTGTTTTTAAAGAAATGAAAAGGGCGCATGTAATCTGGAAATACCAGTCTTTTAAGTAATTGGGCGATTACCGAGGATAAAACATACCCCAAAACCAGCAGTATGCCTGTTCTTTGGTTGTAAAACAGCAAAAGCATCAGTGCAATTGAAAGCACAAAAAGCCCATCGCCCAAATGGGTGCAATAGGGGATGACATAATCCAAGAATGTGTTGTGGAATTCATGAAGCCAAAGGTGAAATTGTAGTTTTCCGGAAGTACATAATACCCATCCAAGAATTGCCAAGAGCGCAAAATACGGCAGGAAGAAAAACGGTCGATTTGCATTCACATCCCAAAGGTAGTAAAACTGTGTTAAATGGTCTTTTTATCCTCCAGCATCGCAGTGAACAAAACAGCATCTTAGCAAAAATGTGCCGCAATGGCAAAGTGGATTCCAAAACGTTCATACCCATAAGATAGGATCACAATAAAAGGAAGCGCAATGAGCCCATATAAGCTAAATTTCCAATCCAAAGGATTCAAGTACCCATGGATTGCAACAAAGACTATCGACGTAATCCAAATGCCCAAAAAAGGTTGTAAGCTCATCCTAAAGAACAATTCTTCCCCAATTCCTGCGCACAGGGATAGAAAAATTCCTTGCCAAAAGTTCAAGTTAAGTCCTTTGATGAGGCGCTCCATTTTTAGGTTCGAGGTGCTAAAAACTTCAGCGCGCATGAACAGCAGCGCAACAAATGCATAGACAAAGCCAAATTCCAATCCCAAACCAATGGGCAACCAATCAAAGGATTGGAATCCTAGGAAATTTTCGATTTGCGAGAGGTCGATGCCAAAACGAAGGAGGAAGCCGCAAATGGGAAAGACAAGCAAAGTAATCAACCCCATCAAAAACACTTTATTCGACATAACCCCCTAAATTTTCATTGAAAGTTAATAAAAGTTCATTGAATGGCTCGGTACAAAAGAAATGTTTAATTTTACGTTTGTACAAATAACACTAAAAAAAGCTCGCCTATAGACAACGTTTACTTAACCCCAATTTTTGGATTAATTGTAAATTATGTTGTTAGTATCATTAGGAGATCAAGAGCTAGTCAAGCTGTATTTAGAAGGAAGTGAAAAAGCGTTTGAAGTATTACTGAAACGTCACAAAGACCGTATCTACCGTTTTATTTATTCTAAAGTTCGAAATTCGGACCTCGCATCAGATGTTTTTCAGGATACTTTTATGAAGGTTATTTACACCTTGAAAAGTGGCGCGTACAACGAAGAAGGTAAATTTTTACCATGGGTAATGCGTATTGCACACAACCTTGTCATTGATGGATTTCGAAAAGACAAGAAAATGAGGTTTTTATCTGAAACACGTTCAGCTACGGAGGATTATTCCATTTTTAGCAGGCTTTCATCCGATGAATTAAACATTCTTGAAGTTACGTGTAAGGATGAATTGGAGCTTCAGGTCGTCCATTTTATGGAGAAATTGCCAAAATTACAACGAGACATCGTTTACATGCGGTTGTTTCAGGACCTATCTTTTAAAGAAATCGCGGAAATGGAAGACATTAGCATCAACACAGCATTGGGGAGAATGCGTTATGCATTGATTAACCTTCGGAAAATGATCGACAAGTACGACGTGGTTGTTGACCTATAAATCACAGTGAAAACACTTGAAATCCCTCTTCGGAGGGATTTTTTTTTGACCTAAACTTTGTTAATCTAACAATCCAAATTGTAAAAAATGATGGTGGAAATGTTTGCGATGCAGTTGAGTCCAATCGCTATGGTTTAGGTTTCCAAAATGGGGGTGCTGAAAATTGGCGTTGGGTTCATCTTCGTAAAATGCTTCGAATCGCAGTATGGATTCAGTTAATTCGTCAATCGCCAATTCCAATTCTTCATTTCGAAGCTTCGTTTCTGGTTTTACAAAGTTTACGGATAAATCTTTTGGGAAAGGGTTTTCACTGTGAAGGAACAATTTGTTTTTAAGAAGTTTTTCCTCCGGCACTTCCAACGGAAATGCGATTTCACCCATGGACATTCGAAGACCGTCGTTGAGATGCTCCACCATGCGTTGTGCGGAAAAATTTCCCCAAGCAGGTAAAGCGTTCTCTTTCAGAGGTTGCAACTTCGTTAAAATCAATTCGAGGTCCCAAGCTAAAAATTCCATGACAATGCGTTTTGGTTAGGTTATTCTGTCTGTAAAATTACATTTTATTTGTGTAGGGTATTCCATCTTAAATCCTTCCGTAACCTTTGAATCCTTGCCAACATTCGTTTTTTAGATTGAGCCAATGTATGTGCAAGGGCGCTTTTGTTGGGATGTTTTGTCAGATAACTTTCGTTAAACTTGACTTCCCATTTTTGATTAGGCTCGTTGAAGTGTATTTCATACTTCGCATTCCAAAGGGAATAATTACCGTTGAGATAGCGTATTTCATCGGGTTGGACTTCCTTTTTTGACGCGGGTAAACCAAAAGTATATAATCTTTGGTTCCATTGCATGATTTCGCACAAGGTGGGAACAAGATCAAGGTGTGAAAGCGGCGTATGTGATTTTTTTGGTTTAATGAGGTAGGGCGCATAAATCGCAATGGGAATTTGGTATTTTTCCTGAATGGTCTTCGCTTCCGAATCCAATTGTACAGGGGTATGGTCTGCTGTTATAATGAAGAGGGTATTCTTAAACCAAGGGGAATGTGTAATCGATTTAAAAAATCGTTTCAGGCTTTCATCGGTATATCGGTACGATTGCTGTATTTTCGTCGAACCTTTCGGTAAGAAGTTGAGGTTTTTAGGTACGCGGTAGGGTTCGTGCGATGATAAGCTGAAAAAGGTGGCTAAAAAAGGAGATTTCATTTGGTTCAATTCCGTTTTCATTAGGTTTAAAAAATGGTGGTCGTAAATTCCCCATGCGCCATCAAAGTGTTCGCGTTTTGGGTCGTCTTCCATAGAATAGAACTGATCAAATCCCAACGATTTTGTGAAGCTGTCAAACCGCATGGATCCTTTTCTTGCGCCATGAAAAAAAGAGGTTTGATACCCTTTGTTTTTACACAACGTTGGAAAGCCGTCGATTTTATTTGTGCTGTAATTACTTATGACAAAAGGAAGGTCTAAATAGGAAGGGATGCCTGCAAATAAAGCCGGAAGGGCTTCAACTGAAGTCTTGCCTTCGGCGTACGCATGGGTAAAGTAAAGAGACTGTTCCAGGATGGAATCCGTGAAAGGTGTAATGGATCTTCCCATTGTTTTTTGATGAATTTGCGTATGGCCAAAACTTTCCAAAATGATGAAAACAAGGTTAGGTTTCCATTCCTCTCCCTTGGCATTCGCGGTAAAGATGGGGTTGAATGTTTCTTTTTCTTTCTCCACAGACATGTATTCATGGTCGGGAATGGCGTCGTTTTGAACGGTTTTTAGTACAACGAAGGGAGAATTCAATACCAATTGTACGTTCTCCGTTGACGAGAATTTACTTGCATCTAAGATTCCCAGGGGTTTTGGACCCAAACTGCTTCGAGCGATTAGAAAAAAAAGGAAAAGGCATGTCAAATACATTGGGATGTGCTTTCCTTGAAGCGCTTGCTTTTGTGATTTTCGTTGTAGGAGTTTAAAACTTAGGATTGCATACCCAGAAATCACAGACATTGCCAACATTGCTACCCACCAAAACTTGGACAGTAGATTCGAGAATTGAAATTGCTCAGGACCGGATAAAAAGAACGCATAGAGGTCAAACGACGACCGTTTCAGTGTGTAGCGAAAATAGACCAAGTCCCAACATTCTGTTAGCGTTTGAACAAGGCAGGGGAGGAGGAACAATCCAAAGAGCAGAACGTTTCTTTTTGAATTCGAATCTATGGCTGTCAAACCTAAAAAGGGGAGGTAAAGCCCAAAACATACATACCCAACCCAACTGACATCGAAGCGAAAGGCTTGTATAAAGTCAACCGCGCTTGGATCAAGGTAAGCGTGGTTGAAAGCAATGAAGAGAAACCTATGAACCGTGAGTGTTGCCATCCAAAGCAAACCATGGAGAAAAAAAACAGCATGCGGTCGAACGAGGGATTTCACAGTACCAAATTAGAGAAAAGTATCTTTATCTTTGTAAAAAAGAAACGATGTCAAAAGAGAATCCAGTAGAAAAAAACAGAGGGCAATTGGTTCAGTTGCTTCAAAACAAAGCTGCGTTAAAGCAAGACATCGCGACGGATGCTGAAACGGTTTTTAAAGAAATTAAGGCGACCATTAAAACCGAATTAGAGGCATTGCGAAAATTGGTGCCTGATGAAAGGGTACGTTTGTTTGTGAAGGAACGTGGTGAATACGAAATTCACGTCTACATTGGCAGTGATGTTCTTGTTTTTTCATTGCATCAGAATGTTTTTCGCTTGCCAGATACCAATCCGTTTTGGGGTACTGCCTATTACCAGGAAGATGAGAAAAGAGGTTATTTCGGAGTGATTTACATGTATAATTTCCTTGCGGAATCTTTGATCCAAAATCGGATGGAAGACTCAGGTTACCTAATCTCTCGCTTGTTTATAAACAAAGAAAAACACTTTTTTGTCGAAGGACGAAGCCAATTGGCATCGATATTTAGGGATACAGAACGCCAACTATGGTCGGAAGCCATTT
This sequence comes from Chryseobacterium gleum, assembly GCA_945882095.1. Lineage (GTDB taxonomy): Bacteria > Bacteroidota > Bacteroidia > Flavobacteriales_D > Crocinitomicaceae > UBA952. The sequence goes on from CAMCWF010000006.1 coordinate 8,881, forward strand.
GCACCTTGGTGGTTCAGATGACTTTTGCATATGCCTTGTCTTTTGATTTGTATATCCCTCCGTATGAAATCCAAGACGAAATCTCTGTGAATCAAATGCATTACATGGGAGAAACCTTGAAATTGCAAACAGGAAAAAGACTTGGATTTAAGATGAAATCCGAAGATGAAGATTTTTCTTAAAAAATGAATCGTAAGGTTTGGCTTTTTTATTTTAATCTGTATATTTGCACTCCCAAATTCGGGAATTATTTTTTGGCCCATTCGTCTAGTGGTTAGGACGCCAGGTTTTCATCCTGGTAACAGGAGTTCGATTCTCCTATGGGCTACAAAGCTAGACGGTCCATGTATCTATTGAGAAAGAAGAAAGTTTTTCTTCCTGATCACGAGTTTTTGCAAGGGCACTTGGTTTTATTTATTTGATTAATTTTAAGCTATGGCAAACCATAAATCGGCTATCAAAAGAATTCGTTCAAACGAAACAAAGAGAGTATTGAATAAATACCAACACAAAACGACGCGTAATGCGGTTCGTAAATTGCGTTCGACGAAAGATCTTACTGAGGCAACTGCATTGTTTCCTACCGTAGCTTCCATGTTGGATAAATTAGCAAAACGTAACATCATCCATAAGAACAAAGCTTCCAACCTTAAATCAGGTTTGCAACTTTACATGAAAAGTCTTTAATTTTCTGCATCTTCAAAAGGGCTTTGCTCCCTTTTTTGTATGTTTGTCCCATGATTAAAAGCGGCTTTATTGCGCTGATTCTGTTTCTTACCTTTTCTTGCCATTTGATGCATGCCCAACTTTCAAGGGTAGATTCTCTAAAAGGAAATCATCAAATGTTGGGTCATACAGATACCCTCGATTATTTTTTACGGTCCTCAGAAGGCATTTTCCCCACCCTCGGAAATGGACAAAGTCCTTTTTTAAATCCCCTTCACGTTTATACGCCTTCGGGCTCCTCCCAACACCTGTTCGAAAAGAACCATCACAATGCCTTTTTCAGTGCTTTGCCTTATGTCGGGTTCGCCTATGGTTTCGGCACACAAGGAAGTAAACACTTGAATTTTCAGTACGCCCAGTCGTTTCGAAAACAATGGATCATAAACGCGGAAGCGAAAACACATGGCGCCAACGGCTTTATCCGAAACAACACGTGGTCCAATCGAAACCTTCATTTTTTGGTCCAAAAATCTGGTGAACGCTATGCCATGCAGTTGGATGTAAACAGTTTCTACGACCTCCGTCAGTTTTGTGGTGGGGTGCAGGTAGATTCGTTGGCGGGACTCTTTCCATTGACACTTTTACCGGTACGCAAGGATAGCTGTTCCTCAATTTTTCGCAACAATGCCATGCGATTTCACCAAGATTTCAACTTTTTAAACAAGGATTCGCTGCGGTTTTTTGGACTCCTCATGAATACGTCCATGTCAACCAAAAACAGGGTTTTTGCGGAGAATGATACTTTGTCAGGTCTGTATCCTGTCATTTACGACGACAGTTTGTATACCTATGACCGCTCGGAATGGGTTGCTTCTTCGAATGAATTGGGCCTGCGGTATGGCCAGAAAAGCTTGAATGTATCCTCAGGTGTAACGGGGGATTTTTGGCGTTTTCGAATGAAAACCATGCAGATGGATACCTTGGAAATGGGTGTTTTTGCGAAAGCATTCTACCATCAAGGTGTTTGGGATGCAAACCTCGAATATCGGAAAAATCTTTCCGGTGGATTTGGCGCGTCTTTTTTCACTTTCAATGCGGTTGGTCCTATTGTTTCGGGACACACGTGGTTTCTAAACTGCGATATAAAAAACGAAGCGTCCAGTGTTTTTCAACGTCAGTATTTTGGAAACACTTTGCACTTTTCAAATTCAAATCCTTCATTACAGCATATGTTTTTGCTCAGTATGGGAAGCCGAGGAAATTGGAAATCCCTAGGGTATTTGTGGAGGGTGGATTTGTTGAAAACATCCGGCGTTTATCAATTTGATGGACAAGGATGGACAAACCAAGGGGCTGGCAGCGCGGTACAATTAACGAATATGCATTTTGAAGCAGCGTGGGGGATAAAAAGTCTAAGGGTATATCCGATGGCCGACGTATTGTTGCAGTCTAATGCCTCAAGATTTCTTCCAAAATGGAGTTTGGGAGGTCGCATTGCCTACACGGGGGTTTTGTCTAAGGCAAAAAGATTGTCGTTTTTCACGAGTTTATCGGGTCAATATTTCGCGGGTTACAAAACGATGGGATTTCAACCCATTATGGCTACGGTTGATTTTCAAAGCAGCGGAAACGAAGCTTTGAATTACAGTAGAATGTCCGCAACCCTAGGGTTTCAAGTGAAAACATTCCGATTTTTTCTATCGGGAAGTAATTTTGGGTCTTTTTGGATGAATCGCACACAAAATGTCTATGCGCATTATACAATACCCACATGGCAATTGAAGCTAGGGGTAACTTGGGATTTCTGGAATTAAGTAAGAAAGAAGGTTAGGCCAATACGCCCATTACCTCAGCCATTTTCAAACCGATTTGAGCAGGAGAGTCAACCACGTGAATGCCACATTCTGTCATGATTCTTTTCTTAGCCTCTGCTGTATCGTCATCTCCACCTACGATGGCACCGGCATGACCCATTGTTCTTCCTTTCGGAGCGGTTTCACCAGCGATGAATCCAACTACTGGTTTTGTACCATGTTCTTTGATCCAACGAGCGGCAATGGCTTCAAGGTTACCCCCAATTTCACCAATCATGATGATTCCTTCTGTTTCAGGATCGTTCATAAGAAGTTCTACGGCTTCTTTGGTCGTCGTTCCAATGATTGGGTCTCCACCGATTCCGATGGCGGTAGTAATTCCCAAACCTGCTTTCGCAACTTGGTCAGCGGCTTCATAGGTTAAGGTTCCCGATTTAGAAACGATTCCAATTTTTCCTTTTTTGAAAACAAATCCTGGCATGATGCCCACTTTGGCTTGGTCAGCAGAAATAACACCTGGACAGTTAGGACCAATTAATCTGCAATCAAATCCTTTAATGTATTCTTTTGCGTTGATCATGTCTTTCACCGGAATTCCTTCCGTAATACAAACGATTACTTTAATTCCTGCTTCTGCTGCTTCCATGATTGCATCTGCAGCGAATGGTGGTGGAACGAAAATAATTGAAACATCTGCTTGGGTAGATTTAACTGCTTCAGCAACGGTATTAAAAACCGGACGATCTAAATGTACGTTTCCACCTTTCCCTGGGGTTACACCCCCAACAACGTTGGTTCCGTATTCAATCATTTGTCCTGCATGGAAAGTTCCTTCACTCCCCGTAAAACCTTGTACGATTACTTTTGAATCTTTGTTTACTAATACACTCATACCGTCATTTATTTTTCTGCTCCAAATTTACACATTGAGATTGATTTGGAGATTACTTTTTATTTAATTCCCAAAACTTTAATATTGTAAACCAAAATCTCATTGCTTTGGATGTCTTTTACCTCGTATTTTCCATAACCCAATTGGGGTGGAACAATCACCAGTATTGAATCTCCTACTTTTTTATCAATCAATCCTTCTTTCCAACCGACAATCACATTGTTAAGTCCGCGCAAGCAAAAATAGGTGGGTTTGTGCATTTTTTGAATGAGGTCACCATTGAGTAAGGACAAGTCATAGGTCACTTGGACGCTGTCGGTAAGTTTGACGCTTCTGCCTTCTCCTTTTGTAAAAAACAGGTAATGAAGTCCTGAATCTGTAACCTTGGTCTTTAATTTATTCCGTTTGGTATACGTCCTTATTTTTTTATCAAAGCTGTCAATTTGTTCATCCGAATAGGTTTGACAAGCAAAAAGGAAGAGTGACAGTAAGAATACGAATGTTAATTTCATGCTTCCAGGGTTAATTGAGCCAAATAGTGATGGTCACTTTCTGCGATGCGTTTTCCCGTTAATCCACATTCCATAGCTGCTGCGTGGAGGTGATCGTAATCTACAAAAAGCCAATCAAAGGGCTCTGAATTGCATTTTTTGTAGTGCATTTGAAACTTGAAATTTCCGTAATATTCAGCGTTTAAATCCATCCAAAAAGAACCATCTTCTTCGTCGTACAGAAAGGATACATCTGAGGAATCACATAAAATTTGTCCGCCTGGTTTTAGAAGGGTTTTCGCGTGTTTGAGGGTGTTTTCTAGGTTTTGTAAATTCCCCGAAATACCGATTCCGTTCATCAAAAGCAGAATGGTATCAAATCCAGTCTCTTTGAAGTCAAAGAAATCAATGTTTTCGGCTTTTAAATCACAAGACGTTAGGTAGTCTACCGCGCCTTTCGACTTGTCAATGGAATAAACATCAAAGCCTTTTTCATCCAGGTATTTTGCATGAGGTCCTGCACCGGCGCCCACGTCTAAGATTTTTCCACGACAGAGATCCATGGCTTTTTGTTCCAGCAAGGGCATGTCCTCAAAGTTTCTGAAAAGTACTTCTACAGGAATGATGTCGTCCTCGCAAAGGTCAGACGATACAATGATGTCTGCTGGTTTCCGGGTGTTTGCAAAATCCCAAATGGCTTTTCCTACGGGGTCTTTTTCTGTCATTAATATTCTAAATCGTTAAAATCCGTCAAATCCTCTTCGTTGTAATCATCGTCGTAGTCATCAAAACCATACGCATCTTCATCATCTTCTGTAACCGAACCTCCTCCTGCGATGAAGAAATCTTCTTCAAGGGCTTCCTTTGAATTTTCCGCAGGGGCTTTTCCCATGCTTAACGCCAATTGAGGGGTTGTGGGTCCTTCTGCTTCGTAGCCAATGAGTTCAATAAGAAAAATCCACATTTTCAAGAAGTCGTAAACCAAAATGAATTTCTGGTCTGGATCGGTTAAAAAATCCCCGATAATGGCTTTGTTCATGACATTGGCTGGCGCATCCAACGCATCGTCATCGTAGGTCATGTCCATTAAATTGATTTCATGCCCTTTGTCCCACTGGTCGTTGGAAACATAGATGCTGGCCATTTGATCACCTTTGAAGTCAAAAGCATCCATAATGGCTTTATAAAAACTTTCAAAATGATCGTCGTTGGAAATCAGGATGTCTCTAAAAACTTCTTCTTTCGCGTCTGAATCCAGTAAGACCCTGAACTTTAATCCTGGCATAATGCTTTTTTTACAAATTTACGTATTTACTTGGTTCGCAGGCTTAAGCCCAATTTCATTTCCAAGTATACACATTTCAGCCAAAGCTTGGTCGTAGGTATTTTCAATTTTCCCTTCCAAAATGGCTTCTTTAATGTTGTTTTTTATCCAACCAATTTCAGCACAAGGTCCCACACCGAAGTACTTCATGATGAATTCTCCTGAGATGGGAGGTTGGAAATTTCGGATGCGGTCTTTCTCTTCTACGGTCCTTAATTTCTCTTCTACCAATTGAAAATTCTTTTTGAATTTCTTCACCTTGAAGTCATTTTTCGAGGTGATGTCGGCATTGCACAACAGCATGAGGTCTTCAATGTCATCCCCCGCTTCTGACAAGAGTCTTCTTACGGCAGAATCTGTAACGGTGCCTTTCACCAATGCAATGGGGCGGAGGTGAAGTCTTACCATTTTTTGGACATACTTCATTTTCGCGTCTAACGGCAGCTTAAGTTTTTTAAATATTCTAGGCACCATCCTTGCGCCCATTTCTTCATGGCCATGGAAGGTCCAACCCACCGTATCGTCAAATCTTTTCGTAGGGGGTTTTGCGATGTCGTGCAGAATGGCTGCCCAGCGCAACCAAAGGTCCTTGCTGTTTTCTGAGAGGTTGTCGAGTACTTCAAGTGTATGGTAGAAATTGTCTTTGTGGCTCATTCCATTGCGCGTTTCAATGCCTTGAAGCTGTGTCATTTCTGGAAATATTTTCTCCAATAAACCGGTAGCATTTAACAGGTTGAAGCCGCGAGATGGTACATTGCTGAGGATGATTTTATTGATTTCATCAATGATTCGTTCCATGGAAACGATCTCTAATCGTTCTTTTTCGGCATAAATCGCTTCGAGTGAATTTTTTTCAATGGAAAAGTTCAGTTGCGTTGCAAAACGAATGGCCCTCATCATTCTTAGGGGGTCGTCAGAATAGGTTTCGGCAGGATTTTGAGGCGTTCTGAGTATTCCTTTTTGGAGGTCTTCAAATCCATTGAAGGGATCTATTAGTTTTCCATAGGATTCCTGGTGAAGGTCAAATGCCAAAGCATTGATGGTAAAGTCTCGTCGCAATTGATCGTCTTGAAGACTGCCGGATGCGGTGACCGGTTTTCTGGAATTTCGGTCGTAGGATTCTTTTCTTGCCCCTACAAATTCCACGTCGATGTCTTTGTATCGAAAATGTGCGGTCCCAAAATTTTTAAAGATGGAGATTTTTTTAACCTTGAGTTTTTCAGCAACTTTTTGGGCGAATTCTGGTCCGTCTCCTACCACGACAATATCGATGTCTTTACACGGTCTTTCCAAAAAACAATCTCGAACAAATCCACCAATTACGTAGGCTTCCAATGCATTCGAAGTAGCAATTTCTGAGGCGACCTTAAAAACGGGATGCTTTAGAAAATGCGGGTAACTTTCAACCATACGCTGCAAAAGTAAAAAAAGAAATGCCTAATTGATTGGAGGGATGTTTAATCTTCGTCTTCTTCATCCGAGAATGAGAACAATCCCCCTTCAAGCTCATCATCGTCATCGTCAAAAAACTGACTTTTTTTGCCGCTTTTTTTGTAAGCGTCCATTTTAGGTTTTTTGCTTCTGTCAACTTCTGCGTTGGGACTTTTTTTCTCTTTGTCCTTAGAGACTTTTTTGCGAACTTCTTTTAAGGGATCTATGGCGATTTCAGGAATGCTTCCATCTGCAGGTCTTGGAGAAGGTGAATAAGATCCAGGTGTGCTGCTTCGGGTATCTGGTCTTCCCGTATTGCTTTTTTGGTAACCGCCTTTTTGTTCAGTTCTGGGTTGACTGCCACGGGTGTCACCTCGCTCTTCAGCTTGTTTTACAGCGATGTTTCGGCCATTCACGATTGAACCATCTAGTGCGCGAATGGCAGCGTGACCTTCGTCATCGTTTTCCATTTCAACAAATCCAAATCCTCGGGAATTACCTGTTTCTCTATCTGTAGCAACAGAAGCTTTGTTTACTTTTCCGTGTTCTTCGAACAGCGTCCTTAACTGATTGCTATCCACACCAAAGTCAAGTTTGGCAACGAAAATACTGATCATAGTTTATTTAACCGAAAGTTAGCTTGATTTATACTTTGCCGAATTTAGAATATTTTTTTAACATACATCAAATTCTATTAATGATTCTTTTATTAAATTTTTACCGACAAGGTTCCGTAAAACGACCTTCCTTGCGAAGGCAACAATCCAGGCCCTGGGTAACCTCCTGATCTTCGGGTGGCATAACGCTCATTGGTTAGGTTATTAACCCCGAATTTTAAGGTGTAATTATCAATAAAATTCACAGAAATACCTGCGTCATGTATCGCATAGGCTTGCAGGCTTCCCACGGTGGCATTTGCATTGGGTGATTGGGTATTGGCGGCATCTGTAAATACATCGCCAGTATATGCAAATTGGTAATTGAAAGCAATCCAACGATATTTGTAATCCACTCCGCAACGTATGATTGTACTTGGCGCATATTCAACTTTTTTACCCAATATGGAGGTCGTTTCATTTCCCGCAATGTTAGGATTGTCCCACCTTTTGTAACGTGCGTCCAATATGGTACCGCTCACAAAGACGCTCAATTGTTCGCCGTATTTGGCATTTTTTAAGAAGGGATTGTAAAACATATATTCCGTGTAGAACTCAATTCCCTTGCTTTCTACATCCCCTATGTTCGTTTTGTATGGATTCCCATTTACAGTTAAAGTTCCTATTTTATCATTGTAGCGAAGGTAAAAAGCATTGAGGTCGTAGGTGAATTGGCCAAAACGGGAATTGATGGCTCCTTTTGCACCCACTTCTGAGGTAATTCCATGTACATCCACCAAATTTGAATCTACCTTTTCGGTGGTTCCTGAAGGAATCATTTCGCTGTATTGTGCAGGTCGGTAATTTTGCGCAAAATTCCCATAAAATCCAAGGTTGTATTTAGCTGTTTTTAGCCATTGGTATTTAATACTTAAGCCTCCTAAGGCAATGATTCTGTTGTTTTCTTGGCGGGGTAAGGTGCCATTTGGCAAAGCGGTACTTCTTCCTACCATGCTGGACTGAAGAAGTTCCATTCGATAGCCTGGGGTAACCGTTAACTTTTTTCCAAGTTGAAATTGATTCTCTAAGAAGACAGCATAGTTATAGGTGTCGAAAGTAAAAACCCTTGGAAAAGCATTTCCTGCAGCGTCGGGTGTGGCGGTTAAGTCAAAATTTGTATTCCCCGTTCCAACGCCAAATTGCGATCTGTCAATGTTGCTTTTGCAAAAACGAAGTCCACCCGCCACGACTTGTCGCATTCCAGCGATTTTGTACGTTTGATTCAGTCTGAATTCTGAGGAAAGTGTGTGGTAAGTGTCCATGTCAACTTGTCTGGGATTGTAACTTCCTAAATTTTCATTCAGGGTGTCTTGAATGTTGATAGCTTTCAGGTAACCTACAGAATTTCGGTGTGCGAAAGTATAGGAAGTTTGAAATTGGATGTTGGTATTAGGTGTTAAAGCATATTGGAATTGCATTGAAACAATTTTCCATGGAAGCTCAAACCAATTGCGCGCTCGAAAAGAAGTGTCTGAATGGCTCGCAAGCAGGGCATCCGTAATTCCGCCAGGCTGTTGGCTGAGATAATAGCTGTTCGAATATTCTGCGGAAATCTTCCCCTTTTTCAAAGCATACGTAAGTTTACCAAAATAACTTTGGGTTTTGTATTGGCTGTTTTGACGGAAACCATCCGCTTGACGGTAGTGTACAAAACCGTAATAGGACCAATTTTTTATTTTTCCAGCCAATGCATTGTAGCTGTTGAACAAACCGAACGAACCTACGGTTTGTGATCCTTCGTAAGCAATGGGTTTGTCGTTGATTCTCTCTTTTAGTACGTAATTGACCATTCCACCAAATTGAGAGCCGTACTGCAAAGCCGATGATCCCCGGTAAACTTCAATGTTGGCAACTGCATCAAGGGTTGGGGTGTAATACGCTTCGGGATATCCAGAAGGATCTGATGCGATGTCATATCCATTTTGACGCATGTTAAATTCCCAAGAACGGTTTGCGCTTAAGCCCCTCGTTGAAATGCTCGTTTGCAATCCAGAAGCATCGTGTTCGGAGACAAAAATACCTGGAGTTCGTTTGAATATTTGTCGATAATTGTTGGTGGATACATCGTAATCTTTCGTGTTTACAAAGATCACTTCCACCTTCTTTCCGCTAACCAATCTGAAGTTCCACAGTGAATCTGGTAGGGTTTTCGCCAATTGGTTTGTGCGTACAATTACATCTGCGGTTTGACGAGTGGTTGAATCTTGAGCCTTAATGTTATGGGTGAACGATAATAGCATTAAAAAAACCAGAAATCTGCGCATTGTTTTTTTTGACAAAGATCACAGTCAAAGCATGAAATTCCTATACCTCAAATTAGGTATATTAGAATGATTCTAAATAAATACCTTTTTAAGGGTAGCGAATGAGCGGCTAACGATAAGAATGAGAAACAAAGACTTAAATTTTCTTATTTTTGCGCATGCGATTGGTTAAAGAAATTCCCCACAACCATTATTTGGTACAAATTCATGAATACAACGGGAAGTATTTGTTAAAGATTACCTTGGACCAATTTGAGCAAATCTTTAAAATTCCCGTAGCAGAAATGGAAGATTTAAATGGTTTTGAAGCAAAATTAACGGATGCGTTTTTCTCTTCCTGTTTGAAACGGTTTTTTTCAATGCGCGAAGACTTGGTAGAATTAATGAAAAAATAGAAATATGAAAGTAAAATTTATCATTGCCTTGACCGCTTTTTCTCTTTTGGTAGCTTGTGAATCAAAGGACAAAGAAGTAAAAAAAGATTCCAAGCCTACCGTGATTACGAGGTTTGAAAATGACTTTGTGATTGCATTTTACCACAATGACAGTCTAAAGGAGCGTTTCGAATACTACAAAAAAGAAGATGCTGCGGTGATTAAAAAGCAAAGGGCGTTTGAATCCGAAGTGAAACGAAGGTCCAAAGAATTGGAAGGTTATGTCCAAAGAAACGATGAAAAGGCCCGAAATGGCTTGTTGTCGCAAAATGAGATCCTTCAAATTCAGCAAAAGGCGCAGATGATGGAGCAGACCTTGGTGCAATATCAACAAACCGAAGGGGCTAAAATTGAAGAGGAATCGGTGAAAAAATTAGAAATCATTTCGAAGAAAATAGAAGTGATGGGAAAACAGTATTGTGAGAAAAATGGAATCGACATCTTGTTGATTCATGGCGCTGGCGGACAAATCAACTACATTCAACCCAAAATGAATGTAACGACGGATTTTATTCGTTTCCTCAATGAAAACCAAGCGAACATCGAAAAAGATTTAAAATAAGATGCTGATTGCCCAAAAGAAACGCGCAGAGAACATCATTGAATTTCTGATTTATATGTACAATGTTGAAGACATCGTACGAAAATTTGGATTGGATGAAAACAGTATTGTCGAAAACTACGTAAAACAAATCATTCCAAACCCAAGTTTCGAGGTACAATACATAGAATGGTATACCAACATTTGCCAACAACTAAAAAATTCAGGAAAGCATAGCGCTGGACATTTGTATGAAGTCGAGGAAGTAATCATGGAATTGCGTTACTTGCACCAAACCTTGTTGACCATAACCTTGGATCAAAAGTACATTTCTCTGTTTGAGACGGCTGCTGAATACATTGAAGAATTCAAATCAAAATCAAAATTACTGGATGTGCATCCCATCGAAGTGGCTGTGTATGCCATGAACATGAAGTTGCAATTGAAAATGCGCGGACAAGAAATTTCTGCTGAGACAGAGACCGCTTTTGATTCCATGCGCATATTGCTGGCCTATTTAGGACGGGCTTATCAAAATATGAAATCAGGGAACCTTGGATTTAGTGAAAACTAAATAAAATTTATCCCATCCCTCCATTCTTGACCCTCATAGACAAAACAATCCAATCCATTGGTCACCACGATTTTATCAGATTGAATGATTTTTTGGTATGAACTTACCTGAAGCAGGGCGGGTGTAGAAAGTCCAACATTGGTTTGCTTGCACTCCACCAAAATCTTTGGATTACCCTGCGGGTCATAGGTGACGATGTCCCAACGCTTTTTCTTTCCATTGTATAGAAACCCTTTTTCCACTGCGATTAAGGACAGAGGTACCTTTCTTTGGTCGGACAAAAAACCGATTACATGTTGTCGTACCCATTCTTCTGGGGTGAGTACCAACCATTTTTTTCGAATGAGGCAAAAGACATGAACCTGTTCCCCAACTTTTTTTAATTTCAGTCCTGTGGGTGGAAACGTTAACGGTTGCATCATGGACGTGGCAGCAGTAAGTCTATGCTTTTGTAGCTGAGGTCAAATACCTTTCCCAATACTTCATTTGTGAGGACACCTTTGTAGATGTAAACACCGTTTCGAAGTCCCGGTTTGCGACGGATGAGTTCCTCAACGCCACCTCGGTCTCCCATGTCCAACAACAAGGGTGAGAAGATGTTTGAGAGGGCAAAGGAAGCGGTACGCGAGACCCTGGAGGCGATGTTCGGTACGCAGTAGTGGATTACACCATATTTGATGAATACGGGGTCTAGGTGATTGGTAACCACGGAAGTCTCGAAACAACCTCCTTGGTCGATGCTTACATCAACAATTACAGAGCCTTCTTTCATTTGTTCTACCATTTCTTCTGAGACCACGCATGGTGTTCTACCCATGGGTGCGCGCAATGCGCCAATGACTACATCGGATCGGCGGATGGCTTTTGCAAGAACCTTAGGTTGGATAATGGAGGTAAAAACACGGTTTCCTACAACGTTTTGGAGGCGTCGAAGCCTGGCAACTGAATTGTCGAATACTTTAACCGTAGCCCCTAGGCCCAATGCAGCCCTGGTTGCAAATTCGCCAACGGTACCAGCGCCAATGATGACCACTTCTGTAGGTTGAACGCCGGCCACACCCCCTAACATCAGCCCTTTTCCCAGGGTGTAGGAGGAAAGCAGTTCACCGGCCACCAAAATGGATGTGTTGCCCGCAATTTCTCCTAAGGTACGAACGACGGTGAACACGCCTTCTTCATCTTTAATGAAATCCCATGCGATGCATGTGGTTTTTTTCGCCATTAATTTTTGCAGGATTTCTTTCGGTTGTGTGACAATTTGCAATGCGGAAATAAAGGTTTGGTTTCCAGGCATGAGTTCGATCTCTGCTTCTGTTGGCGGAGCTACTTTAAAAATGATGTCACAACTGTACACTTCTCTTTTGTCGTGGGCGATTTCTGCGCCTGCTTCGCTATAATCATTGTCAGAAAAGCTAGATTCTTTGCCAGCATTTGTTTCTACGCGTACCCTATGACCGTTTGCCACCAACAACGAAACCGCTTCGGGTACAAGGGCGACCCTACGTTCTTGAAAAGATGTTTCTTTTGGAATGCCAATGAACAAGCTGCCTTTTTTGCGTTGAACTTCAAGCATTTCCTCTTTAGGCATCAAACTCCCTTGGTGAAGCAATGATTTTAGTAATTCCGGATCAGTTATCATGTGTTAAGGTAAAAGTTCTGTTAAAGGCATCGATGGGTTGGATTTCGAGGTGAATGCACCTATCAGGAAGAAATTTACTAATTTTTTCGGGCCATTCGACTAAAAAAAGTGCATTTTCTTCAAAAATTTCATCGAGTCCAACAGAAGCAGCCTCTTCATCTGAGTTGAGCCGGTAGGCATCGATGTGGTAGATTTTTTGGAATGCATTTGAATCGTATGCTTCAATGATTGCAAAGGTAGGAGAACCCTTGGTTTCTTGAATTCCCATGCGCTGAAGAAGCGCTTGTACAAACGTCGTTTTGCCAGCGCCCATTTCTCCATGGATTAAAACGGCTGTTTTTAGGCTCAACATTGGCAAGAGGGCCTCAGCGACAAGGTCGAGTTTTGAAAGGTCAATGTTGTCAAACGTCACTTCCATCGAAGGGATTATAGGTGATTGCTTTTCCATCCATCCACTGATACATTTCAGGGTGGTTGTTTTCAATTTTCAGAAAGGTCTTGAAGTGGAGCCATTCACCAAGGTTTATATAGGTGCTGTTTTCCAATTTGAGGGCCATCGGAAAATGTCTGTGGCCAAAGATAAAAAAGTCGTAATGTCTATGTTTCAGTGTTTCCTTTGCAAAGAGGTATAACCATTCGTTTTCAAAACCAAAGAAAAGCTTTTCATCCTTGGTATGTTTTCTACTGCTTTGTGACAAAGAGGAAGCCAGGCGTATCCCGAAATTTGGATGTATGCGCTCGAACAACCATTGACAAGCTTTGCTTCGCAAAAGGCCTTTGACAAGTTTATACCCTCGGTCTCCAGGACCCAGTCCATCGCCATGTCCAATCATGAATGTTTTGCTGTGAAAGTTTACATCAATGGGTTGGCTGTACACCTTCATATTGAGTTCCTCTTGGAAATAGTCTCGGGTCCACATGTCGTGATTTCCTTTGAAAAAATGAAACTGAATCCCCTGGTCACTCAATTGAGCAATCTTGCCCAAGAGTCGGGTGAATCCTTTAGGAATGGCCATCGCGTATTCAAACCAAAAATCGAACACATCGCCAACAAGGTAGATGTCTGTTGCGTCTGTAGAAGCAAAATCCAACCAAGCTACAATTTCCTTTTCTCTTTTTAGCGAGCTGACTTTATCAGGTACGCCAAGGTGAAAGTCGGAAGCGAAATAGGCAATTTGCATCCTTATTGCCCGAAGATTTCTGCAAGTTTCTCCTCCAAGGCTTCTCCCCTTAAATTGGTTTGAATGATGTTTCCTTCCTTGTCTAGAAGCACCGTGAAAGGAATGCTGGAAACATTGTACATTCTAGGAACCTTAGAATTCCATCCCCCTAAATCACTCACGTGGTTTGGCCAAGAAAGTTTATCTGCTTGTATGGCACCCAACCATTTGTCCTTGTCTGAATCCAAACTCACACTTAACACCGTAAATCCTTTGTCTTTATACTTTTCGTAGGTTTTCACCACATTTGGATTTTCCTTTCTGCAGGGACCACACCAGGATGCCCAGAAATCAATCAATACATACTTCCCTTTGAGGTCAGCCAATTTCAAGGTTGTTTTCCTGTCGCTCGTTAATTCTTCAAATTCGGGTGCTTTTTTACCAGGGGCGAATTGATTTACCACTTCTGCCTTTTTTTTCTCTTCCTCTTTCTTCAGTTTTAAGGAATTGGAATAGTTGACATAATCTTTTACGGTTTGGCTTTTAGGAAAACCTATTACCAGTTGGTTTAAGATGGTTTCGAACGAATCAAATTCTGTTTCTGCATTGAAAGAAACCAAAGCGACAATTAGGGCAGGGGAATTTGGATTGTCTGCAACAAACTGCTGTCTGTCATTCAAATAGCTGTAATATTCTTTGGTCATGTATTCGTTGATTTTCCTTTTTTGAACCGTATCGGTGGTTGTCATTGCTTTGAAAGCAGAATCACTTTTCATGTTCCATTTTTCCAAACGTACCGCGAAACCGTTCATGGCTTGAGATGCATCTGACCCTACGAAATTGCAGAATTCTTTAAGTTTCTTTGCATCTCCATAAACCTTGATGTCACTGCTGTCTTGTAAAATAATGTTGGTGTGTACATTCCCCAATCGGATCACATAATAATCGGGAGATGGAATGGTGGTTTGAATAGAAAATTTACCATCCTTGGCCAATTTGGTTCCTTTGATGTTGGTATATCCTTTTCCTGTAAATTTCGAGATGTAAACGGAGTCAACAGGGGAATGTAAAAATTGCCCACTTACTTTGACAGGGGTTTGTGAAAAAACGAAATTCCCGAAGAATAGGAGCAGGGTTGCGGTAAGTAAATTTTTCATGGTTGGTTCTTAAAAAAGGTTTCTATTTTTAATTTCAATGCATCTCCTCGCAGGCCTTTTGCGATGATTTTTCCTTCGGGATTAACCAGTACTGTAAAGGGAATGCCGTCAAATTGATACAATGGCACCATTCCACTTTTCCATCCTTTTAAATCACTTACATGGGTATCCCAAACAAGTCCATCCATTTTAATGGCTTCTTTCCATTTTACAGGGTCCTCGTCCATGGATACAGATAGAATGGTGAAATTACGTTTTTTGTAGGTTTTGTAAAGGGCAACAACATTGGGGTTTTCTTGCCGACAAGGACCACACCATGAAGCCCAAAAATCAATCAGTACAAGGTTTCCTCTGAAGTCACTTAGTTTTACCGTTTTGCCATTGACATCCGACAAAGCGAAATTGGGTGCGATGATTTCACCGTTTTCCAATCGTTTGAAGTCCTGGTAACCTGCAGACAGCTGTTGGTATTGCGAATCGATTGCGGAGGTGGCTGGACAATTTCCGTATTTCTGTAAAAAAGCTTTTCGAACCTTGTCAAAAGATTTCAAAAAGTCAGGATTCCATCCCTCGAAACTTGTCATCGGAAAAAGCTCCATTGACAAAATGATGTTATAGGGATTGGATGGGTTTTGGTTGATCTTTTGCACCGCGAATTCGGTCATGGGTAATTTGATGGCGTTGAGTTTTGAAGCGTATTCACCCTCCGTAATTTGACGCTGTTGAGCCATGAGCGCCATTTGTTGTTGACGGTAGGAATTCAAGATAACCATATATTCATTCATGCATCGACTCCAATCAGTGCCTTTTGCATTTGGGTTGCGGGTAAAGGCGTCGAATTGCGTGTCAAGTTTCAAGTGGTCCTTTGGTTTTGGGGTGATTGGAATGGAGTTTTCTTTGTTCTCACCGAGGCGTAACTGGTAAAATCCAAGTCCTGAAATGTTCCCTTCGATTTTGAAAGACCCATCGGCTTCTATGGCATTTGACGCAAGGGTAATCATTCCATTTTCGGTGGGTGCTTCCACGTATAAATTCAGTCCACCTGCTCCTGAAATCTTACCTGAAACCGTAAAATTTATGGGTTTTTCGTCGGCATTCGCAGGGTTGTCCTCGCACGAAAGTGAAGTGAGAACCAAAATCCAACCCAAAAGAAAAATATACCGTTTCGATTTCATCTTATGCATCTAGGTTTTTACGCAACATTTGATTCGAGACTTTAGGGTCTGCTTTTCCACCGGAGACTTTCATCAGTTGTCCCATAAAAAAACCTATCAATTGTTTTTCTCCGGCCCGATACCTAGCTACTTCTGTGGGATTAAGATCCATTACTTTTGCGATGTATTCATTCAAAACGCCATCATCTGAAGATTGAATCAAGTCAAGTTTTTGAGCAATGGCTTCTGCGGTTTCTTCACCGTTCAACATTTCAGGGAATATACGTTGTGCTGCAATCGAGTTTGAAACCTTTCCTTGCTGTATAAGTGTGATGAGTCCTGCCAAACGTGTGGGAGAAATTGGAAAATCATGAATTTCAACGCCTTTTTCATTGAGGAAGGATTTTACTTCACCCATCACCCAATTTGCTGCGGATTTGTATTCTTTGGTATGTTCTATCACATCTTCAAAAAACATCGCAATGGCCTTGTTATCGGTCAAATTGTAAGCGTCGTAAGCGCTCAATTGAAGTTCTTGAGTGTATTTTAAAAACAATGCGCGCGGCAGTGGCGGCATTTCTTTGGCAACGGCATCTATCTGTTCTTTTCCGATAAATAAAGGCGGAAGGTCTGGTTCAGGGAAATACCTGTAATCGTTAGCCGCTTCTTTGGAACGCAAGGAAATGGTGATTCCTTTGAGGGCATCAAAAGCACGTGTTTCTTGAGAGAGGGAGCCTCCAGATTCTAGGGTTTCAATTTGTCGTGTAATCTCAAATTCAATCGCCCGCTGAACATTTCGAATGGAGTTCATGTTTTTTACTTCGACTTTGGTACCAAATTCTTTGGCGTCTTTCAACATCACAGAAATGTTGGCATCACATCGCATGGAGCCTTCTTCCATGTTTCCATCACAAATTTCTAGGTAGCGGACCAATTTTCTTACTTCGGTTAAAAAACCATATGCTTCTTGCGAACTTCTAATGTCTGGTTCGGTAACGATTTCTAGTAAAGGTACCCCCGCTCTGTTAAGGTCGACCAAAGTGTCGTAAACATCGACGTCGTGAATGCTTTTTCCAGCATCTTCTTCCATGTGAATCCGGGTAAGACCTATGTTCTTTTCGTTTCCGTTTTCGTCGCGGATTAAAACAAAGCCACCTTGGCAAATGGGGGTTTTGTCTTGGGTAATTTGATAGCCTTTTGGTAGGTCGGGGTAGAAATAATTTTTTCTGGCAAAATACTGATGTCCCGCAATTTCACAATCGCAGGCAAGTCCCAGTCGAATCGCGAATTCAATGGTTTTTTCATTGACAACCGGCAAGGTTCCAGGGTGACCTAAGGTAATTGGACTGACCAAGGTATTGGGTGAAGCGCCGTATGAATTTTCATCCGCAGAATACGCCTTGGAAGCTGTGAGCATTTGGGTATGCACTTCCAATCCAATGACCGCTTGGTATTTTTCTCGAATGCCAGGTTCCATCTTAGATGCGTGAAATTAAAGTCATCATGATTTGCGTCATTTTTGGCTCTTGTCGACTTGCTACGTTGATTACGTCTTGCACACTCACTTTCTCAATTTTCCCCGGAACACCAAGGTCTGTGATGATGGAGATTGCAAAACAAGGAATGTCCATGTGCCTTGCAACAATGACTTCGGGTACGGTTGACATGCCTACCGCATCTGCACCAATAACGCGAACATATTTGTATTCTGAAGGGGTTTCAAGGGTTGGTCCGGTAAGTCCTGCATAGCATCCGACTGCCACCTTGATGTTTGCTTCTTTGGCAATTTCAAGCGCCAAGTCAATCATTCCTTGGTCGTAAGCATCGCTCATGTCTGGGAATCTTGGGCCAAGCTCATCGATGTTTTTTCCAATCAATGGATTTCCAGGAAAAAGATTGATATGATCGTTCATAATCATGATTTCACCGACTTCAAAATCGGGGTTTACGCCACCCGAGGCATTGCTGACAAACAATTGTTCAATGCCAAGCAATTTCATTACGCGTACAGGAAAGGTTACCTCTTGAAGGGAATAGCCTTCGTAATAGTGGAATCTTCCTTGCATGGCAATCACTTGTTTTCCTCCTAATTCTCCGAAAATAAGTTTCCCAGAATGACTTTCTACGGTGGATACCGGGAAGTTTGGGATTTCCGCATAAGGCAGGACATCAATGATTTTAATTTCTTTTACCAATCCGCCAAGCCCGGTTCCTAGGATGATACCTACGGTAGGTTTTACTTGGGTTTTCGATTGAATGTAAGCAGCAGTTTCTTTGATTTTAGTTAACATAGTCATAAATAATTGAGTGAAAAGTTTGGGTATCTTCAAATGCTACCGACATAGGTTGCACATACCAAGGGTGATTTTTGATGTGCAGTTCTAAGGGAGAATTCTTCAAACGCATAAAGTCTTTTTCAGTAGTGAGAATAATGGTTTTTGTGTTTTCAAAGGTATCAAATTTTTTGTGAATA
This sequence comes from Chryseobacterium gleum, assembly GCA_945882095.1. Classification (GTDB taxonomy): domain Bacteria; phylum Bacteroidota; class Bacteroidia; order Flavobacteriales_D; family Crocinitomicaceae; genus UBA952. The sequence continues at coordinate 27,551 of CAMCWF010000006.1, forward strand.
GCTTCAATGTCTTGTACGGAGAATCGGTGGTGGTCACCAAAGGAAATGGGAATGACTTCCATGGTTTTTTTCAAGTGGTCAATCAGCGGTTTTGGGTTGGCAATGCCACTCACAAGCAGTACTTTGTTCGGGTTGTTTACCTCCAAATTAGAAATCGAATACCGCTCCAGATATACAATGTGGCTAAAGAAATACGGAACCTTGTATTTTTTCATCCGCGACTTAATTCTTGCCTTGTCTGCCTCGCTTATTGGGTCGGGACATTTTGTGAAGATCACCATTGAGGCACGTTTTACGCCATTTCTGCTTTCTCTTAACCTTCCCACGGGAAAGACATAATCCGTAAAAAAGGGTTTGGAAAAATCAGTTACAAGGATGGATAATCCTGGGTGAACCGCACGGTGTTGGAAGACATCGTCTAACAAGAGTATTCCCGGTTTTGGCCAGCCCAACTTTTCCAACCCAATCCTTCTTTTTTCGCACACATGTACGCTGTCGTTCTCGGACGTATGCTGGAAATACATCAGGGGTTCGTCCCCAACCTGTGAAGCTGCATGCGCATTGGATAATTCAAAATAGCCTTTGGTGGTCCGACCATACCCCCTGGATAGGATGTAAATCGGAAATTCATTTTGAAGCAATTTCATTAAATAAAGCGTGAGTGGACTTTTTCCTGAACCTCCTACATTCAGGTTGCCAATTCCGATGGATTTACCTGGAATTTCATAAACATCAAAAATACCCCAGTCAAAAAAAAGATTTCGAACAGCGGTAATCCATCCATAGATCAAACCAAAGGGAAACAACAACCCAAATAAAATTTTCACGCTGTTTGAGGTTTATTCTGCACCATAATTTGAAAAGCCTTGGTCGTCCGCATAGTAAAACAAACGCACCTGAACGGTGTCATTCAAAAAATTAATTCTTCCAATCTCAAATCGGTTGATGATCAATCCCGTTTTTGCTTCAAGGTCAGCCTTCATTTCTTCGTATTGTGATGCATTCAATAGGTCGACACGGTCATAAGTGAGTACTTTTCTGCTCTCGTGTTTCATCAACCAAAGATTTTCCAAGACGTAGAGCACCACCAGCACCACTGTGTTGATCAAACCCAACTCTAACAAGTTGATTTGATGCGATTTTTCTGTCGCCAAAAGTGCATTTACAACGCTGAGCCCAATGATTAAAAACAAATAGGTCATTTCCTTGATTTCGATGGCATCCGTGCGGTAACGTATGATTCCGAATATGGCGAACAATCCCAGTCCCATTCCAATTTCAATGTTTAGCTTGTTCAAGCAAAAGCAAAGTATGAAGGTGATTATGCCAATGATGAAATAGGTGAAGAGGTAATCTTTTCGCTTTGTTTTTGGATAATATAAAAACCGAATGATTAAGAAAAGGAATACTATGTTGATGGCAAAACGGATGGAAAACACACTTAAATCGTTGGTATCCCAATTAAAATTATCTTGAAAATTTTGAAACAGGGGTAGGGTCATGGGTCAAGAATTAAAGGTATGTATGTGGTGCAAATATCTAAGATTATCTTTAAACGCGTTGGTTTTCACGGATTCTTTTCCGTAAAGGGTTACAATTCCCAAGCAATACTTACTGATCGAATGGGGCCTGATTCCATGATTTTTCATAAAAAGATAGAAGGGGGAATCACGCGTGAGGGTTGATTGTTTGAGTTCAGCAATTACAAGTCCATCCATCGTCTTTTCTTGTTTTTCTTTGGAAAAAGAAATCTTAAAATCAAAGGTGAGGCGCTCGGTCATTTCATGGTTCACAAGGGTAATTCTTTGGAACGAATTAGACAACTTAGGCTCCAAATCTGGCAGTTCGCCCAGTCCCAACTTTACAAAAGAAAGATGTTCGGGGGTCAATGTCATGGTATCTGAAAGCATTCGATGTTTATGTGTTTTTCCCTTGCTACGTTTTTTTATTTCTAAGAAACACACATTCGTTTCGACGTATTTTCGCGTTCGAATTTTGTACCGCGTCTGTCTTCTGTTGTGATGTGCATTGTAAAAATTGAAGTTGGGCGTGTCAAAATATACATTTTCATAGTGCATCAACCGGGCATTTCCGATCTGCAGAATGCGAAAGTTTTCGAGCAAAAAAGGCATCAGTATGGGAAGGAAAGAGGCGTCGAAGGCAAACTTGGTATCCACACGATCCATCAAAGCGACCCGCTCTATGGCTTCCAACCCTATGTTTGGGAATTTTTCGATTTCTTGTTCCAGTGAAAATGAATGCATTCTCTCAAAAATAAGCTTTTTAGGTCAAACCTGTGTTTTCCTGTTGTGACTACTTTTGAGCTTAAAGTGTATTTTTGTCAGATATTATTGATTCTAATTCATACTAACAGCTCCTATATGCGTTATTTATTTTTATTGGGTGTTCTTGCTTTTTGTCAACTCGCCTTTGCCGTTGAGATTCATTATTCCCTTCGAATGGCTAAACCCCAATCCCATTATTTTCAAGTTGAAATGGCGGTCAAAGACCTCAAGCAAAAATCGGCTACGGTGAAATTGCCGGTTTGGGCACCTGGATCCTATTTGGTGAGAGAATTCTCGAAAAACCTTAACCAAGTCAAAGCTGTTGACGGAAGCGGCAAGTCCTTGAACGTGGTTAAAGTGACTAAGAATGGCTGGGAAATAGAATTGAAAGGCGCCAGCACCTTTGTTGTGAAATACGAAGTATATGCTTTTGAACAAAGTGTTCGAACCAATTTTTTAGACAATACACATGGGTTTGTAAGTGGTCCCGCCATGTTTATGTACTTAGACGGAGCTAAAGAGGTAGGGGGGACCTTAGACGTTATTCCTTTTGTCACCTTCAAAAAAGTATCCACAGGATTGAAATCCGCGAATACCCAATTGCAAAAAGGAAATACCTTTTCTTTTCGTTTTGATTCCTATGACCAATTGGTTGACTGTCCCATTGAAATTGGGAACCAAGAAACATTTGATTTCATGGCTGCTGGTGTAAAACATACCGTAGCGATGTACGGTGAAGGCAATTACAATCCTGAAGAATTAAAGCGCGATATGGCCATCATTGTAGAAGAAGAAACCAAGGTTGTCGGTGTAAATCCCAATGAAAACTATCTTTTCATTGTGCACAATGTGATAGGTGGCGACGGCGGTTTGGAGCATGCCAACAGTACGGTTTTAAGTGTAGATCGTTGGACCTATGCTGGAAGTGAATACCTCTCATTTTTAAATCTGGTAGCCCATGAATATTTCCACTTGTGGAATGTTAAACGCATTCGTCCCATTGCCTTAGGGCCTTTCAATTATGACCAAGAGGTGTATACCAATCTGCTTTGGGTGATGGAAGGATTTACTTCGTATTACGATGAATTGATTTTGAGAAGATGCGGTTTTTATACCGAAGATGTCTTTTTGAAAAAACTTCAAAGCAGTATTAACTATGTGGAAGGAAGTATTGGGAGTAGGGTTCAACCTGTTTCCCACGCCAGTTTTGATGCATGGATTAAGGCCTATCGTCCCAATGAAAACAGCGCCAATACCACCATGACCTATTATTCAAGAGGAGCCGTTTTGGGCGCAGTATTCGATGCAATGGTCATCAAACATTCTAAAGGTAAGCAGTGCTTAGACCACGTGCTAAAGCATTTGTATGAAACCTACCATGTTGGGAAAAAGCGTGGTTTTACAGACGCTGAATTTAAGGAAGTTTTGGAGAAGTTTACGGGACAAGATTTAACTGATTTTTACAAAAAATACATTGACGGTACTGAAGTGATTCCTTATTCCACTTACTTTTTACCCCTGGGGATTGAAGTGAGTGACATAGGAGGAATGAAGCCTGTTTTTGGTGCATCGGTAAGCTATGACGGGGGGAAGGTAATGGTGAAATCAGTGCGAACAGGTTCCTCAGCGGAAGATGCAGGCCTCAGTGTAAACGACGAAATCATTTCTTGCATGGGATACCGTGTTGACAAGTCGATGCTTGAAGGCATTATGAATGGATTAGAAATCGGCGAAGAAGCAGTACTTCTCGTTGCACGTGACCAAATTATGCAGGAGGTAAAAGTTAAAATAACCGGAACCCATAAGTCGCAATACATTTTCAAAACCCAACACGATGATAAGACTTTACCTCTATATACTTATTGGCTTCGGTAGTTGGATTCCCTTGACGGCACAGTATACAAACATTCGTGTCAACCCAATTCAAGAATTACCCTCAGAACCCTCCATTGCCATCCATCCAAAAAACACCAATGAAATTGCAATTGGTGCGGTACTCAACCACTACTATTATTCAGCAAACAATGGTGCTTCATGGCAAAGTGCCGAATTGAATTCCCCTTTTGGGGTTTATGGTGATCCGGTACTCACTTTTGATGCCTTGGGAAGGTTGTATTATTTTCACCTCTCCGATTATCCGAAAGGGGCTTGGATTGATCGAATTGTATGTCAATACAATGACATCATGCAAAATCCACTTGCTTTTAGCAAAGGTACTTTTCCTATACCCAATGGCAAGAAAGCGCAAGACAAACATTGGGTAGACATCGATCCTGTCACCCACCACATCTACCTAACGTGGACCCAATTTGACACCTATGATTCGAAGAATGTGTTGGATTCTTCACGCATCATGTTCAGTAAATCCATTGACAGAGGCTTGACTTGGTCAACGCCTAAATCGCTGTCCTTTTTTGCGGGCGATTGTCTGGATGGAGACAAAACGGTGGAAGGGGCCATCCCTTTGGTGGGAAGGAACGGAAAAGTGTATGTGGTATGGGCGAATGCAAAAGGATTGGTTTTTCAGCGGTCTGATGATGGCGGAGACACGTGGTTGAAGGTGGAGAAAACACTTTGGCCACAAGTGGGAGGATGGGAGCACAAAATCCCAGGGATTTACCGTTGCAATGGCTTGCCAAATTTTCAAATCGATCGCAGCGGTAAAGCAAGCGATGGAACCCTTTATTTAAGTTGGGCCGATCAAATCAATGGGAGTAAAAATACAGATGTATGGGTCGTGAAGTCTTCTGATCAAGGTGAAACCTGGTCTGCTCCTAAGAAAGTGAACCAAGACCAAACCGTTTCTCACCAATTTATGCCTGCCATGACCCTTGACCAATCCAATGGCGATTTACATTGGGTGTTTTACGACAGGAGTAAACATTCCGCAAAATCGTTGTTAACCGATGTGGTTTGGGTGTCATCACATGATGGAGGCCTGCAATTTGAGCAGAAAACCATTTCAGACAAACCATTTGCACCTCAATCAGTGGTGTTTTTTGGGGATTACATTGCCATTGCTGCACGTGACGGAAAGGTGCATCCCGTTTGGGTGCGAATGGACATGGGAAAAACTTCCTTGTGGACTACAGCCATTGACAGCGCTCCATAGCGGGTGGATTGTACTTGCAAGCGTAAAAGGGATTTCCTGTCAAGGTGACCTATATTCTCCTATATTTGCAGTAAACGAATTTTAATGAGTGAAGAACTAAAAGAATGCCCTTCGTGCCAATGTCCTTATGGATACGAAAGCAATGAAAACCAATACGTATGTCCTGAATGTTCTTTCGAATGGACAGCTGCCGAGGAAGCAGCTGCGGAACTTGGCAGCGAGGATTTGGTGGTATTAGATGTGAATGGAGTGGTCCTTGTAAATGGTGACAATGTTGTTGTTATAAAAGATTTACCCATTAAAGGCGCTCCGAAATCCATTAAATCAGGTACCAAGGTGAAAAACATCCGACTTGCCTATGGGGATCACAACATCGATTGTAAAATTGAAGGTTTTGGTGCCATGGCCTTAAAATCAGAGTTTGTAAAAAAGGCGTAAATTACAACCGCAATTTTACATGCCTTTTCTGTGAAAAAAACATTCTTTACTTTAATCGCTTGTTGCTTGTTGTCTCAATGGATGCAAGCCCAGCAGTGGCAACCTTTGGTTGATTTCCCCGGTGTTGAACGAGATGATGCGGTAGGCTTCAGAATTGGAGACACCCTTTATGTGGGCAGTGGACTCAGTCCATGGTGGGCTCCGCAAGCCGATTTTTATGGTTTTGACATAGCTTCACAGCAATGGTTTTCTGCCGCAGGATTGCCCCAAGGTATGGAGCGTCAGTATGCAACGGGTTTCGTGGTAAATGGAAAAGGATTTGTCTTTGGTGGCTATAATGGTTCAAGTTATTTAAATGATTTGTGGCGATACAATCCGATTCAAAACACATGGGATGCTTGCGCGCAACTGCCAGGTTCGGGACGTTCTGGATCGACTTCCTTCGTTTTAAATCATAAAGTATATGTCATCGGAGGGAAAAATGCCGCGACGGCAGCCTTGGATGAAGTTTGGTGTTACGATGCCGCTTTGGATGCTTGGGTTCAACAAGCCAATTTGCCTTTTGGTGCTCGCTGGCGAGCGTCAGCCGTTGTGCATGCAGGGATTGGGTATTTGCTCTTCGGGAGAAATGAAAACAATGTGTTTTTAAATGATTTTCATTCCTTCGATCCTTTGTCAAATCAATGGGTGGCTTTGCCAAGTTTGCCCTCTCTGGGCAGGAGTCATGCAGCAATGTTTGGCTTGGACAACGGTATTTACACGTGTTTTGGTTTGGACAGTTTAGGTCATTCGATGAACGATTTATGGACCTTTGATCAAGTTTCTGCTTCATGGAATGCATTGCCTGGATTGCCTGATGTAGGTCGTCGAGGAGGCGTTTGTTTATCAACCGGTACTGCAATGTATTATGTTACGGGCATAGATGAGGGTAACACTCGGTTAAAAGAAGTTTGGATGTATTCACCCTTTCTTGGAAACGCACCCCTTTCACTCGAAGTGATTCCAATATTGATGGGAACCTATGATTTAATGGGAAATGAAACGCATGAAATCCCTAACAAGGTAATGATCCAACGTTATTCAGACGGCAGCGTCAAAAAAATTCTTAGGCTAGAATAAGGTGCTATTCAAGCACTTTGAGGTTAGCAAACTTTAGCAAGACGGTTTTAGAGCCGTGGTGAGGAAAGAAAACAATGGCTTTTTTATCTGGGCCTGCGCCTTCCATTTGGGTGACTTTTCCTTTTCCAAAGCGTTCGTGTTCAACATTGGTGCCCACCATGATTTTAGAAAAATCCCCTGTGACTTTACCGGGCGCTTGCATGGCCTCGTCTATGGATCGCAAGGATTTAGGTTGAGCGGGAGGCATCAGTTTACTGTTGAGTCCACCGCTAAAAGGAGGGGTGCTTCCACTTCCCATGAGCGATCTGCCTCCGCCACGCGCAGGCGTTTCAAAATGAAGGTATTTCCCGTCAATTTCATCAATAAACCGACTGGGTTCGCATTGTATGCTTTGGTTCCATAGGTAACGAGATCCCGCATGCGATAAGGTGCAGGTCTCCATAGCTCGGGTTACGGCAACATAAAAAAGTCGACGTTCCTCTTCCAGTTCACTTCGTGTGTTTAAGGCCATTTGCGAGGGAAAAAGATTCTCCTCTAATCCAACGATGAAAACATGTGGGTATTCCAATCCCTTGCTGGAATGGATGGTCATCATGGAGACATGGTTTTTTTCCTCCCCTTTGTCTTGGTCTGCGTCTGTCAACAAAGCGACTTCCATCATGAAATCAGGAAGGGTGCGCAAGGAATCCTCTACGCCTTCTGTTTTCGTGAATTCTTGAATACCCGCCAAAAGTTCTTCGACGTTCTGGATGCGTTCCATTTCTTCAGGACCACGTTCTTTGTCATCTAGCAATTCCTTCAGAATTCCTGTCGATTTTGTGATGGTTTCAGCCAAGGCGTAGGCGTCGACTTTGTTTACTTCCGCTTGAAAACTCTTTACCATGGTCACGAATTCATAAATCCGTGTTTTTGTGGGTTGATTTAACTGAGAAGGATACTGATTAAAATCGTTGATAACATCCCACATGCGCACCCCGTACTGATTGGCAGTAATGATGATGTTTTCTATACTGGTTTTTCCAATTCCTCTTTTTGGGTAATTGATTACGCGTTTCAAGGCTTCTTCGTCGCTTGGATTCGCCGTCAAACGGAAATAAGCCAAGATGTCCTTGATTTCCTTGCGTTGGTAGAAGGATACACCTCCGTAAATCTTGTAGGGAATGTTGATCTTTCGCAACGCTTCCTCGAAGGACCTCGATTGCTTGTTGGTTCTATACAAAATGGCAAAATCATTATACGATCCTGTGGAGGATTGTTTGAGGTCGAATATTTTGTGTGCGATGACACGACCTTCCTCATTGTCCGTCAGGGTTCTTACCACCGTAATCGGTTTTCCAATCAGGTTCTCTGTCCACACATGTTTTTGTATTTGGTCCTTGTTACGCTTTATAATGCTGTTCGCTGCATCTACAATGTTTTGGGTAGAACGGTAATTTTGTTCGAGTTTGTACAGTTGAAAATCTGGGTAGTCTTTCTTGAAATTCAGTATGTTTTCAATGTTGGCACCACGAAAGGAGTATATGCTTTGGGCATCGTCGCCAACGACGCAAATGTTCTCGTAGGCAGCCGCCAATTTTTTGACAATGAGGTACTGGGCGTAATTCGTATCCTGGTACTCATCTACCAAGATGTATTTAAATTTCTGCTGATAATAGTACAATACTTCCGGATGTTCAGTCAACAAAACATTGGTGAAATACAGTAAATCATCAAAATCCATGGCCCCAGATTTTTGACATCGGTTGGCATAGGCTGTGTAAATTCTCCCCAATTCTGGACGTCTTGACATTTTGTCTTCCCCTTGTATGGCATCGTTTTGGTTGTAGGCCTCCGGCGAAATCAGGTTGTTTTTTGCGGCAGAAATCCTTCCAAATACCCCGCTGGTTTTATAGGTTTTGTCATCCAACTGAAATTCCTTGATGATGTCTTTGATTACACTTTTTGAATCTTGGGTGTCGTAAATGGTGAAATTGTTTGGAAATCCAATGCGATCCGCGTTGTAGCGAAGAATCCTTGAAAATACCGAGTGAAAAGTACCCATGGTTAGGTTCTTGGCTTCTGTTCCCCCAATGATTTTTCCAATTCGCTCAGACATTTCGCGCGCAGCTTTGTTGGTAAAGGTCAGCGCCAAAATGTTAAAAGGGTCAATCTCATTCTCGATCATGTGCGCAATCCGATAGGTGAGAACCCTTGTCTTTCCAGAGCCAGCGCCGGCAATAACCATACACGGTCCATAAATGTTTTCTACAGCCACACGTTGGCTATCGTTAAGTTCTTCTAAGTATGACATCGCGTAAGTGTGAATTTCAAAATTAGAAACAATTTGGTCGTACGATTTCAACAAAAGCATTAAAAATCATTGAGTTTTAAACAATGTCGCCAACCTTTGTAATTTTAGCCCATGAAACACACAAATCCATGGTTTAGTCTGTGGGAGCACCCCAAGCCTTACCAAGGCAATGAACCCGAATTTTGGGATTCTTCTGTGTTTCGTGGGACCAAAGATTTTGAACAACAATTTGCTGTCATTCAGTCGGAGGTTCATGCCTTTCTTTCAAAAAATGCAGCATCGCCCTATTTTAAATCTGAAATGGTAAGCGGGGGAGAGGGTTACGATACGCTTTCTTTGAAATGGTGGGGAATTCACTTTTATAAAAATACACAGGAAATGCCCGCGCTCCAATCCTTGTTGAAGAAGTATCCTGAAATAACCACCCTTTCCATTAATGTTTTGGAGCCGGGGAAGCGCATTTTTCCACACATGGGAGACACCAATGCAGTTTTTCGTTGCCATTTTGGAATAGACATTCCGGAGGGTCTTCCCAATTGTGGGATTCGGGTAAAAGAGGTACTTAGGGCCTGGAAATCGGGAGAATGGATTATGTTTACGGATGCCTATGTCCACGAAACGTGGAACCTTTCAGTGAAACCCCGGGTTGTCCTCCTCATGGATGTCCTCCGTCCCGAATTTGTTTCTCAGAAAACCCGCATTCAAGCGACCGTTCTGTGTTCCTTGTTCTTGCAAAAAAGAATGACGAAACACCGATGGATTCGTAGGCACATTCAATGGATTGTTCCTGTATGCGCTCCTTTCCTTATCCCATTGATTGTTTGCAGAATTCAATGGTTAAATTTTTGCCGTAAGTATTGAATAAAGGATATTCCTTGCCTACCTTTGCGCTGGCCAATTCATCCCCGTACGAAACCTATCACATGGTGCTCCGTAGGAAGTCGGGCCTTCGTTGTTTTTACGTTGTGCTTTTAAATTATTAATCGCTGAATATAGAAAATGAGAACAAAGTACATAGACCTCATCGACCAAACCTTTGATTTCCCGCAAAATGAATTTAACCTTCGGGAAGACCGCTTGTTTTTCCATGGAATTGACCTCATGCGTTTGATTTCTGAATATGGGACGCCGTTGAAGTTTAATTATTTACCTCAAATAACCAACAACATTCAGCGCGCCAAAGGTTGGTTTAGGGAAGCCATCAACAACCAAGGATACGCAGGGAAATATTATTATTCCTATTGTACCAAAAGCAATCACTTTTCCTTTGTACTGGACGAGGTGTTGAAAAACGATGTGCACATCGAAACTTCCTCGGCTTTTGACATCGACATCGTTAACAATTTGGTTGATGCAGGGAAAATCAAGGAAGGAACGTATGTTATATGCAACGGGTATAAACCGGAAATTTACATTCGAAACATTGCCACGTTGATTGACAAACAATTTTTGAAAGTAGTGCCAGTGGTCGATAATTCGGACGAACTTAAACTTCTTTTGGCAGCAACTGATAAGGATGTGTCCATTGGGATAAGAATCGCCTCTGAGGAAGAACCGAAATTTGAATTCTACACCTCGCGTTTGGGGATGCGTTACCGTGAAATCGTTCCTTTTTACAAGGCGATATTAAAAGACAACCCGAGGGTTAAGGTAAAAATGCTTCACTTTTTCATCAATACCGGAATTAACGACACAGCCTATTATTGGAATGAGTTAACGAAGTGTTTGCGAATCTACAGCGATCTAAAAAAGCTTTGTCCAGAACTTGACTCCTTGAACATCGGCGGGGGCTTTCCCATCAAAAAATCATTGGCCTTCGACTTCGATTATGCGTATATGGTTCGTGAGATTATACAACAAATTAAAAGGGTCTGTACTGACAATGACATCCCGGAGCCAAATATTTTTACGGAATTCGGATCCTTTACGGTAGGGGAAAGTGGTGGAGCTCTTTTTAGCATTTTGCATCAAAAACAACAAAATGACAGGGAGAAATGGAACATGATTGACTCCTCGTTTATGACCAATTTGCCTGACACTTGGGCCATCAACCAACGTTTTATCATGCTTCCCATCAACCGATGGAATGACGATTATGAACGGATTCTTTTGGGTGGATTGACTTGCGATAGTGATGATTACTACAATTCAGAACAGCATTCCAATGCGATCTACTTACCGAAATTCGACAAGCACAACACCCTTTACATCGGGTTTTTCAATACCGGCGCCTACCAAGAGACCATTGGTGGCTATGGCGGACTGAAACACTGTTTGATTCCAGAGCCTAAGCATATTATGATTACAAGAGACGAGGATGGTAAGATTGTCACTGAACTTTTCAGCGAAGAACAAACCGCAGGAGATTACTTAAAGATTCTGGGTTATAAGCACTAACTATCGAAGTCGGGCCCCTAGGTTTTTCGAGAGGGATTCACGAATTTGGTGCATTTCTGCGTCGATTTCTGCGTCAGTCAATGTACGCTCATTGTCTTGAAAATGAAAGGACATCGCATAAGATTTCTTGCCAGCCTCCAACTTATCTCCTTCGTAAACATCAAACAATTGGGTGTCTTTAAGTAAAATGGGACTCGCCTTTTTTGCTGCATTCACCAATTCAACAAAAGTAATGTCGGTATCAATTAACAGCGAGAAATCCCTTCTTGATTGAAAGGTTTTAGGCAATTCTTGGTAAACATCGCTTTGGGATTTTTCTATTTGTGTCCAAACTTTCCAATCGATTAAGGCAGCAAATACTTCCTGTTTGATGTCGAATTTTTGTTGCCATGATTTCTTTATCTTACCCAATGTAGCAATGGTTTTTCCTTGAATTTTTAGGGCAATACCCCCTTCAAATTCATCGCTTTGTTCGATGAGAGATTCGTCTGGTTTCAGCGCCGACAAAGATGTCAACATTTGCATAACGATTCCTTTCAACATAAAGAAAGAAGCCTGGCCTGCTGACAACCAAGACTCTGGTGCATTTCTTCCGGTTATGGCCATCGCCAAGGCTGGTTTTTCGGTGAATTTATTGCCAAAGGCATGATAGGTTTGTCCAAATTCAAATATCCTTAGGTTGGGCGATTGACGGTTTTGGTTATGGGCAATGGTTTCAAGCAACCCAAACAACATTGAGTTTCGAAGTATGCTTAAGTCGCGGCTTAAAGGATTAAGCAAAGAAATCACGACGCCATTCTTAACATCTGTTACCAAGGTTCCATTCGATTCTTTGGTAAGTGAATTGGAAAGAATTTCATTGAATCCCATGCCAACCATTGCTTGCGCAACTTTGGTTCGTATGGTGTGGTTCCTTTTGGCATCGGAAATGGGTACAGAGAAATGCCATTTTTCTTTTTCGATGATTGCATCAAACCCAGCGATTCGAATGATTTCTTCGGTAACATCAATGGGACGACATACATCGGTGCGGTACAATGGGGCAATCCAATGGTTTTCTTTGGTAGGTGTAAAATCTAAATCTGCTAAGATGCCATGGATTTCCGCATCTGTAAGCGCACTCCCGAGTGAGGCGTTGATTTTATTAAAATTCAAAGGAATTTCAATGGCTTTTTGAATTTCAGCGCTTTTTTCGGTAATTCCAATCAATTCACCTCCAGCTGTTTCAAGGATTAAATCAATCGCACGTTGTAAGGCAAACAAGGTGAGCTCAGGATCTACCCCGCGTTCAAAACGAAAGCTCGATTCGGAATGAATCCCATGTTGCTTGGCGGATTTGCGGATGCCGGTGGGTTCAAAGTAAGCCGATTCAATGAGGATGTCCATGGTGGTTTCGCTCACCCCAGAATCTTTTCCACCCATCACACCTGCTAAGCATTGTGGACCGTTTTCATTGGCAATTACCAGGTCGTTTTCCTTTAATTTTCTTTCGGTTCCATCTAAGGTGATCAACATTTCTCCTGAATTCGCAAGACGAACATGGAGCTGGTCCTTGAAATGACTGGCGTCAAAAGCATGGAGTGGGGTTCCCAATTCACGCATGACAAAGTTGGTGACGTCGACCACGTTGTTCACACTTGTTGCGCCCACAGCGGAAAGTCTTTTCTGCAGCCAATCAGGTGAAGTTTCAACCTTAACATTTTTAATTTTTGCAGTAAAATAGCTTGGACAACGTGAAGCATCCGTAACCTCAAGAGAAAGTTCAGGAATTTCATTGGATACTTGGCAGGAAATGCTCGGCCAATTGATTTTTAGGTTTGATTTCTTGTGGAAATTCAAATAAGTTTTTAGGTCTCGCGCTACCCCGATATGGCCCATGGCATCCGAGCGGTTGGGCGTAAGGCCTATTTCAAGCGTATAATCCATTTCGATGTTTAAAGCTACGGAAGCAGGAATACCGACCGGGGTGGCTGGGTCTAAAACCAAAATACCATCGTGAGAGGTTCCCGTTCCCAATTCATCCTCTGCGCAAATCATCCCATGGGATTCTAAGCCACGGATTTTTGCCTTTCTTAAGGTTAAGGGTTCTCCGGTGCTTGGGTATATGGTTGTACCCACCAAGGCTACCAGTACTTTTTGTCCCGTAGCGACATTCGATGCCCCGCAAACGATTTGTAGAATTTCGGATCCAATGTTTACCGAGGTGACCTTCAATTTATCTGCATTTGGGTGTTTGGTGCAATCCATCACTTCGCCTACAACGACGCCTTGAAGTCCACCTTTCACAGCACCCATGGATTGTAGGCCTTCAACCTCCAAACCCGTTTCAGTTAAGATTTTCGAAATTTCTTCAGGGCTTTCTTCAAAATTCAGGTAGGCTTTCAGCCAATTGTATGCTATTTTCATCAACTTTATTTCACCGCGAAATTAAGAAATTATGCCCACATAGGATTTTGATAAACTTCCCAATTATTTAACAATATAAAACTTTTTGTTCATAAGGATGTTCCTATTTTTGTGCTCGCATACTAAAGCCTATGAAATTGATGTCCTTTTTGAAAAACAACTACTTTTCTATTCCTTATTGGATCTTTTTTTTAGGCATTTTTGGGTTCCTCGTAATGAATCCAACCTATGGTCAAACCAAACACAGCATCAGTGGATACGTCTCTTTATTGAGCAATGGGGAAGCCTTAGGGAATGCCAAAATTTTTGTTGCCAGTGCTAACAAAGGCACCCTAACCAATACCTATGGTTTTTATTCCCTTACCTTGGAAGCTGGGGTTTATGAAATTTCATACCGATATACCGGTTTCCCTTCCGTCCTTAAAACCATTGATTTAACCTCAAAAGATGTTTCGTTAAACATTGAATTGGGCATCAAAGATGGCGAGAAATTCATCGAAGAGGTGGTGGTGAATGGAAAGCGTGGGGACAATGTGAATTCCGCGAAATTGGGACAAATGGAGTTGGACATCGAGCAAATTAAGAAGCTACCCGCTTTTATGGGTGAGGTAGATGTCATTAAAACCATTCAGTTATTGCCAGGGGTGTCCTCTGTATCTGAGGGTGGACAAGGGTTCTATGTACGTGGGGGTGGTCCTGACCAAAACCTGGTCTTGTTGGATGAAGGCGTAGTATACAATGCAGCGCATTTATTTGGATTCTTTTCTGTGTTCAACTCAGATGCCGTGAAAAGCGTAAACCTTATCAAAGGAGGAATGCCCGCAAATTATGGCGGAAGATTGTCGTCCGTGTTAGAAGTCAACATGAACGAAGGCAACAACAAACGTTTCGGAGTGAAAGGGGGATTGGGTATTATTTCCTCTCGTTTAACAGTTGAAGGTCCCTTGAAAAAAGACAAAGGGAGTTTTATTGTATCAGGAAGAAGAACCTACATTGATGTTTTGGCCAAAGCATTCATTCCTGACAGTTCTCCTTTCGCAGGTTCTGGTTACTATTTTTATGATCTAAATGCCAAATTGAATTACAAGTTAGGAGAGAAGGATCGCATATTTTTAAGTGGGTATTACGGAAAAGATGTCTTTACTTTTGCAGACAGAGACGGAGGATTTAGCGCAGATATGCCTTGGGGAAATGGCATTGCAGCCTTTCGATGGAACCATGTTTTCAATAGCAAAATCTTCATGAACGTTACCTCAACCTTTTCAGATTACAAATTTAAATTTGGGTCTAAACAAGATGAATTCAAGATTGAATTTCTGTCAGGGATACAAGATTTTGGCACCAAAGTAGATTTCTCCTATTATCCCAACACAAAGCATCGCATCAAGTGGGGCGTAAATTACGTGTATCACATCTTCACCCCTTCCAGTGTTTCTGCTTCGCAAGATACCGTAGTGTTCAACACAGGGAATGCCCAAAAGTTGTTTTCTCATGAAGAAGCCATCTATCTGATGGATGAATTTGACTTGAACGATCGATTTCGAATCAATGCAGGTTTGCGTTATACCTTGTTCCAACACGTTGGGTCTTTCACGAGGTACATCAAAGGTGACATCAGTAAACCTGACACAAGCATTCAATACGGGAGAGGAGATTTGATTAAGTTTTACCATGGTTTAGAACCGCGTGTTTCTTTTCGCTGGTTGACCGGTGTGCATAACTCCATCAAAGGGGGCTTTGCGTATAACTACCAATTTGTCCATTTGACGAGCCTAAGTGCCGTTTCTTTGCCAACAGACATTTGGTATCCCACAACAGACATTGCAAAACCACAAAAAGGTTTCCAGGCTTCTTTAGGGTATTTTCAAAACTTTTTCGATGATAAATACGAAGCTTCCGTTGAGATTTACTACAAAGGGATGAAAAACATGATCGAATTCAAAGAGGGCGCGCTGCCAAGTGACAATGTGAGTGACAATACAGATAATTTGTTGGTTTTTGGTCAAGGTTGGGCGTATGGAATTGAGTTCTTCTTCAAGAAATCCGTTGGTAAATTTACCGGTTGGATAGGTTATACATGGGCTAAAACTGAAAGAAAATTCCCGGATTTGAATGGGGGCAAAGTCTATCCTGCCAAATACGATCGCAGACATGACTTAACTGTGGTTGGAATGTATACCCTCAGCGACCATTGGTCCTTATCAGGTTCTTTTATTTATGCGACGGGAAACACACTTACCTTACCGACATCGTGGTATGTTCAAGACCAAAACCTGTTGTATAACTACGGCGCAAGAAATTCCACCCGAATGGCGCCATACCACCGATTGGATATTTCAGCAACATGGTATGACAAAGCGTACAAGGAGCGCACGGATCCAGCGACCCAAAAGGTGATTCAAGTCA
This sequence comes from Chryseobacterium gleum, assembly GCA_945882095.1. Taxonomy (GTDB): domain Bacteria; phylum Bacteroidota; class Bacteroidia; order Flavobacteriales_D; family Crocinitomicaceae; genus UBA952. The sequence goes on from CAMCWF010000006.1 coordinate 44,004, forward strand.
AGAAAAAATTAAGAAACAACATCGCCATCTCTGTGTACAATGTCTATAACAGGGCGAACCCGTTTTTCCTTTTTGTTGACAGCGATGGAAATTTATTGAGTGGAGATTTTAAATTAACCGTAAAACAAGTGTCGCTGTTCCCAATTATCCCGAGCGTTACTTGGAATTTTGAATTTTAATATGAAGTATTTTACCATTTTGCTAAGTGTTTTGGTGCTTTTTTCTTGTACGAAAGAAGTGAAAATTGACATTCCAGGATATGAGAAGCAGCTTGTAGTTGATGGAAGCATTCGCACCGGAGAACCGCCCGTGGTATTACTTTCTACATCCCAAAACATCTATTCACCGACAGATTTATCCGCTTATCTTTCAAGTTTTGTTTCCAATGCGACCGTAACGGTTTCCGATGGCACAACAACGGTGCAATTGATCCAAATATGCACAGACAACCTTCCTCCGGGCACAGAAGCCTATGCGGAAGCTATTTTTGGAATGCCCATTGCTCAATTGCAGCAATTGCACCTGTGTGCGTTTACTTCCTTTGATCCAAATATTTTTGGACAAGTCGGTAAAACCTATTCGCTTACTGTGGTTTATGAAGGAAAAACCTATACCTCCACGACCACCATCGAAAATCCTACATCGCTTGCATACCTGAATTGGAAACCTGAACCGAACAATGCGAATATTGGGTATTTGTATGGGTTTATCAATGACAATCCAAATTACGACGATGCGTATATGTGGGAAGCGAAATATTTGAATGATGGGTCTTTTACAAAACCCTTCGGACCTTATTTCAATGACCTTTTTTTTAACGGATTGAGTTTCGAATTTACGGCTTACAATCCGATGTCTTTTATGGATTCGGCCATGGCAAGTTCACCAGAGGCTGGGTACTACCACCTTGGAGATACCATTGTGTACCGGTTGTCGAAAATGGGAAAAAAAGAATTTCAGTTTTTTGATAAGAAAATCAACCAAGTGTTTTCTGCAGGAAGTCCTTTCGCTACCCCTATCAATGTGCCAACAAACATCACGGGAGGTGCATTAGGCGTATGGGTTGGGTATTCTCCATGGTATGACACCGTGATTTGTACGCCCTAATTATTCAATCGGTCTTTGTGGAAGATCTCGCGCCCGCGTAGTGTGAAAAAAGTACTTGAAATCAACACTTAGGTAACCTCCATCGACATCGCCGTACTGGGTAACCTTATATCCTTGGTTTTTGTAGGTTGCGACATACACGAAAAGCGGTTTGAGGGGCAATCGTACCGAGGTTCCAACATAATAGACCCCTGCTTTCTTCGAGCGGTATTCAAATCCAAAGTTACCGTTAAGGTCGAGGCTAAATTTTTTCTGTACCACTCCGGTATTGTAGAAAAACTGAGAGCCGTTTAGGTTGTTCGTAGTAGCAATGCTTGTGGGTTTAAATCCCGCAGCAATACCGAGTGAAGCATTTGCGTACCATTTTTTTGTCATTTTTATATAAATCAACGCATTAATGGGGATGTCATATTGTATAAAACCCATTTGGTTGTTTATAAAAACGTTTGAATCTGCAATGGAACCGGAGATGTCGAAAAAGCGTTGCGTATAGTTGATTCCTGTTTCCAAGGAGATGAATTCTGTAAGGCCAGCACGGACGGTGGCTCCAAAGGAATACCCCATATTTTGATGAAGGGTTGCAGATAAGCCATCCTTTTCCAGGGTGGTATTTGGATTGGCAATAAAAGAGGATGGAAATAGGGTTTTGACTTGAATGCCAAAGTAGGAGGGGAATTTATTGTCTCCTAATTGCGCATAGGTTTGAGCGAAAAACAAAAAAGCCCAAAAAGTAAATACGATTTTTCTTTTACTCATTAATCCATTTTGTGTGGTATTCCAAAGGAATTCGATGGGAATTTGGCCATTCAATGGCAGGATAACCGATGTAAAATAAACCCAGACACTTGTCTTTGGGGTTAAGGTCAAGAAATTGATTCATGTGTTCAGAATAAATCAGTTTGGGCGTTGCCCAAAAGCCACCAAGGCCATAGGCGGTACAGGTTAGGTGCATGTTTTGAACGGCACAGGCAACGGCTTCAACTTCTTCGATTTCAGGAATTTTTTCTGCTTCATTTCTGTGCATAACAATGGCGATTACGGCACTTGAAATCATCGGTCGACGGATAAGTTTTGCCAGTTTAGCTGTGTCTTGTTTGTCTTCTGGTGTCAATGCTAAATAGGTTTTTCCAAGGAATTGACTAAGTGTATCCCTTCCCTTGTCCATAAAAACCTGAAACCGCCATGGTTGTGTGTTGCCATGGGTTGGTGCCCATTGGGCATTTTGCAAGATCAGTTCGATTTGTTCAGCGTGCACTTTTCGATCCGAAAATTGCTCTGGATAGATGGTTCTTCGGTTTCTGATGAGGTCATTAATTTCCGATAGGTTGTAGCGCATGTAACTTTAATTTGATTTTAGCGAATACGAAAAGGCAAGGTAAAAATAAGTAAATCATTTTTGAACTTGTAAAAAGGGCAATATGTTTTATCTTTGCAAAACAAAACGGCCTTGTGGCGCAACTGAATAGCGCACCTGATTACGGCTCAGGAGGTTTCAGGTTTGAATCCTGACAAGGTCACAAAAAGAAACCCTGATGTTTACATCAGGGTTTTTTGTTTTGTATTGTGTCACCAATTTATTGGTGTAAACAAATAAAAACAAAAAATATAGACTTGCGCAGCAAGGCTAGGGTTTCTATGCTTGGATTGAACAAATACGAGAGGATCTGAAATCCTGACAAGGTCACAAAACAAGTTAAAAGTCCCATTCCATATAGGTTTGGGGCTTTTTTTTATGGTTAAACCCCAAGCGGAGAACATGAAGGAATTTTAGGCGTTCCCCCTTTATTTTACTGAACTTAGAGAAAAATCGAAAAGTTAGAACTATAACGTATTGATTAAGTGTTTTTCACTTAAATTATATTTTTTTAAGTGATTTTCACCTGAATTACATAAATTTCACCTACCTTGCGCTTAATTAAATTTCACTGATTAGTATGAATATTAAGCGTTTTTCCTTGCAATTAAGTGTTTTTCACGGCAGAGCTGTACCAGAAGATGGTGTTATTGTCGGATATGGCGCAATTATAGAAGCATATAAATTAGCGGTGTCGATACCTGAGAAATTAACTTTTATAAGTACAAAGAAAAGACAATTTGAAAATAAAGAATGGAAAGTATTTCCTTCAAGATACCTTCCAGAGGAAAACCTCTACAAGCAAATCACTTTCGCACTAAAGTATGAGGGAGTTGATCTACTCCTATTTAAAAAATTATTCGAGGTGCTCAAAAAAACAGAGCTAGAAGAAATGATTCAACAGGAAATACAAGGACAGTTTAGTCGCAGAATTTGGTTCTTGTATGAGTGGCTAATGGAAACTAAATTGAACTTACCTGATCTAAAAACAGGGAATCTCGTTCCTGTTATTGATGAAAAATTACAATATGCAATTGATGGAGTACGATCACCACGACATAAAGTGATTAATAATCTCCCTGGAAATCAAGACTTTTGTCCGCTTATTCGTAAAACAGAAAAGCTTGAGGAATATATTGAATCAAATATTCGACAAGAAAAAAGTAAGTACTTAAATAGGGTTCACAAGGATATTCTACAAAGAGCTTCCTCATTTCTACTCCTAAAAGATTCAAAAGCATCATTTTCAATTGAAGGGGAAAATCCAAGAAACAATCGTGCTGCCCGTTGGGGAATAGCAATTGGTCAGGCAGGAAAAAATGAACTTTCAATAGCAGAATTGAATCGCTTGCAACAATTGGTCATTCAAAATGACCGATTTGTCAAAATGGGAATAAGGAGTCAGCAAGGATTTATTGGAGATAGGGACCGTGAAACACAAGAGCCTATTCCGGATCATATTTCTGCGAGGCATGAAGATCTTGAAAAACTAATGGCTGGCTGGCTACTAACTCAAAAAATACTCACTGAATCGAGAATGGATTCGATATTAGTGGCCGCTAAAATTGCATTTGGTTTTGTTTTTATTCACCCTTTTGTCGATGGTAATGGGCGTTTACATCGCTATATCATTCACCATATTTTATCGCAAACAGGATATACCGAACAGGGAATCATCTTCCCAATTTCAGCTTCTATCTTAACACATATAAAGGACTATGCAAAATCCTTAGAATCCTATTCACATCCAATTTTGAATTTTATTGATTGGAAGCCATCCGAGAACAATAATGTTGAAATTTTAAATGATACCATAGATTATTACCGCTATTTTGATGCCACACGACAAGCTGAATTTCTTTTCTATTGTGTAAACGACACTTTGGTTCATATAATACCCAATGAAGTTGAATACTTAAAAAAGTATGATGCTTTCAAACAATTCCTAGACCATAGATTTGAAATGCCCGATAATATGATTTCTCTCATAGTTGGGTTTTTAGAACAAGGAAATGGAACACTTTCAGTACGTTCACGAAAGAAAGAATTTTCTGCATTAACACAAAAAGAAGTCGAAGAAATAGAAACGACATTTAAAGAAATCTTTGATTTATAATTTTGTGTTTTTAGCATAAATAATTCATACACGGTATAAAATATCTTTTTTACTGTTTACTCTTTTTTCAACGGTAAATGGAATTCTGAAACCCCCACTAAATCCCCATAAAAGTTAGATTTATCTACCCCTAGGGTTTCTATGCTTGGATTGAACAAATACGAGAGGATCTGAAATCCTGACAAGGTCACAAGCTAAAACCCATTCCCTCAAGGGAGTGGGTTTTTTGTTTGTAATGTAACTCCCAACGCGGAAAACGCGAAAGCGTATTCCTACTGAATAATTAATCCCTATTTCATTGTTTTATAAAAAATATGTCATAATAATTGTATATAATCGGAAAATATCCGATTATTGTATAAAATAATAACAACTTGGACTTTTCAAGACTTATAAAAGATTATACCAATGCGCCGATCTCGAGGCATGTCCTTCTAGAAGTCCTCAGTGGATACAAACGCCCTAATGACAAAATTAGCGAATTGCTCCAAAATGGTGAACTTGTTTCTTTAAGAAGGGGATTGTATGTACCAGGCCCTGCAACGGGTTTGCCAATCCCAGCATCTTTTCTTATTGCTAATCATCTTCGTGGTCCAAGCTATGTATCATTAGAATCGGCCTTGTCCTATTGGGGATTCATCCCTGAACGAACGTATGAGATAAGTTCTATTACAATTAAAACTACTAAAAAAATCAAGACACCTTTTGGAAGATTTGGATATCAGCATCTTCCTTCACCGTACTATTCATTTGGTATTAGAAGTGTAGAATTGTCAACAAATCAACTTGTACTTCTGGCTTCGCCTGAAAAGGCAATTTGTGATAAAATCGTACTCACGCCTATGATCAATCTCAGGAGTATCAAACAAACCCGTGCTTTTTTATTAGAGGATCTTCGTATGGATGAACAGCTATTGCGGACATTAAATTTGGAAAAGATTTGCACTTGGCTAGAAGACGCTCCGAAAAAAAATAGTTTAAAAATGCTCATCTCAACTATCAAAGAACTATGATCAAAGAATGGATTACCGAATACAACCCAAAGAATGAAGAAGATATTTTGGATGCACTGCGAGAAATAATGCAGGAGATCACCTTGGCAGCCTTATCGCGAACTGATTTTTTTGAAAAAGCTGCATTCTATGGCGGGACAGCCCTTCGAATTTTCTACGGGCTCGATCGGTTTTCTGAAGACCTCGATTTTTCACTTTTGAAAGTTGATGAAGGGTTTACGCTCGAACCTTATTTTTCAGCAATTCATACAGAATTCGAATCCTTAGGAATAAAAGTAAGTATCAACGAAAAGGAAAAGGCAAAACGTTCTTCAATTGAGTCGGCTTTTTTGAAAACAGAAACAATTTGGAAAGAATTGGTACTTGAAGATGTTTTAAAGCAAACAGGCGTTAAATCTAATAAACCAATCAAGATAAAAATTGAAGTAGATCGGAAGCCACCATTAGGTTTTCAGACAGAAGAAAAGCTATTGATTCGTCCATTTTCCTTTTATGTACGTTGTTTTACACTCCCTAGTTTGTTTGCAGGGAAATTACATGCGCTCCTCTATCGAAAATGGAAAAATCGACTTAAGGGTCGTGATTGGTATGACTTTGAGTGGTACATAAAAAAAGGAATTCCGTTGGATGTTGGTCATTTCTTAAGTAGAGCCAAAGATACTAGAGACTGGGCAGCGGAATTCATCTCTAGAGAAGAGATCCTTGTATTATTAAATCATAAAATTGAATCGTTATCCTTTACAAATATCAAAGAGGATGTTATTCGATTCATCAAAGACGAAAATGTACTATCTATTTGGAGCGCTAAGTATTTTAAGGATTTAGTTGAAAAGATGAAGTTCGAAAATACATCGGCTGATTAATCAACCCAACTTATCACTCCCTAGTATTATCCTTACGAGGTCACTTTGAGGATGTTGTTTTGGCAATCATAGATGATGGACATTCATTTATAAATCAAATAAAAAAAAATAAGTTGGAAGCAATAATTGACTAATTTTATCAAAAATAATTTAATTAAAAGTACACACAAAATGAAGTTTTTTCTACTAATATCTTTGATTTTTATCAGTGTTGCAAGCACTTACGCAACACAATTAATGGTTACTACGGCTAATGATTCTGGCGCTGGGAGTCTTCGAGGTCAAGTATTTGCTGCAAATCCAAATGATACGATTGTATTTGATACTGCCCTAAATGGTTCAACAATCTTACTAACCTCTGGACATATTGCTTTTGCTAAATCGTTAACCATCATAGGGCCAGGTTATAACTTGCTTACAATAAGTGGTAATGCTAATTCTCGCGTATTTTACATCACAGCTGGTGATGTGAAAATTAAAGGTCTGAAATTAATTAATGGTGCATTAATTAACGATAGTGATGGTGGGGCCATTAAGCAGGAGACCTCAGGGAACTTATCGTTAAACAATATATATTTTCTCAACAACAGTTGTGTTAATGGAAATGGATCACAAGGGGGTTCAGTTTATTATGCTGTTAACGGAGGTTCTTTTATTGGAGATTCTTGTTTTTTCATGAATTCACAAGCAGACAATTATGGCGGTGCGGTATCATTTAATGGTGGTCCGGCTTCAGTTTTTTTAAATTATTGCTGGTTTGATGGTAATAGTGCCGTCAATGGTCCTGCAGGTGTTTTGTTTACCAATACTCAATCGTTGACGGTTACTAATTCTACATTTTCAAATAACTCAGCGGCTCAAAGAGCTACTTTTTGGATTGGAGCAACAGGTTCTGGTACAGAAGTATATAACTTTACAAATTGTACAATGAGTCATAATACGGTTACAAATTCTCCTTACCAGGAATTTGGAGTTACCAGTGGAACCTTAACCTTAAAAAATTGCACCTATACAGATAACGACGAACCCATTTATGTTGGTGAAAGTTTTATGTTTGGATCAGGAAGTCTTGTGGTTCAAAATTCAATATTTAATAATGTAGGTAATAATTTTTCAACATCAGGAAATCCAGTATTGACCTCTTTAGGAGGAAATATTTCTAACGATGCTTCAATGACTTCATTTTTAATTTCAACAAATGATTTAAATAATTCAAATTCATTACTTGGAACATTAGCTAATTATGGTGGATTAATGAATACACATGAATTATTGGCTGGTAGCCCTGCAATTAATAATGGAGTAAATCAAGGTGCGCCTATTTTCGATCAAATTGGTAATCCAAGAACTGGCGTATTTGATTCAGGAAGTATTGAAGCACCCAATTGTGTTATTACAGGAACAGACGTGAGAACTGAATGCAATTCTTATACTTGGATAAATGGAACCACTTATACAAGTAGCAATAACAACGCTACATATACTATTTTGGGTGGAGCCATAAGCGGTTGTGATAGTTTGGTTACTTTGAATTTAACCATTCAAAATGTATCTAATTCGAACACAAGTCTATCAGGTCTAACAATAACAGCAAATAATGCTAATGCAGCTTATTCTTGGTTAGATTGCGGTAATAATTATGCGGTAATTTCAGGAGAAACTAACCAATCTTATACAGCAACGGTTAATGGATCTTATGCTGTTCAACTTACTGAAAATGGTTGTGTTGATACTTCTTCTTGCGTTGCGATAACTACTGTAGGTATTTCTGATAATTTATTTGAATCAAATTTCAATGTTTATCCAAATCCAAACACTGGAAATTTCATCCTTAATTTTAATACACCTCAAAGCAATTTATTCATATCTCTCTATTCGATAGATGGTAAATTATTATTTGATAAAACCAACCAAAATACTACAAATGTATCATTACAAATAACTGAGCCTTCAGGAATGTACTTTTTGAAAATTATGAATGATAATAATCAAAAAGCAACCATTCGGATTATGAAAGATTAATTGCTTTTATTAAACATTCTTAAGGAATAAAGGCATTTTTTCAATTACACATACAGAGGAAGGCCCAAAACGAGCGGATCCCTAATCCTGACAAGGTCACAAGCTAAAACCCATTCCCTCAAGGGAGTGGGTTTTTTGTTTTTAACGCGGTCAAAAGATTTTTTGACAAGCACCAAATAAAAGCAAGTCAATCAACAATCCTTCTTAGCTTTGCGCAAAATAGTTTCTATGACATTTCGTGACTTATCTTTGAAGAAACCGCTTTGGACTGCCTTGGATGAATTAGGGTATCATACACCCACCACCATTCAAGCCGCTGGTTTCAAGGTGATGATGTCCGGAAAGGATACCATTGGAATTGCGCAAACGGGAACAGGTAAGACCTTGGCCTATTTGCTACCGTGTCTCTGCATGTGGAAATTTTCAAAAGATCCTCACCCACAGATTTTAATCATTGTACCCACAAGGGAACTGGTCACACAAGTGGTAAGCGAAGCCGAGAAGTTGACGACACACATGAATCTGGTTGTATGCGGTGTGTATGGGGGTACCAATATGAACACACAAGCCAAAATGGTGTTGCAAGGGTTGGACATCTTGGTGGGAACACCTGGTCGTATTCTGGATTTGGTTTCAAGTGGTTATGTACAATTTAAACACATTAAAAAAGTCGTAATTGATGAGGTGGATGAAACGCTTAGCTTAGGTTTTAGACGGCAGCTTTTGGATGTTTTTGAATTTTTACCTGCGAAGAGGCAGCACATGGTTTTTTCGGCAACCCTATCGGAAGATGTCTCTTTGTTTTTAGACGAATATTTGATAACGCCAGTACGCGTTGAGGCTGCCCGTGTTGGATTGCCTTTGGATAAAATTGACCAAACGGGTTATCATGTACCGAATTTCCTCTCTAAAGTCACCCTATTGCGTCACCTGATCGAACAGGTAGGGCCGGAGGCAAAAATTTTAGTTTTTGTATCTTCTCGAGCGTTAGCCGAATTATTGTTCAAAGAAATGGAAGCAAGTTTAACAGAAGCTTTAGGCATCATTCACTCGAACAAAGCACAGAATTTCCGTTTTGATACCGTACAAAAATTTCAAACGGGTGAAATTGGCGTGTTGATAGCGACGGATTTAATTGCACGTGGGATTGACGTTACAGACGTTTCCCATGTAATTAATTTTGACATCCCAGAGAGTCCTGAAAACTACATTCACCGCATCGGAAGAACGGGTAGGGCTGATAAAAATGGAATTGCAATCACCTTTGTCTCTGAAAAAGATGAGCCAGCGCTTTTGGCCATTCAAGCACTTATGCAGCGACAACTTTCTTTCACGGATGTAGCAGAGGATATTGAATTTACGGAGGAGCTATTGGAGTTTGAGAAACCAAAAATTGACGTTCCTGGGAAGGGCGTCAAATTACCTCGACGCGGCGCTAGGGGCGCTTCGTTTCATGAGAAAAAAGCAAAAAACAAAAAAGTAAACGTGCGCTATAACCATAAAAAAGCCATGCAAGACAAGTATGGTAAACCTAAGAAAAAAAGGTAAAGGCCGCAGGTGATAATTGAAAGACGTGTTTTTCTAGGGCCCTAGGCTAGAATTCTTTTACGGCTCTAGAACAAAGGGTACAATTGCTTAATTGCTTCCAATTGCTGGTTGTTATGCCTCCAGGTATTCCGAAATAGCGCGACCAAGCATTGTTGTTTCCACCCAAGGTTGATGTCCAATAGTCTCTTGATTGAAATCCGCCAATGGTCGTTTTTAAACTGTACATTAACTCCAATTCAGTCTGAACAGGAAGTCTCCAACCCGTGCCGCCTTCAGCATACGCTTCACAAGCAGCCTTTGATTGATTCCAATTTAGATGTTGAGCGAAGGTGACCTGATCTGCTTTGGCAACAATCAACCCGTGTTCCTTTGCAGCATCAAGTTTAATGACAATTCCACCCAGATGCTCTTGACCGATTTCATACGTAACCGTTTGTTGCGTTTTCTTACACCCGGTAAAAACGATTAGAATGAGTAACATGAATAAGGCAGCTTTTTTCATAGGTATTGGTTTAGTTGATCGAAAGTTACGAATTAAATCAGTAGACACATGTTTTCACACCATGAAGCTGAATTTTCGCTGCGTTGATTGTGAATCTCCTTAAATCGCGTTTTCAATTGCAGTAACATTTGTACGTTTTCTGAATAGGTTGTCCTGAATCTCTCGTAAAAGGATGTGTGTCACCTAAACGCAACTACAATCCATTCAAGAGGTTATCATACACATCGTTAAACGAGAGGCCCGTGGCTGTTTTTCGCTTGGAAAGTTGTTTGAATTCGACCAAAGCCCAAAGAATGAATTCCATTAAAAACGGAGTGTCGATGGTGGCCACTTTGGGTTGGTATTTCTCCAGAAGATCCTTCAAAGGTTGAATGGACATGAGTGCAGTTGTGTACGTTTCTTCATTTGCATCGTCCCACAATTCAAAGGAATCCGCGTTAAAAAACCACTGTATCACCTCATCATACGGTGTTTTTTGGTCTTGTTTCTTAAGCTTTTCTATTTTTGGGAAATAATTGAGAAACAAAGTTTTTGTTGCTTCGCCCATAAGGTGTTGGGCAACAAAAGACGTTCCTTCTTGCTCGCCTTCATACACCAATTCCATTTTTCCTGTTATGGAGGGAATCATACCGATTAAATCGCTGTAACGAACCGTTGTCTCCTTTTCATGGTTCATTAAAGCACGACGCTCCGCTGTACTGATTAAATTTTCGTAAGCCGTAATGCTCATGCGCGCGCTGACACCACTTTTGTGGTCGATGTACTCACTTTCACGGGCTTCAAAGGCAATTTGCTCCAGGATGTCTTTTGCCAATTCTGGTACATGAACAATACATGAACGATTGTCCAACTTCTCTGATTCTTGCTGTGTGATTTTCTTTGCTGTCTGAATATCTGCGGAATAATGGGTTAAAATCTGTGAGCCAATCCTGTCTTTAAGCGGCGTCACGATGCTTCCTCGGTTGGTGTAATCTTCTGGGTTTGCCGTAAAAACGAATTGCAAATCCAAAGGCAAGCGCAATTTAAATCCGCGTATTTGTACATCTCCCTCTTCCAATATATTGAACAGGGCTACTTGTATGCGTGCTTGTAAATCTGGCAATTCATTGATGACGAATAAACAACGATTTGCACGTGGAATCATACCGAAATGAATTACCCGTTCGTCTGCATAGCTCAATTTGAGGTTTGCCGCTTTAATGGGATCGATGTCTCCAATCAAATCTGCGATGGTAACGTCCGGAGTTGCCAATTTCTCGAAAAAGCGCTCGGAACGGTGAAGCCAAGAAATGGGCGTGTCGTCTCCTTTTTCAGCTACCAGGTCCCTGGCATATCGGCTGATGGGTTGGAAAGGATCGTCATTCATTTCACTGCCGGAGACATAAGGAATATACTCATCAAGTAAATTCACCATCAATCGTGCAATACGGGTTTTTCCTTGACCGCGTAAGCCAAGTAGGTTAATGTTGTGTTTTGACAAAATGGCTCGTTCCAGTTGTGGAATAACAGTTTGTTCATAGCCATGCATACCGGGAAACGTTTCTTTTTTCGATTGAATGGCCAATATCAAATTGTCTCTTAATTCTGTTTTGATGCTTTTAGTTTGGTAACCGGATGCTTTTAAAGCGCCAAATGTGGTGATGGATGTGTTCATTTTCTTAGTTAATTCGTTTTTTTCTATTGGTCTCGTAATCGTGAAAAATCATTTCGCCAAGTCCTTGGAGTCCCGTGTAAAAAGCTTTTCCTTTATTGGATTGGGTAAACTGTTCCACAAAGGATTGTAGATAGGGGTCTTGGGCAATCATGAATGTGGTGATGGGAATGTGCATTTTTCGCGCTTGTGCAGCCATTGTATAGCATTTCTCAACAATCATTTGATCCAGTCCATTGCTGTTTTTGTAGTATTGACCGTCAGGCATGCGCAGGCAGCTTGGCTTGCCATCCGTAATCATGAAAATTTGTTTGTTTGTGTTTCGCTTTCTGCGAAGGATATCCATTGCCAATTCAAGTCCCGCTACGGTATTTGTGTGGTATGGTCCGACATTCAAATAGGGGAGGTCTTTGATTTTTATAGGCCAAGCGTCATTGCCGAATACGATAACATCCAAGGTGTCTTTAGGATAGGAAGTGGTGATCAATTCAGCGAGTGCCATGGCTACTTTTTTCGCTGGCGTGATGCGGTCTTCTCCGTATAAAATCATACTGTGACTGATGTCAATCATCAACACTGTACTCATTTGTGATTTGTGGTGGGTGTCTTCAACCACTAAATCTTGCTCCGTCAGCCTAAATTCACCAGCACCATGGTTGATTTGTGCATTTTTTAAGCTTTCTGTGATGGAAATGTTTTCAAAGGAATCCCCAAATTGAAAATCGCGAAATTCACCCGTAGCTTCATCGCCTTGTCCGCTCTTCTTTGATTTGTGATTTCCTACGCCATTTTTTCGAATCTTACCAAAAATTTGGTCCATGGCATTTTTTCGAAGGGCACGTTCCGTTTTTGCAGTTATCGCCAATCCTCCAAGTCCATCGGGCTGAATTTCTTCGCGTAAATATCCTTTCATCTTTAGGTCTTCAATGAAGTCCTCCATGGTGTACTCGTCGGTCGTAAGCCCATATTCTTGGTCAATAATGTTCAACCAGTCCAAGGCTTCTTCAACATCCCCGGAGGTATGGGTTATGATTTCACTGAAAACTTCAAACAATTTCTCGAAAGGAGATTGATCGGGTGCTTCGAACGGGGTAAATACGTAACCTGATTTTCGCATGTGTAAAGTTGTGAATTACTAACATAAAGAATGCGAAAAAGTTCAAATTCTTTAGCCTTTGGACGAAACGAAAAAAGCGCTATTGTGATTTATTTTTCAAGAGTTTTAGGTAAAGCTGTTCTACTTTCTCACGTGCCCAAGGCGTTCTGCGAAGAAAAACCAAACTCGATTTTATCGATGGGTCGTGTTTGAAACAGTTGATGTTGATTTTAAAGGACAAATGCTCCCAACCATAATTTTCAACCAAGGTTTCCAATATGGTTACCAATTTAACGCCGTGTAAAGGATTGTTTGGCTGTGTATTAGGATTTTGTTCGTTCATGTACCATAAAATATTCGGCAGGTAAAGGTAGGAGGAAATCGCCGCCTATCCGAAATCATGCACCTACATTTGAATAAAACACGAAGCCAATTACTCTTCCGTACGTTGGATTTTGAAATGACGGGCTTCGTAGCCAATCTGGTCTACCAATTGAAGAATGTATGCATCGCTTAACTCCGCTTCCTTAGAGGTTGTGAAATGAAGCAACAATTGGTCATCCTTATAAATGCCTTCTGCTCCCTTTTTGGTCAATAGATCCATAAGTTTGGGAGAAAGGTGAGGGCACATCAAGGCATGCGCTTCGGCTGACATTGTATAAAGGACCTTTTTCTGTCCCCAAGCAGACACTTGGATGCCAATGAAAACAATCAAAAGGAAAATGTACTTTTTCATGGTTTAAAATTTAATTATCTAATTAAGGTTATGTGTCCGTGACGCGTTTTGTCTCCACTTACGATTTTGTAAAAATAAACCCCTTGCGTGAGTTCTTTGGTAGCCTGGTCTAAACCTGAAAAGGGCACTTCGTTTCTTGAGAACATGTAAACCAATTGTCCCCAACGGTTGAAAATACTCATGGTGTATTCCAAGCACTCGTCCAACGCAAGGTCAGTGTCCATAAAATCATTGATTCCGTCGCCATCCGCAGTGATGACATTGGGTATGGTTTGCTCGTCTAAGGTTTCCTCAGTGATAAAATTGATGTCTTGTTGGAAAGTATAGACACATGGATAGTCATTGGTCACGGTTAGTACTACGTTGTGCGTCCCTGGCCCACTAAATTGATAACTGGCGGTTAAAGAATCATTGCCAAACACGAGGTTGTTTGTGGACCACGCAACGTCGGTAATTACCTCGTTAGAAGGAAATTGTCCAGTGAAATTGGCAATGTAATCACACAACTGAACAAAACTAAAATCTGCGGTTGGATTGGTGGGGACATCCACGGGAAGTACAATGGTATCATTACATCCTCCGGGTTGGGTGGACACCACGAGTGACATCGACGCCATTCCTGAGGTACCGAAGTCATGGGTGACTGCAGCGTTTTGGGAAGCCAAAGGATTTCCATTGGCAAACCACTGGTAGCTTAATTGGTCGTTGAAAATATTGTTTACGCTACTGGTACTTGCAAAAGCGACTTGCGTGGAATAACAGTCAACAACCATCGAGAAGTTTGCGTTGGGAATGGGGTGTGCATCAATGGCAACTGTATCTGTATTTAAGCATGCGTTCGTATCCGTTACGGTGACAATTAAATTAAAGGTTCCGATGGAAGGGGGGGTATACAGACTACCGTTCTGAAGATTTCCAGCCCAATTATAGGTTACAGGGTCTACAGAGCTCGCCATAAGGTTTACGGCATTGCCAAGGCACAAAAGGGTGTCGTCTCCAGCGTATACCTGTGGTTCACTAAGTAAGAAGGTGTCGTTGACTGCGCAGAATTCAGGAAGGGTGTATGTGGTGACATAGTTTCCTACGGCTAAGGATCCTGGGTTAAAAACACCTGCAGGGGAAACATTCGTGCCGCTCCAAGTACCTCCGTTTGGATTCGCTGAAAAATTAACAGCAGCACTGCTGGTACAAATTATATCTGGTATCGTGATTTGCGGATCGTAGACATAAATATTTCGTACAATGGTATCAGAATTTAAGCCACATGTTGAGTATAGGTAAATTTGGTATACCCCAGGGGTGGAAAACGTCAGTGCTGGATTGATTTGCCCGTTAAAAAATGATCCGTTGACATTCCATTCTTGGAAACAGGTAAGTCCAACAATGGTGGTATTGCTTAGAAATACTGAATCGTTAACACAAACCGTGGTGTCTGAAATCGAAAACGCTGGAATGCTCGTACATGATTGACAAATGTATTGGTCCGTAGGGGCGTAGTTTGTGTAATTTATTTGCGGCACATCGGCAACAATGTTTGAAGGTTGGTTAGATCCTGAGGTTGTGCCTGTTAAGTTTACGTTCACAACAGAAAGGGCAGGCGTATTCATTTGGCAGCCCACTTGTCCGATGCTGTCGGTTTTTATAAACAAAGGATCGAAACTGTTGTCAACATTTCCAAAATAAGGAGAAGTTGTCATTGCAGAAATTGAAAATCCATTGTCGTTGTTGAATTTCACCCCTATTCCTTTGTCTCTGTCCGCCCCGCCATAGGTTCTTGCCCAATCAAGGTTACCTGTTGGGGAGATGGCAAAAAGTAAAATGTCCTTTTCACCCATGTTTTCATTGATGTTTGCGGCGGGATTCGCTGCGGTGGGGAAGGAATTGGTATGTCCTAAAATCGCATATCCACCAGGATGAAGAGTGATGTCACGGGATTGGTCTCGAATCGCACCCCCATAGGCTTTACTCCAGACAACCGCTCCATTGGTTAAAGAAAGTTTCGCAACAAGTATGTTTTCGTCACCCAATGCACCAAGAAGGGTAGGGGAAGTCACCAACAGGGTGTTGTCAGAATAATCTACCACCCCTTTACATGACCAAATGGTATGGTCTTGGTCTGTCCATCCTGCGCCACCATATCTTTTGTTCCAAATGAAATTTCCAGTAGCATCCAACCTTGCGGCGGCGACATCGTTTCCTGTTCCTGCGCCCGCACTCGCGATGATGATGTCACCATTGCTTAACTCATCCAACCACAATCCCATGTCACCCATGCCTGTGATTTGTCGACTCCAGATAAGGTTGCCTACATTGTCTGTGCGAATGAGGTACAAAACCCCTGTGTTTTTACCAATTGAAATGATGTCACCGTTCGCAGCTTCGGCAGCATACATCATCCATTCAAAGTTGTATCGCTTAATCCACAGTGGGTTACCTGTTAAATCAATTTTCATGTTGAAAGCCCTTGCGCCTACACCGGAATACAATCCAGAAACCAAGTAATTTCCATCGTTCATTTGAAAAATACTTTTGCCTCCCTCTTGGTCAAAGGTACCATACAGTTTAAACCATTCGATGTTTCCACAAACATCAAGTTTGTACACATAAATGTCACAGTCTCCATACGAACCATTTCCTTCATGCTGACCTGTCGCAATAAAACCACCGTCATTGGTAACCTCTAATTGCAATGCACCCTGCATACCCGAAAGGTTGTATTTCCGGTAGAAAGTATTGTTTTGCGCATGCGCGGAATTGAAAAGAAAAAGAAAAGTCAGTGAAATAATGAAAATACGTAATGTCATCGTAGGTTGGATTGCGTTAAAATATTGCTATTTATCGTTCACGAATTTACGGCTTTTTTTCCGCTTTCGGTTGAACTTTTTAAGTTTGTTTCAGTGCAAATGATTCAAATTCTGACCTAATCTTCCTTTTGAAAGCGTTGAAAAATAAGTGTCAAGGTAATTTTTCAAGTGTTGATGCGATTGACCTATAAAGGCTTACCATACCATCGTAGTTGATATAGGTTTCATCATCGCTGATACGATGGTAGTCGTTGTGAATCCCAGTGCTGATGTTTACACATGGAAACGCTAAAAAATGACGGGTATCCAACAGGTTTACACGGGTTGTGTCTTCGGTGGAAATGGAAAAGACGTTGCTTTTTAGGTTAAACCATTCGTTCCTGTTCGAGGAAAGGAAGATTTTTGGTTCCTGTTCATCCATTCTACCCACCATGTCGAAGTTAACAACGCCCATTAATTGTTTCCATTTTTTAGGCCAATAGGAGGAAAGATGTTGGGCACCGAAGGTCCCGATTTCGTGACCGGTATACCCTACAAATGCAAGGTTAAAAGGCAGTTTCTTCAAGTCCATAAAATGTGCTAAAGCCATCATGAGGGCTACGCCCGAGGCATTGTCGTCTGCGCCGTTGTGTACAGCATGATTTCCTGGAGATTTTGACAGGGGTCCGCCAAATCCAATGTGGTCGACGTGCGCGCCAATCAGTAAGGTCCGCTGCTTTTGGTTGTTGACGAAGAATCCAACCATTTCCGATTGAATTTTAACCGAGTCCAATTTGATAATATAGGCAAACTTTTTAACCTTTCCTTTTGCTTGGTTCGCCTTGAAGGTTTTGATTAAAAATTGGTTCGTTTGGTGTTCTTGCGCACCGCCGGTAGCCCTGCCTTGCATTTCATCACTGGCTAAAAAAGATACCTGTGATTTTAAAAAACAGTGAAGTACAGAATCGGATTGTGCATTCCCATGAAAACATGTGAAGACGCAAAGAAATGGAACTACAGAAAAAATATTTCGCAAAATGATTCCGATAGCCAGCTAGATTATTTATTTTTTGATGGACGTTGGTTTTACATCAATAAAGTTTGCAGGCATCTTTCCAAAGCGAATGGTACTGCCATCCCACCACATTCCCATGGCATTTCTTTCCTTGATGTTATCATTGAATAAAACTTGGTCTATGTTTCTTTCGAAATCTGAAGCCCCCACGATTTTATTTGCAACTTCATTCTTTTGAATAATGCGGTTTCCAACGGTAATCCATGAAATCGAAACATTGGAATGCCCATTGTTTAATTCTTTTACGGTAAAACCTTCCTTGGTGACCTCTGAAACATAAAGTCCGTTGCAATTTCCATTTGGAGAAACCGTAACCGTAGGTGTTTCACCCAAAAGCGATTTAAAATCTTCAGTAAAGGCAATAAAAGCAGATCCATTTACCAAGGTAGACTTTCCGTTGTTATAAATTTTAGATTCCGTTGCTGTGACGGCATAAACAGCTTTCTTTTCTTGGTTTGCATTTCCGACCAATTCGATGTTGTTACCATAGGTATAGGTGTTTCCTGAATTGTAGGTGGCAAACAATTCACCTTTGTTTAGTTGTCCGATAATCTCACCTTTGTTGATTGAACCTGCGACACCTCCAAAAAATCCACCGCCAATGCCATTGTGTTGGTTTTGGGTTAAAATTCCAGCGCCACTGAAGTAACTAGCCGATCCGTAAACACCGTATGTATTGCTTGCACTGTTTTTATATCCTAATGACCCCCAATAGTTTCCGGTCCAAACGGCACCTAAGGTACCACCGCAGCGGGTGTAATCATTCCAGTTATATCCTGCAGCACCAAAAGAGTATAAATCGCCCCAGAAATTAAAACCAGCAGTTGCTGAATTTGAAGTGGTGTTTGAATAACCTGTACCATCATTTTGGCTGTCTCGATTTCGGTATGCATACATTGAATGTTGACCATCACCATTTGCTGTAAGTTGGTTTCTCCAGACGTACAATTGTGCATTTAATTGGGGTGAAGCATTGATTCCCAATGAAGTACCATCATCTTGAATTAAGGAATTGCTAAGTGTGGTGGAGGCAATAAATTTAGGAACATAGTTCGCGCTTCCTGAGCCAGCAAAACCTGCCGGACCTTGAGGACCTTGAGGACCTTGAGGACCTTGTGGTCCTGTTGCTCCTTGTGGACCTGTTCCACCTGGACCTTGTGGACCTTGAGGACCCGTTGCACCCGTAGCACCTGTTGGACCCGCTGGACCTTGAGGACCTGTTCCACCTGGACCTTGTGGCCCAGTTGCACCCGTAGGACCCGTTGCACCCGTAGGGCCTTGTGGACCGGTTAATCCTTGTGGACCTGTTGCGCCTTGTGGTCCAGTTGCGCCTGTTAATCCTTGAACCCCTTGAGCTCCAGTAGCACCTTGAGGTCCCGTTGCGCCTTGCGCACCAATAATCGAAACACCCGCAGGCCATACACCGTTTGCCTTTGGACCATACATCATGTTGGTAGCTGTGTTGATATAGAAATCACCATTATTACCATTGTTTGCCAATGG
This sequence comes from Chryseobacterium gleum, assembly GCA_945882095.1. Lineage (GTDB taxonomy): Bacteria > Bacteroidota > Bacteroidia > Flavobacteriales_D > Crocinitomicaceae > UBA952. The sequence goes on from CAMCWF010000006.1 coordinate 63,373, forward strand.
AGCTACCACACCATTCAACATGGATGTTCCTGTAAGTCCTTGGATTCCCTGAATTCCTTGTGGCCCTTGCGGTCCTGTTAATCCAATAGATCCTTGTGGCCCCGTAGCACCTGTTGCTCCCGTAAGACCTGTTGGTCCTTGTGGTCCCGTTGCGCCTGTCAATCCAATCAATCCTTGAGGACCTGTAGGACCTGTAGCACCCGTTAAACCTGTAGCACCCTGTGGACCTGTTGCACCAATAATTGAAACACCTGCGGGCCAAACACCATTTGCTTTTGGACCGTATAGCATGTTCGTCGCCGTATTGATGAAAAAGTCACCATCGTTTCCTATGATTGCGGTTGGGGCCGTAATTCCGTTTAGCATAGAAGTTCCTGTGAGGCCTTGTGGACCAGTTGGGCCAGTTGGACCTGCAACGCCTTGAGGACCTGTAAGACCAATTGAACCTGTAGCTCCAATGATTGAAACACCTGCTGGCCACGCACCATTTGCTTTTGGACCGTATAACATATTCGCAGCTGTATTGATGAAAAAGTCACCATTGTTTCCAATTAGGGCTGTTGGTGCAACGATTCCGTTAAGCATCGAAGTTCCTGTGAGTCCTTGTGGACCTTGTGCACCTGTTGGTCCTGCAACGCCTTGAGGACCTGTAAGACCAATTGAACCTGTAGCACCAATGATTGAAACACCTGCTGGCCACGCACCATTTGCTTTAGGACCGTATAGCATATTCGTAGCAGTATTGATGAAAAAGTCACCGTTGTTTCCTATCAGGGCTGTTGGTGCTGCGATTCCGTTAAGCATCGAAGTTCCTGTAAGTCCTTGTATTCCCTGAGGTCCTTGTGCACCTGATGGACCTGCAACGCCTTGAGGGCCGGTTGGACCTGTTAATCCCGTTGGACCTGCTACACCTTGAGGTCCTTTGATGTTTCCTGTTAAATTCCAAACGGTGGCTGCAGATTTGTAGTACACGTTTCCAGTTGCGGTATCAAGGTAATAATCTCCAACATTTCCAAGTGCTGCAGCTGGGGCAACGGCGCCGTACCTCCATTGATTGAGTTGCACACCTGCTGTTTTCGCATACAAGGCGTAAGGAGTACTCATTAACCTTTGAGATCCGTAATCAACATAATTGGTTCCATTTGCAAAATCAACAGCTAAACAAACCCAGTAATTGCCAGTGGCCCAATTGATCGATGAAAAATTACCTGAAAGAACGGTCCCTTGTCCAATTACGAAATTTATCAAACCGTGGGTATTCGTATTAATGGCTTGACGTTCTTGATAAACAATGGTTCCAGTGGCAGACGTTTGTCGCAATTGTACGCGAACTGCCACAGCGGAATTGGTGACCAAAGATCCGGAGGTGGTTCTAATAACTGCCTGGTAGTTAATTCCTTCAGGTGCTTGGGCTAAAAGTTGACTGCTTAAAGAAAGAACCAACACAGTGAATACAAGATTCAATAATTTCATAGTAGGAAATTTAGATTATTCAGAAGTAAAAGTAACGCCAAAAGAATTGAATTAAATCCAATAATATTAGGTTTAATAATATATTAATATTGATGAAAAGTAGCCTCGCGGGTAAATGGACTAATCCTTTTTTTCCAACATTTCGATGCGCTTCTTCAATTCTTGAATTTCCTTGTCTTGCGCCTTAATTGCTTCAACAAGTACAGGAATTACTTCAGTATATCCTACTGTCTTCAAAGTCTCAAATTCTTTTTCAGATGGATTTAAACGGGTTGAATGATAAGGAATGTTCTTCGTTTTTACGATTTCAGGCATCACCAGCTCTACTTCTTGTGCTATGAAACCGTAGGTCGTTCCTGTTTTAAGCCCTAAGCCTGCAAATTCATCAAGTTTGTGTTCATAGGTAACACCACGTAATCCGCGAATGATGTCCATTGGTTGGCGAATGGTTTCAATGTTCTTTTTAATTTTTTGGTCAGAGGCGCTTAAAAAGCTTCCTGTATATCCAAGGTCATTTAAGAACAATCCTCCCCATCCTGCACCTACAGAAGGTAGGCTTCCTATGACACCACAGGCACCTGTGTTGGAGCTTGTACCCCTAACTCCAGCACTGTTGACATTTGACCCTGCATGCTCTCCTTGAATGGCAGCAAATCCCGTATTATTTCCTCCGAAAATATACCCGTAAATACCTGCGCCGTTATTGTTAGAATACCCATTGATGGTCCATGGAAGGGCTGCAGAAGATACACCCCCAACCAGATCTCCTGAAAAATTCGCCTGTGCCGAGGAAGCACCGAAGAAAATTTCGCCTGTATTTGTAAAACGTGCGCGAAGCGAGCTATTGGCATAGATATCAAAATTGTAATTATTTAAGGTTCCTGCCACGATATCGGAACTTGAGGTATTCCCTCCAACCAACAAGGCTTTAACACTCGAGTTTACGGTTTGAGGGGCTGTGGTTACCGTTGAAAAGGTTCCGTCGGTGGAAAAATTGTTGGATGAAATGCTCCAGCTTGATCCGGCTACTCCGGCAGGACCTTGTGCACCTGTTGGACCTGCTGGGCCTGTTGCTCCCGCTGGACCTGTTAAACCGATGGGACCTTGAGCTCCTGTCGCACCTGTGGGACCTGCTGGGCCTGTTGCTCCCGCTGGACCTGTTAAACCGATGGGACCTTGAGCTCCTGTCGCTCCTGTGGGACCTGCTGGGCCTGTTGCGCCCGCTGGACCTGTTAAACCGATGGGACCTTGAGCTCCTGTCGCTCCTGTGGGACCTGCTGGGCCTGTTGCTCCTGCTGGTCCTGTTAAACCGATGAGACCTTGAGCTCCTGTCGCTCCTGTGGGACCCGCTGGGCCTGTTGCTCCAATAGATCCTGCGGGACCAGTGGCACCAATTAAGGAAACCCCATTGGGCCAAGAGTTGTTTGCTTTTGGTCCGTACAACATGTTTGTAGCTGTATTTATGTAGAAATCACCATTGTTCCCAATTACGGCAGTTGGAGCGATGATGCCACTCATGATTGAAGTACCTGCAGGGCCTGCAACACCTGTTGGACCTTGTGGTCCTGCTGCACCCGCTGGTCCTGTAGCACCTGCTGGTCCTGTAGCACCCGCTGGTCCTGTAGCACCTGCCGAACCTGTTGATCCTTTAATGTTACCCGTCAAAATCCAAGTGGTAGCCGCAGATTTGTAGTACACATTTCCAGTGGCTGTATCAAGGTAGAAATCACCCATGTTTCCCAATGCCGCTGCGGGCGCAACCGCACCGTATCGCCATTGGTTGAGTTGTACACCTGCCGTTTTCGCATAAAGCGCATAAGGTGTGCTCATTAACCGTTGAGAACCATAATCGACATAGTTTGTGCCGTTTGAGAAATCTACAGCGAGACAAACCCAATAATTTCCTGAAGCCCAGTTAATGGAAGAAAAAGTTCCAGAAAGTACCGTTCCAGAACCGATTACAAAATTCACCAATCCAAATTGGGTGCTTGTAGCGGTTTGTCGTTCAGAATATACCAACGTTCCATTCGCAGAGGTTTGTTTGATTTGAACACGAATGGCCATGTTTGAATTGGTAACCAAGGTCCCGTCTGATTTTCTGATCACTGCTTGATAGTTAATTCCTTCCGGAGCTTGTGCAAAAAGCAGGTTTGAAATTCCTAAAGTGAAGCAAAAAATAAAAAAGCGTGTAAAAAAGTTCATATTCGTAGTATTAGAATGTAGATTTGGTTTTAAAAAACCGACATAAATTTAAGGAATATTAATTAGTTTTATACTTGTCTTAGGAATTAAATATTAAGTTAATATTGGCGTAAATCCCACCGTTTTTTTTCGACAATATTTGATCATATTTAGCATGAAAAATCCCATTGATTTTACTTTCAAAATGCGTCAATCATCAATGTTGCTGTTTTGCTTGATACTGTTTTCTTTACAGATATTCGCCAAGGATGATAAGCATATTTTGTTCATAGGCAATTCATACACATACAGAAACCACATGCCAAAAATGGTGGCCGAATTGGCAAAAACAAATGGCAGACAGGTGGATGTTCAATGGAATGTGCGCGGGAAGACCTCGTTTTACCAACACATCGGTCGACCCGAATTGTTTGAAGCCATTCAGTGGAAGCCTTGGGACATCGTGGTTTTACAAGGATCGAGCAGAGACATGTTAAAGGGCGAAACATACATGCGAACCAAAACCATTCCCGCATTAAAGAAAATGATAAAAGCCATTCGGAAACGAAATCCAAATGCACACATCGTTTTTTACATGACATGGGCCTACAAAAATGGCTACAAACCAAATCCCAACGCGAATTCTTATGCGAAAATGACAAATTTGGTTGCCAAGGGATACATTGAAATCGCCAAGATGTTTGATGCTTCCATAGCTCCAGTGGGATTGTTTTGGATGAACTTAAAATCTAAGAATCCAAAAATCGCATTGCATCAGCCGGACAAGGCTCATCCCAGTAAATTAGGTTCTTTTGCTACTGCTTGTTGTATGTATTGTACCCTTTTTAAATCTCCCATCAAAAAAATACCCAGGAGTTTAAAATCCATTAAATACAACGATTACATTCGACGTAGCAGCAATGAATTTGTGTTGACTCCTCAGGAGTGATAGCGGTTCGCGCGTCTAAAGCTTCCATAATCGTTAAACCTTATCCCGTTGTTTTTTAGGATGTCCAAAGAACGTTTCGCCGTTAACTGTCTCAGGTAAAACGGTTCGTTTACCACAAAATGATGAATGGCATGGGTGCTGCCAAAATTGAAACAAAAGAGATGAAAAGGCAAAGTCCACCATGCATTAAGTACTTGGGTTTGTTCTAAAACATTTCCATGCTCAATGTCCCCAAAATAATGCATGTTTGAGGTGATAAAATGCAAACAAAACTGTCGTATTAAATTCGGTGCAATTAAACCAACCATTAACGGTGTGGATACCTGAAAGAATATCTCTTGAAGGTTTGGGTAAGGATTTATCCCTAAGAATTGCATCCCCTTGAAGATAACAAAAACATACCAAACCAAATAAAGAGGAATGCCAAAGGGAATCATGCCAAATAAGATGGTTTTTCCAAGCATTTTCATTGCAGTGGGTTGCATTCGTCCTTCTTTGTATTCCTTTGAAATTTCTTTCTTCAAACGCGGAAAACGAAACAAAAAGCCAAGCAGTAGATCGGGTAGAATAATCAAACGAAGCAATCCCCATTTTTCTCCATTGGTAACCCCGCGTTCTTCGATGTCAACCAAGCTTCCCGAATGTTGGTGGTGGAAATGATGCCAATATTTTCGTATCCAAGGGTTTAGGGTGAGTGGTCGAAAAACCCAAACACCTAAGAGCATGGTGTGGTAGATCCAAGGTGTTTTTTTGAAATACAATTCGTGAATCAGGTCATGTTCCAACTCATGTAAGAATGAAGTAAAAAAGGCAATGCTTAAGATGGTAATCCAAGTGGGGAGCATTCCGTTCCACCAAAAAACAAAACTGGTTACGATGGCTGAAATCGCCGCCACGAAAATGACGAGACCCCATGCATCTTGGTAATTTACCCATCGGTTATTGTTGCGATAGGATTCATAAACTTCCCGGATTCCCAAACATATGGTTCGAATTCGTTCTTCAGTTTCTTTGGCTGTAAATGACATGGTACAAAGATGCTAAAAATTCAAGGAATGCAATAAAGCGTATCATACCAAGTGGAGAAACCAGCCCATACGCCTAAAGCATTGGGTTTTACATTGGAGGGAATGTTAATGGGGGTTGAAAATGGGCTGCTTGCATTTTGCATTTGGGTCAACCGTTTGTCGAAGTAATCAAATACGGCTGTTTCTATGCTTGAAAATTTAATAGAAACACTGTCTCCTAATTTGTAATGTTTTCTATACCCAGAAGGGTAGGTAGTGTCCTTTTCGGGATATTTCGTATCAAATGTTATGGAAAGTCCGTTGAAAAATTGGTCGCTGAAAAAAGCCCCAGGATTGTGTCGATAGCGGTTGTCATTGGGTTGACCATTGAAGGAAGAAACGCGTTTTGTTTCCCACCGATAGGCATTTTTTTGCGCAGCAGGATCGTTTAAAATGGTTCGGCAAATCCCGAAATTCGCATTGTCCACATCTGGAATCCATTGGATTGACGAAAGTCCAACCGGGTTCATCAGCGTAGTCGTGGAGGTATAGGTATTGGATTCGTGCGTGATACTTAGTGTGTAGCTTTTTCCTGAAATTCCTTTCATATTTGATTGCGTGGTTGTATAAACCTTAATGGGAAAGAAAACCAACTCATTCAATTCTATTCCCAGCATTTCTGCAAGGGTAGCCTTACTCTCTATGGGAAGGGATGCAGGATCAAACAATTGAAGTTGTACGCTGTCCGTTCCATTGGAAACATACACAATGGCATCTTGGACATTCGAAGTAATGTAGGTACCTAAAGTGGTAGGTTCGTATAGATTTTGAGACATGGATAAAATCACCAAAGGAAAACCATTCGTTTCAATGCGGCCATCGACGACAAGTTGTTGCTCAAATGAAGGAATGTCGATTTGAACTTCCTTGCTACAACCCACGCATCCAAACAGCACTAAAATCAGAAATAGGCTGAAGTTGATTTTCATAGGGGTAAGTTAGCAAATAAAAGAAATCCTAAGCGCAGAAGTGCACTTATTTTACCTTTTTCACGATGAACTCAGAGCGACGGTTTTTGGCATGTTCTTCCTCAGGGCAGGTGGAAACTACCGTGCCTTCACAAGGACAATTTACCTTAAGTTTACCTTCCCCATACCCAATTCCTGAAATACGGATTGGGTTGGTTATTCTGCTTTTGATATAATCAGCGGAAGCCTTTGCTCGGTTATCTGAAAGGGTTTTGTTCGCTGCTTTTGTTCCCCTACAATCCGTATGGGAACCCAATTCGATTACCATGTTAGGATACTCGTTCATAATGGTGACGATTCGGTCTAATTGCAGGGATGCATCGGCACGGATGTCAAATTTCCCGTAATCAAAAAAGATGTCACCTATTTCCATGAGTTTGGAAAGGTCTACACCAACTTCTACTTTTCCAATGGTTAAGTCAGTGATGTCATTCATGTTCACATTCCCTGATCCCACTGGTGTGTATGTGAAGTCAAAAATCTTTGTTGCATATTCAGTTTTCTCTAATTTGATTTCAAATTTTTGGGCTTTTCCGAATTTTAGGTTTTCGAAAGCTTTGGTAAAACTACCAGTTGCATCTGTTAAGGCCGTTAATACCACCTGTCCCGTTTCATTGTCTTTGATTGTAACCTTAACGCCAGATAGAATTTGTTTTGTTTTAAAATCAGTTACAATTCCTTTGTAGTTTACATTTGGTCGATTTTCCAATGCAACATTTTGTTTCACTTTAGGCGTGTTGAAATCTGTGTTGAGGCTAAATTGTTCGTTCTTATGGTTGTCTTTCTTAACCTCTACCGTATATTTTTGATCCGGTTCTAAATTCACAGTGTACGCACCTTTTTCATCGGTTGTCAGCGTAGCCACAATTTCACCTTTGTCATTTTTCACATCCATTAATGCGCCGCGAAGGGTATCTTTCGTGTTCAAATCGGTAACGGTACCATTCATTACCACTTTGAATACGATGGGACGAAGTTGGGTAAAAGAATATACGTCATCATTGTTTTTTTCACGGTTTGAAGCAAAGTAACCTTTCATCTCAGCATGGTAAACGATGGCGATGTCGTCAACATCCGAGTTGATAGGAGCATCAAGGTTCATGGGAGCGTATACGTCTTTGCCATTTTTTATTTCCGTAACCCAAAGGTCAAATCCTCCAAATCCTTTCAAACCATTTGAAGAAAAGAACAGCTGTCCTTCAGGACTGAACCAAGGAAATAATTCTTGGCCACTTGTGTTTACTTTTTCTCCAAGGTTTAAGGGAGTTCCAAGGGAACCATCCCCATTGATTTCAGAAATATAAAGATCTGTACCGCCTTTTCCTCCAGGCATCTCAGAGGCAAAGACCAAATACTTCCCATCGTTAGAGACGGCAGGATGTCCAACTGAATAATTTGGGTTACTTACATTGGTTTCCGAAACCTTCGACCATTTTCCTTTGGCATCTACTGAAGCACTACACAAGTTTAACTCATATTTTTGCGTGGATTTATTCTTTTTCTTAGCATTTCTGGTGAAATAAACCCTTTTTCCATCGGGTGTAAAACACATTGGGCCTTCATTGAATTTGCTGTTCGAGGTGCGTTGGAATCCTCCTACTTTATTATCTGTAGCATTCACTTCGAAATAGTTGAAAAAGTGAGATTCTTTTGCGTCTACGCGTTTCACGATTCCCCATTCTCTTCCAGACACCAATACGAGGGCATTGTTTCCTGCATTTTTATACAATCCGATTTCCGCAGAGGTAGAATTGAAATTAACCGCTCCGGTAGAAAAGTAAGGAGAATTGGTTTGTCCAAAGGCCAGAACGCCTAAGAAAACGGTGAAAATGAAAGTATTAAATTTTATCATAACTTGATTTCTTAAAAATAACGAGGAGTTTTAACATCCGATTTTTTGAAATTGAAATCGTAAGACATCATTACTTCAAAAGTACCATTGTTGTAATTTCTAAGGGCTGTTGTCCCGAATTCCGAAGCCAATCCCAAACGAAATTGACGTGAAATTTGATATTGTACAAATACACCCATTGCGGCGTTCATGCGATACATCGCCCCTAACCAAAGTTTATCAGAATAGATTCCAGCAACGGAAAGGTCTAGGCTTAGCGGCGCTCCTGTTGTGCCTTTGGCTTGTAAGCTTGGTCGAAGTTTCCAAGTGTTGGTGATTGGAAAAACACCTCCTACAATCGCAAATAAATGTCTTTGCTCAGTATAAGAATTTGCAGCTGCTGCACTGTTCTCAAGGATTCTCGGCGAGCTAATTCCAGCGAAGAAACGTGGGTTGTGGTAATAGACACCAAAACCAAAATTTGGATTTACCTGGTTTTGTACTGGATTTAATACATCGTCTCCAGCCTGTATATTTTGCAGTGTTGAAACACTTAATAGGTTTACACCTCCTTTGAGTCCAAAGGCAAGTTTAGATTTGTCTCCTAATTTCAATGAATAGGAAAAATCTACATACACCATGTTTTGACGGATGGGTCCAATCATATCGTTGACTGCCGTTAAACCTAAGCCCACGGAACGGTAGTTAAGGGGCGTATGCAAGCTAAATGTTGTTGATCGAGGCGCACCTGTAAAACCCGCCCATTGTTCCCTGTGGATAGCGGTAGCACTTAACATTCCCGAACTACCAGCGTAGGCAGGATTCACATGTAAAGTATTGTCAAAATATTGTGTAAAATGCGGATCTTGTTGACCGAAAGAAAGCCCGCAAATAAACAAAGTACTGATAAAAAGTATTTTTTTCATGTTCTTATTTTATTGTTTTTTGGAGGTTATCGTTTGATGTAAACATACCCCTTTTCAAACTCGACTCCGTCTCCGAATTTATCGAAGATGTAGAAATAGCTACCGGTTGGCAATCCATCGCTACCGATGGTCATGGACGCTGAAGAGGACCCGTTCCATTGGTTTGTGTATCCTGGACCATAGGTATATACTTCCGTACCGAATCGGTTGAAGATGGTTAACTTGTTGTTTGGATAATAATCCGCACCCACGATTTCAAACACATCGTTTTTACCATCGCCATTCGGCGAAATTCCTTCAGGAATAATCAGTGCTACAAAACACGATGCAAGCGATGCGAATGGATCACATGGGTCTAATGCATCACTGTTTTGATTTACCTCTTGACCATCGTTGATGCCGTCTCCATCCGTATCGGGATTGAAAGGGTCTGTGGTAAGCGTAAGCTCAGCGCCGTTTGAAAGTCCATCACTGTCACAATCTGCGTTGGTATATTCAGCGCCAGGCGTTAAGGTAATGGAGGAGGCAATAAAGCTACATGGATTGTTTAAATTGGTCGAATCACTCACTTCGTTCGCATTGGTGACCCCGTCCTCATCGCAATCCCAACCATTCCATTGGGGACTTGGTGTGACATTAACATTGGCAAGAATAAATTCGCAACCATTTTGTGGGTCTGTATTGTCGGTTACCTCTATTTGGTTGGTTACGCCATCTCCATCACAATCATAGCCCATCCAGACGGAGGATTGTTGCAGCGTAACACTACTCGCTACATAGTCGCACCCACTTAAATAATAAGTGCTGTCTTGAAGTTCATCGCCATTTTCAACCCCATCCCCATCACAATCTAGGAACATCCAAAGTGTATCTTGAGGAAGGGTAATGCTCAAAGGATCTAAATCACAAGGATTTGTAGGATTTGTATTGTCCGTTAATTCGGACCCATTATTTACGCCGTCTCCGTCGCAATCTCCTGCCAACCAAGCATTTGAAGGTGTAAGGGTAATGCTGATTGCATACAAACTACAGGCATTGGTTCCATCAGTGGTGGATTGAATTTCATCACCATTCGTAACGCCATCCCCATCACAGTCTTGTGACAACCATCCATTTGTAGGAACGGCATTCTGCGCCACGAAAGGATAATCACAGTTGTTGTTGTTCATCGTGTTGTATCCAAGTTCAATTCCATTGGTATACCCATCACCGTCACAATCTGCATTTACCCAAACGGCACCATATACTAAGGTTTGACTTAAAACCAAATAATCACAAGGGTCGTTGGGATCGGTATTGTTTGCAATTTCCGTCGCATTGGTAACGCCATCCCCGTCACAATCGGCAGAAGGATTGGTGGAGCAAGGAGAAACTGTTATGTATACAAAGGCTTGGTCACAAATGCTTGTAAGGGGTGCTGCAGAATCGCAAACTTGATAGAAAATGGAATCGTTGCCAAAAAAACCTATGGTTGGGGTGTAGATGATGTTACCATTAAGTAGGGTCGCAGTACCGTGAAAGGGACCATATAGAATTTCAACTGTGGTAAGGTCTAAAGCATTGTCTATGTCGGAGTCATTGGAAGTTTCTTGAATGGTGGTAATTGAATTTTCAAGCACTGTAACAAAATCGTTTGCAGCAACAGGGGCATCGTTCACAGGTGTAACGCTGATGAATAAGGTGTCGTGACTGCATGCAGAAGGCAAGGGAAGTCCTTGGTCACACACCAAAACAATCGCCATGTCGGTTCCAAAATAGTTTGCGGTGGGGGTGTAGTTAAACGAGCCATTCGCAAGAACACTAAGCGTTCCATGTGCTGGATTTAAAAATGGGGTGGTATTACAAGAGACTAAGGTGTTGTCTACGTCAAAGTCTCCATTTGCCAACATGTTTCCGCTTTGTAAACCACTATCTTCAGTAATGGAAAGAAAATTGTTAAAGGTAATTGGGGCATCGTTAACGGCAGCTAGCGTAACGCTGAGTTGCGCTGCATTTGAAATTTCTGCCAAACTGTTTTGAATGGTGTACTGAATGCTTTCAATGCCATTAAAGTTTACATTGGGTACAAAGGTGACATTCCCGGTTAGGTAATCAACAAACCATTGGCCATTTGCACTGGTAAAAGTGGATTGATTTCCCATGGCTATAAGGTTCAAGTCAATGGATGAAATGACCAAGGTGCCGCCGTTGGCGACATCATTTAAATGAATGGAATTGAGCACAATGGTTTGGTCTTCGTTGCCTGAACCACTGTTATTGTTTGCTTGTGGAATTGCAAGCACGATGGCGCTTAACAATGTGAAGATGAGCGAAAGGCTTAAAGTAAAAACGTGTGTATTTTTTAATTTCATTGAAGTAAAATTAATTGTGCGGTCAAATATAGTTAAAATATTGTAAACAATAAGTGAACTAACCTTAATCAAGAAGACGTAAATTAGGATTTATCCGTGTGGATTGACCGTAAAGGCTTTGGAGATTATAATTACAGAATCAGTAACCATCCACAAAGAATGGCTATGGCTGAAGCCGATAGCACGATGGATTGCATGGGCTTTAATTTAATTTTCTTAGCGTTTGAGTCTTGTTTAAATATGCTTAACAACAACCTGATGTAAATAAAAGCACCGATGACAGAACTTACAACGGCAGCAATTCCCAAGACAGGATGGTTTTCAATGATGTCTTGTATAAGTAAAAATTTGCCGAAAAAGCCTGAGAAAGGAGGGATGCCACTTAATGAAAGCAAGGATATGAGAAGAAAAACACCTAGGATCGGATTTTTATAGCCAATGCCTTCAAAACTTTGAATTTTATCTTCTTCATCCTCCAAAGCAATCGAAATTGCGATTAAGATAAAGGTTGCGGCACCATAGCTAAGAAGGAATAAAAATAGGTTTCGTTCTGAAAAATCTGTACCACTCACAACGGCAAGCAGGGCCAGACCTGTATTGCTGATTCCAGAATAAGCCAATAAACGTTTGAATGAACTTTGTCGCAAACCTGATAGATAACCTATGAATAAGGAAGCTATGATTACGACATACATGAAATACATCCATTGGTCACTGATGGTTCCAAAAGTCCCGCGTATCAGTTTGAAAAATGCGATGAACCCCGCAATTTTAACAACAGTTGACATGTATGCCATTACAGGTTTTGGACTTCCTTGGTATACATCGGGATTCCAAAAATGGAAAGGAACGGCCCCCACTTTAAATAACAAAGCGGCAATGATCATAAAGATACCAATAAGCATTAGGGAGGGGGTGTACAAACCAGAAACAACGGCAAAACCAATTTCTTGTATTTGAAAGCTTCCGGTCGCACCAAACACCAAACCAATTCCAAACAACAAGATGGCGGTGGCAAATGATCCGGTGAAAAAATACTTAAGCGCCGCTTCAGAGGAAATGCTTTGGTCTTTTCTACTTCCAACCAAAACATATACAGGAATGGAAAGAATTTCCAACCCTAAGAAAAACATGAAAAAATCCTTAAAACCAATCAAACAAATCGCACCTGTTAAGGAAAACATAAGCAAGGAGGTCAAGTCTGCATAATGGTTTACATCTTTGGATTGAGAAACGTAGCCCACCAAAAGGGTAAGCATTGTAAAAATAATGGCCATTAGGCTGAAATACAACTGGGGTCCGTTGAAAGCCAACGCATTTGCATACTTCTGCAACGGAGAAACGTAGCCATTGTAGTTATACATTAACACAAAAGCGGCGGTAAGTCCCACCAAATTCATTACAAGCGCAAGGCTTGGTTTTTTGAGCAAACCAAGAAACAAGGAAATCAATCCCGAAAGGAAAATAACAATCAGCGCATCCATTATCTAATAAGTGTATTTGAATCTTTCACAGCATTAAGCATGTTTTGGATACTGGGTTTAACAAAATCTAGCACTAAGGAAGGATACAAGCCAATGGCAACGGCCAGTATGGCAATGATCACAAATACGGTTATTTCATTCCATTGTAAATCTTGAAAGGTGTTGATTTTTAAAGCACCAATGCTGCTCATTTGGTAGGTGCGAATCATGTAAACGGCACCTAGAACCAAAGTAAGTGAAGCCAAAACACCTAAAATCCATTGGTAATCGAAAATGGATTTGATAAGGAAGAATTCACCAATAAACCCAGCGGTCATTGGAACCGACAATGCTATAAATGTGATGACAGCATACCAGAAACCAAACATAGGGGCAATTTTCGCTACGCCGCCTATTGCGGTTAGGTCTCTTGTTCCGAAGCGTTTTTCCAAAATGTCAGCGCACAAGAACAAGCCTATGGCAATTAAGCTGTGGTTCACCATTTGTACCATGGCACCCTGCAAAGATTGCATGGTGAAAATCATGATGCCCGCCGCTATGAGTCCTAAGTGACTGATGGAGGCGAAAGCAAATACCTTTTTGATGTCTTTTTCCCGCATGGCGATGAAAGCCCCATAAAGGATTCCAACAATCCCAAGGATTACAATGATCAGTTTCCAATTTTCAAGTCCGTCAAAAGACAATGGAATCATCCATTTCATCATCCCAAAAAGCGCCATTTTTAACATGATGGCTGATAGCATCATGGTTCCTGCCATCGGAGCAGTTGCGTAGGTTGGGGGTTGCCATGTATGGAAAGGGAACAGTGGGATTTTTACGGCGAAAGCAATCAGAAACCCTGTCATGATCCAGCAAGCGGCCTTGGCAGGTATGGCAGAATAAAGGAGGTCCTCATATCCGAAAGAATTTGAAAATGATGCCATGTATAGTATGGAAAGTAGCATTCCCAAAGAACCTAGAAGGGTATAAAGGAAAAACTTTAGTAGATTTCTTTGGTTTTCTTTTGCACCAAACCAATACAAAATAAAAAAGATGGGGATCAAAGTGAATTCCCAAAAAACATAGAATAAGATGGCGTCTTGCGAAATAAACAATCCATTCAGTCCAAATTGCATCAAGAAAAGCAAACCATTAAACAGTGGAGAGCTTCCCTCAGTACGGTTGAAATTGCTCAGCGCGACAAGGAAAACAACTAGGTTTGACAGCATCAACATGATCAAACCAATGCCATCGTATCCAAATTCAAAGGTCATCCCAATACGCGAATGGGCAATTGGATCGTAGATGATTTCCATGAAATCCGGATTGAAAAAGACACATTTGATGCTGACAGCAACAAGTGAAGCAAACGCGAAGAGAACATTCGTAGTTTTCACCCAACTCCGTGGAATGAAAAAGGAAATAATCCCAAAAATGAAAGGCAATAGTATCAGTTCCAAGACAAGCTATTTATTAGGTAAAACACAATGATCATAATTAAACCAACCACCATCCAAAAGAGGTAGGAGGATACGATTCCGTTTTGCAATTTTCTAATCGCATTTCCCGATTTATCGGTCAAGCTTGCAAGGCCAAAAATCCCCGCGCTGATTCCTTTTGTCTCCACGATGGCATTTAAAAAGATTCCCATTTTCTCACTTGGCTTCACAAAAACCAAATCATAGGCTTCGTCCCAAAAAAGTTTTTTGTTGGAGAGCTTTTCCCAAGTCGACAACTGATCATCCATATGTGCGGTATTTCCTTTCTTCACATAGGTAAGAAATGCCCAAACCAAGACGACCAAGCAAACCAAGGAGGCCACACCCATTAACATGTAGGTTGTACCCGTTGACATTTCGTGGGATTCTATCCAATTGAGTCCATAGGTATTGTAATTCAAATACGTACTCAGCCAATGGCTTCCTTTGTGGAAAATCAAACCAGGTAAATTCAGCATTCCACCAAATAGGCTAAGAACGGCAAGAATCATCAGAGGTAAGGTCATGGACAATGGACTTTCATGTACATGGTCCCATTGGTGTTTTGTCCCCCTAAATTTCCCGTGAAAGGTCAAGAAATACAAACGGAACATATAAATAGCTGTTAACATAACGGAAATCATAATTACAACATACAATGCCTGGTTTTCCATGAACAAATGGCCAATGATTTCATCTTTTGAGTAAAAACCAGCCAAAAGTGGAAATCCAGCGATGGCAAGGGTTCCAATTAAAAAGGTAGCATGGGTGATGGGCATCACTTTCCAAAGCCCTCCCATTTTGCGAATGTCTTGCTCCTCATGCATTCCATGAATCACACTTCCTGAACCAAGAAACAAAAGTGCTTTAAAGAATGCGTGTGTTGTTACGTGGAAAATGGCTACAGTATACGCTCCAAGTCCAAGGGAAACTACCATCAATCCTAATTGAGAGACCGTTGAGTAGGCGAGGACCTTTTTGATGTCATTTTGTCGCATGGCGATAAACGCAGCAACGACAGAGGTTGCAATTCCGATGTAAAGAATGATGTCTTTCGAAAAAGGGGCCAATTCGAAAAGAAAGTTTGACCGTGCGACCATATAGATTCCTGCGGTTACCATGGTTGCGGCATGAATCAAAGCGGAGACAGGCGTAGGACCCGCCATGGCATCAGGCAACCAAGTAAATAAGGGTATCTGCGCACTTTTACCCGTGGCTGCAAGAAATAGACACAAGGTAATTCCAATGACCATGGGACTGTTTAGGCTGATCGCAGAAAGGTCTCCTTTTGCAATGGCTTCTGAAATTAATTGGAAATCTAAGGTATGGAAGGTATTTAGCAACATAAAGGAGGCGAAAATCAAACCTACGTCCCCGATTCTATTCATAACAAAGGCTTTTCGAGCAGCCAAACCATTCGACATTCCTTTTTGCACATCGCTGTAATGGAATCCAATGAGTAAATAAGAACAAACCCCAACGCCTTCCCAACCGAAGAAAAGAATGAAATAGTTAGATCCCAAAACCAATAGGAGCATTGCAAAAATGAAGAGATTCAAGTAGGTGAAAAATTTATAGTACCCTTCATCCTCCTTCATATATCCCATTGAAAAAAGGTGGATTAAAGTCCCGATTCCAGTAATGATTAACGACATCCAAATAGAAAGGGAATCGATTAAAAAACTTGCGTTTATGGAAAAGTCTTCCATGCGAATGATGGAGAACAAGTTAATTTTTTGTGCGCTCACCGTTTGTGAGAAAAGCACGCACACCAATGAAAAAGCACCGAGCATTACAGCGGTTGCAAGTCCACCCACGACAATTTTGGGAAGGTGTTTGCCGAAAATTCCATTGATGATAGCTCCGGACAAGGGGAGAAGCAATAAAATAATAAGAAGTGTGGTACTATTCATTGGGTTACCCTTTAAGTTGATTAAATACACCCACATCAATTGACCGAAGGTGACGATATGCCAAAATGAGAATGGAAAGTCCAATTGCAGCTTCCGCAGCGGCGACTACAATGATAAAGAACACAAAAATTTGTGCATCGGCATTGCTGTAATACGTTGAATAAGATACCATCAATAGGTTAACTGCATTTAACATGAGTTCAATGCACATAAGTAGGACAATCATATTTCTACGTATCATAACCCCAAAGGCACCAATGGAAAAGATGAGTGCGGAAAGGATTACATAAAAATCTATGTCCATGGTTGCTGTCGTTGTTTGCATATCAATCAATGATTTGTTTATCGCGTTTTGCCAAAAGAATGGCACCTACCATTGCGGAAATAAAAAGGATAGAAGAGATTTCAAAAGGCACAATGTATTTTGTGAATAGTACATTTCCCAAGTTTTCAACCAATCCTATGTTACCAATCGCCGCATGGTCTCCGGATTCAGTTACCAAAACGACATCCTTAAGTCCCGTAATGATTACCAAAAACAAAATCCCTCCTGAAACAATCGAAGCGATGTAGACCTTGAAAGGGGTTTTGGGTTCGGATTCCTTGTTAAGGTTCAATAACATCAAAACAAAAAGAAAGAGAACCATGATGGCACCGGCGTAAACAATGATGTTCACAATGGCAAGAAACTGGGCATTCATCATAATGTAGAGTCCCGAAATAAAGAAGAACGTAACCACCAAGTAGAGAACGCTTCGAATGGGATGTTTACTCAGCACGACCATCAGAGCGGATGCTACTGCCAAGGCGCCTAAAATTTGGGTAAGTATGGTTGCGATCATATTGAACTTCTTTTTCCAGTGAACTGTCTTTTGGTGATGTCAACCCTATGGTCAATGGGTTCTACCAATTTATCTTTACCGTAAATAAATTCGTTCCTTTCAAATTGGGTGGGTACAATTTCATCGGTTAAAAAAATGGCTTCTTTTGGACATGCTTCTTCGCACAATCCGCAGAAAATACATCGCAACATATTGATTTCATACATTGTCGCATATTTTTCTTCACGGTAAAGGTGTTTTTCGTTTGGATTTCTTTCGGCTGAAGTCATCGTAATGGCCTCTGCAGGACACGCAACGGCACAAAGACCGCAAGCTGTACAATTTTCACGACCTTCTGAATCTCTTTTTAACACATGCATCCCACGGTAAATAGGTGCAAAGGTTCTGGTTTCCTCTGGGTATTTGATGGTTTTTCTCCTGCTGATCATGTGGCGAAAAGTAACCATCATTCCTTTGACAATGGCTGGAAAATATAGCTTTTCCACCAAAGTCATTGGTTTATCGGAAACTACTTTTTTACGTTGGGTTAAACTTTCCATACTCTGCTAATTAAAACCAATGTTCATAAAATGCTACAACAAATCCGGTGATCAACATATTCACCAAGGCAATGGGAATCAATACCTTCCAACCCAAATGCATCAATTGGTCAAATCGAAACCTCGGTATGGTCCAACGGATCCACATGAAGACGAAGATGAAGATGAAAATTTTTGTAAAGAAAGCCAAGATACTCAAGATGGAAAGCGTGTTTCCTTCGAAGTAATCCATGCCGGGGAAGTTATATCCTCCAAAGAAAAGAATGGCCATGATGGCGGAGGAAACAAACATGGCAACGTATTCGGAAAATAGGAAAAGCCCGAGTTTCATGGAGCTATATTCTGTATGGTACCCTCCAATCAATTCGTTTTCACACTCCGGAAGGTCAAAAGGTGCGCGGTTGGTTTCTGCCAAAGCACAAATGAAGAAAACGATAAAGGCAACGGGTTGGTAAAAAATGTTCCAGTTCATCCCGTGTTGACTTTCAACGATTTCCTTCAAATTCAAACTTCCGCTGATCATTACAATAGTGATGGCAGAAATCCCCATGGCAAGTTCATAGGAAATCATCTGCGAGGAGGCCCGAATCGCTCCAAAAAGTGAATATTTGTTATTAGAGGCCCAACCACCAATCATAATTCCATAGACACCGATGGAAATGATTCCGAAGGCAAAAAGAATACCGATGTTAATTTCCGCAACTTGTAACACAATGGTCCTTCCAAACAAATGTAAATCAGTCCCCCAAGGTACAATGGCACTTGTAATCAACGAGGTAAACATGGCGATGCCAGGTCCCAAGATGAAAAGCCATTTGTCTGCATTTACGGGGGTAAAATCTTCTTTCATGAACATTTTTACACCATCTGCAATCGGTTGGAGTATGCCAAAAGGTCCGGCTCTGTCTGGACCTACACGGTCTTGGATCCAAGCCGCAAGTTTTCTTTCGAAATAGGTTTGGTAGGCTGCAATTCCCAACGAGAGGAGAAAAAGAATCAATACAATAACCAGTTTATCAATCCAATAAAAAGTTTCCATTATCCAATTCGTTTTATTGGTTTATCGATACTCGTAGCATATTTTCCTTGGGAAATCACTGAGTGACGGTTGATTACCCTAGGCCCTGTTACCGTCCATTTTGTCAAGTCTTTCTTATCGAATCTGCAATCATTGCACAACCAACCTGTTTTTCCATCGATGTCCTCAACCTCTCCGTATGTGTCTTTTCTGGCTGTAATTCGCGCCACTTCATTTCCAAAAACCCAAAGTACAGCTTTGCCACAACACTTGTCACAGCTGCATTCTGCTTCCATAGGTTTTAAGAACCAAACCCTGCTTTTAAACCTAAACGTTCTGTCGGTTAATGCACCTACTGGACATACGTCGATCATGTTTCCAGAAAAATCATTTTCAATGGCATTTTCGATGTAGGTAGAAATTTCAGCGTGTTCTCCACGATTCATCACACCATGAACCCTTTTTTCGGTCAATTGATTTGCAACAAAAACGCATCGATAGCATAGAATGCATCGGTTCATGTGCAACTTGATTTTATTTCCAATATCGATGGGGTCAAACGTTCTTCTAACTTCTTCGTAGCGGGTTTTTTCTGAACCATGTTCATACCCTAAGTCTTGCAAATGACATTCACCTGCTTGGTCGCAAATGGGACAGTCTAGTGGATGGTTTGCCAACAAGAATTCAACTACACCACCACGGTTGTCATGCACACGCTGGCTTGTTTTGTTTTTGACAATCATTCCATCCATTACAGTGGTGGAGCAAGAGGCAACCAATTTTGGCATAGGACGAGGGTCAGCCGTTGAACCTGCGGCAACTTCTACCAAACACGTTCTGCATTTACCTCCAGTACCCGGAAGTTTGCTGTAATAGCACATGGCTGGGGGTACAACATCGCCTCCGATTTTTCGGGCAGCGTTCAGGATGGTGGTACCTGGTTCTACGTCAATTTCAATATCGTCAATGGTAACTTTCATAAACAAGTGTTAAGCAACTACGGGTTGCTGAATTAGACCATAATTGCGTTTTTGTGCATCCGCGGAGTGATTTACATGCCACTCAAATTCCTCCCTAAAATGCCTAATCGCTGCTGCCACAGGCCAAGCTGCTGCATCCCCAAGTGGGCAAATGGTGTTTCCTTCAATTTTCTTATTCATTTCTTCCAAAAGATCAATGTCTCTTAAATTACCCTGACCATGTTCGAGTCTGTAAAGGATTTTTTCCATCCATCCGGTACCTTCACGGCAAGGCGAACATTGACCACAGGATTCATGGGCGTAAAATCTTGTGAAATTCCAAGTGTTTCTCACGATGCATTGGTCTTCGTCAAATACAATAAAACCTCCTGAACCCAACATGGATCCGGAAGCAAATCCTCCGTCAGCCAAACTTTCATAAGACATCAATCTGTCTTCACCATTCGCAGTTTTTGTTACTAAAAAATGAGGTAAAATAGGAACAGAAGAGCCACCAGGAACACAAGCTTTTAGCTTTTTACCATTGGCTATGCCTCGGCAATAATCGTCACCATACATGAATTCCTCCACAGAAACGCCTAATTCAATTTCATAAACGCCAGGACGTGCTAGGTTTCCACATGCGGAAATTAATTTGGTTCCTGTACTTTTTCCAATTCCAATGTTGGCATAGGCATCTCCTCCTTCGCGCACAATGGGTACGACAGCGGCAATGGATTCAACGTTGTTCACAACGGTTGGACAACCCCACAATCCTTTCACAGCTGGAAAGGGTGGTTTGATGCGCGGATTCCCTCTTTTTCCTTCTAGGGATTCTAACAATGCTGTTTCTTCACCGCAGATGTAGGCACCTCCACCGGGCGTAACAATGATTTCGTGGTCAAAGCCACTTCCCTGAATATTTTTTCCTAAAAATCCTTTGGCATGAGCTTCTGCAATGGCTTTTTCAAGAATGTCTAGGATGTACATAAATTCTCCTCGAATGTAGATGTACGAAGTATTTGCACCGAGTGCATATGAGGATAAAATCATTCCCTCAATCAGGATGTGCGGAATTTTTTCCATCAGGTAACGGTCTTTAAACGTACCTGGTTCTGATTCATCTGCGTTGCAAACAAGGTATCTAGGAACACCTTCTGGTTTTGCTAAGAATGACCATTTTAATCCAGTTGGAAAACCGGCGCCACCTCTACCGCGAAGTCCAGATTTTTTAACTTCATCGACAATTCCATCCGGAGAAAAGTTTTTGAGGGCCTTCGTAAGGGTATCGTAACCACCTTGTTTTTGATAGACCTCTATACCTTGAATTCCGGGGACGTCTATGTGTTCTAACAACAATCTTCTGTTTTTCATCTGGAATGGCGTTATTGAATTTGTCCTGATTTATACTGTTCTATCAGCGCATCTACCTTCTCTGGAGTCAGATGTTCGTGGTATTGGTTTCTACATTGCAGTAGGGGACCATACCCGCATCCACCAAGGCATTCTGCTGTTTTTAAGGTAAACAAACCATCCGCAGTGGTTTCACCTACTTGAATGTTGAGTTTATTTTGAATGTACGAAATCAATTCGTCGCTGCCAACGAGTGCGCAAGGACCTGTACGACAAACTTCAAAGACATGTTTTCCAACGGGTTGTAGGTGGAACATGGTATAAAAGGAAGCTACTTCGTAAACTTCAACAGGTTGAATGGATAGAATTTCTGCAATTTTGTTCATTGCGGGAACGCTCACCCAGCCAAATTCAGCTTGTGCGATGTGTAACATTCGGATCACAGCACTTTTTTCCTTTCCTTCGGGGAATTTCTTGATTACGGCTGTAATTTTTTCCATCATCGCATCGTTGAACGTAATGACTTCATTGGGATCGAATACGGGTTGTGTGTGTTGGCTCATATCTTTTATGCGTCTAATTCTCCTGCAATTACGTTAAGGCTACTCAGTGTGATGACGGCGTCGCTGATGTTTGAGCCCGTAATCATTTCAGGATAAGCTTGATAATAAATAAAACAAGGTCTTCTAAATTGTAACCTGTATGGCGCACGTCCACCATCGCTGATTAGGTAAAAACCAAGTTCTCCATTACCACCTTCAACACTGTGATAGACTTCTCCGGCAGGAACGTTTGTTTCACCCATTACGATTTTGAAGTGGTAAATCAAAGCCTCCATGTTGTTGTATACATCTTTTTTGTCTGGCAAGAAAAATTCGGGGATGTCAGCATGTACAGGGCCTTCTGGGATATTTGCATAGGCTTGTTCAATGATGCGAACGCTTTGTCTCACTTCTTCTTGACGAACCATCCAACGATCGTAAGTATCTCCTTGAACCCCAACAGGTATGATGAAATCAAAATCTTCGTAAGAAGCATAAGGATGCATGGCTCGTATGTCATAATCAACACCTGTTGCACGAAGATTGGGGCCAGTGAAACCATACGCGAGTGCGCGTTCCGATGAAATTGAACCGGCACCTTGTGTACGGTCCATAAAGATGCGATTGCGTTCTAACATCGAATTGAATTCTTCAAACGCTTTTGGAAACGATTTCAAGAAAGCTTTTAACTTTTGGTGAAATACAGGTGTGAAATCCTTATCAAATCCACCAATTCTTCCCATGTTGGTCGTCAGTCGCGCTCCACAAACTTCTTCATACAGTTCGTAAATTTTTTCTCTTTCAGTAAACGGATAGAAAAAACTTGTTAATGCACCTGTGTCCACGCCGATGACGGAATTACAAATCAAGTGATCGGCGATTCTTGCAAGTTCCATCATGATTACACGCATGTAATCAACTCGTTTTGGAATTTCGGCTTGAATCAATTTTTCAACGGTCATCTGCCAACCCAAATTGTTGATTGGAGAGGAGCAATAATTTAAGCGATCCGTAAGTGTTGCGATTTGATTGTAGGGACGTCTTTCGGCAAGTTTTTCAAAAGCACGGTGAATGTACCCAACCGTTTGTTCAGAGCTCAGGATTTTCTCTCCATCTACTTTAAGGATGTTTTGAAAAATACCATGGGTAGCAGGGTGAGTAGGGCCAAAATTAATCGTGGCAATGTCACCATCTATTGTCTCTCTCGACAAGACTTGTCCATTTGAGAGCAAAATATCATTTCCTACGTTCATCATGCAAAGTTTTTTATCGTCCAAAAAAGCGATCGTCCTTATCCTCCCTTGTTTCATCTTCCAAGTGGAATTGTTTTAACATAGGGTGATAATCCATTGAATCCATGTTTAAAATCCTTCTTAAATTGGGATGTCCTTGGAATTCAACCCCATAGAAGTCAAATGTTTCGCGTTCCATCCAATTTGCTGTTTCAAAGACCGAGGTTAAACTTTGGATTTGAGGTTTGTCAATCGAAAGGTAGCATTTGATCCTAAGCCTATTTTGGTTTTTCCAGCTGTGCAGGTGATATACCAAGCAAAGCTCTCTTTCTTTCGATTCAGGATAGTGAACAGCACCTAAAAGTGTAAGGAAATTAAAGGAAAGTGAAGCATCGTTTTTCAAGGCATCGGCCGTGGCTAATAAATCAACAGGAGAAATTTCCACCACCAAACAATCGTACAATTCTTCAGTTTGAAGTATTCTGTCTTCAAATTTTTGCTGTAAATCCGCTCGTAACTGATTATTTTTCGACATGTGGATTGGTTACTTCAATTTGATAATCTTCCAATAAATGCACATATTCTGAACTGTATCTTCTGCGCATGGGTTCGTGTCTGACGAGGCGATGGATGTTCATTACACCATCTATAATTTGCTCTGGGCGGGGAGGACAACCGGGTACATAAACATCCACAGGAATAATGCGGTCAATTCCTTGGAGTACACTGTAGGTATCAAAAATCCCTCCTGAGGAAGCGCAAGCACCAACGGATAATACCCATTTAGGTTCTGCCATTTGTTCGTAGACTTGTTTGAGTATGGGAGCTAATTTTTTTGAGATGGTGCCCGCTACAATCAGCAAATCACATTGTCTTGGGGTAAAACTCAATCGCTCCATTCCAAAACGAGATAAATCATAGGTAGAGCCCATGGTCGCCATGAATTCAATGCCACAGCAAGAAGTAGCGAACGGTAAGGGCCAAACGGAGTTTTTACGTGCCAATGCCACAGCATTTTCCAGCGTTGTCAGCTGATGACCTTCGCCATTAATGACTTCAAGGTTTTCTATTTTTCCCATTCCAATGCACCTTTTTTACGAACATATAAAAATCCAATCAAGAAGAACGCAACAAACATGACCACTGCCAAAAGTCCTTCCAGTTTCAATGCGTGAAAATTCACCGCGTAGGGATAGAAAAAGATTACTTCGACGTCAAAAAGCACAAAAAGAATGGCGGTCATGAAATACCGAATGGAAACAGGGAAACGGGCATTTCCCTCAGCGGGGATTCCACATTCAAAGTTTTCATCTTTCTTTTTGGTTCTTACAGATGGCGTAAGAAGATGTGTGGCGATAAGGGTAAAAATTACGAAGCCAGCGGCTACACCCATTTGGATGAGCAAGGGAAGGTAATTTAAATTAGAAGTCACATTAGAAGTGGTTTCCATGAACTTAATTATTTAGCTGTATAAAACAGATTTTTGCTGACAAATTTAGGTTTTACTTTGGAATTCAAACAAGGAAAATTGGAAATAATTATTTTTTTTATTCAAGTATTTGAATTGCCCTATTTATCAAGACTTTCTGTTTTTTTTTGCGATCAATGTAAGCTGGCAAGGTATCTTTCCGCATCCAACGCTGCCATACACCCTGTCCCTGCCGCTGTAATCGCTTGACGATAGGTTTTATCAGCTGCATCTCCCGATACGAATACACCTGTTACATTTGTTTTTGAACTTCCAGGTTGTGCATATTTGATATATCCCGTTTCATCTAAATCAATGAATTCTTTAAAAATATCTGTATTTGGATGATGTCCAATGGCAACGAAAAATCCAGTACAGCTAATTTCTCGAACCTCCTTAGTAACAATGTTCACAACACGTACACCGGTAACCAATTGACCGTCGCCAAGAACTTCCTCTGTTTCTGTATTGTATAATATCTCGATGTTCGGTGTTTTTTGAACGCGGTCCACCATGATTTTTGAAGCCCTGAATTCATTTTTACGAACCAGCATGGTAACTTTCGTACAAAGTTTGGCAAGGTAATGTGCTTCTTCACAAGCAGAATCTCCAGCACCAACAATTACGGTTTCTTGTCCGCGATAGAAAAACCCATCACAAACGGCACAAGCAGAAACCCCACCGCCCAACTGTAGGTATTTTTGTTCGCTTTCCAATCCTAAATATTTTGCAGATGCCCCTGTAGCAATGATGACCGTTTTTGCATGAATTTCCGTACCGTCCTCTGTCCAGCATTTGTGCACAGAACCTGAAAAATCAACCTTGGTAATAAAACCGGATTTAATGTCTGTTTCAAATCGAAGGGCTTGATCTTTAAGTTGAACCATCATTTCTGGTCCTGAAATGCCTTCTGGATAACCTGGGAAATTTTCCACTTCATTCGTTGTTGTAAGTTGTCCACCAGGCTGCAGTCCTTCATACATCAATGGCTTCATGTCTGCGCGGGCAGCGTAAATTGCAGCAGTATATCCAGCTGGACCGGATCCGATAATAAGACAGTTTGTTTCTTTAATCATGGGTGAATTTGTTTTAGGCAAAAATAGAATTTTTGGAGCACCTAATCTTAGAAACTCATTTATATCCCTATTGAATTTTTTTATAGCCTATTTTTTTTAATTTCGCCTTCTAATATTTAACCATGAAAATCTTTTTTATCCTTCTTGCCCTCACTTTGTGTACGTCCAATTTTTTCGCTCAGGCCAAAGAATCGGCCAATTGGTATTTGAACAGTCCGAATCAATCCAAAGTATATGGAACGGCTGCCAATGAAGCCTATGAATTGTTGACTGGAAAGAAATCCATTCCTGTCATAGTGGCTGTAATAGACAGTGGGGTTGAAATTGATCATCCAGATTTAAAAGATGTGATTTGGGTGAATGCAGACGAGGTCCCTAACAACGGACTTGACGATGACCACAATGGATATGTTGACGATGTGCATGGTTGGTCATTTTTAGGGGGCGCAACTTCTGATATTAACGATGAAGCTTCAGAGTTGAAAAGAATGGTTTTTCTGGAGAAAAAGCATTTTGGAAACAAGAAAATTGATGAGATTGATCCCTTGGAAAAAGCACGTTTTGAAAAATACCAAGCGATGAAAGCTAAATATGACAAAGAGTTGGGAATGAATGAGCAATCGTACCAAAACCTCTCAATGATTGCAGGATATGTTGACAATGTAAAAATGGCTTCCAATGGCATTTTTTCTAAAGAGACCAACAATGCCTACGTACCTAAAGATGAAAAAGAGAAAAAAATTCAATCCAGAATTAAACTGTTTTTCATTCAACTACCACCAGAACAACTGGATAAAGAAATTCACCATGCGCTTGAATCCACGGCTTCCCAAATAAAAATGGCATCCATAGATGCGGACAGCATTCGTACGGTCGTAGTGGGGGATGATCCCAATAATTTATCAAACCGTTACTACGGTTGCAATCGCTACGAAGGACCTGATGCCATGCATGGTACGCACGTATCGGGAATCATTGCGGCCAAACGAGGTAACGGCGTTGGAATCGATGGAATTGCGGACAAGGCTCAAATCATGGTTTTAAGGGCCGTTCCCAACGGGGATGAGCGCGACAAAGACGTTGCCAATGCCATCCGCTATGCGGTTGACAATGGTGCGAAAGTTATAAATATGTCTTTTGGAAAATACTACACCCTGCACAAATCATATGTAGATGATGCCATTGCGTATGCTTTGGATCACGATGTTTTACTGGTCCATGCAGCAGGGAATGATGGCAAAAACAAAGACTTGGAAGATTCCTACCCTACAAGAATTTCAAATACGGGAACCGTTTATCCCAATTGGATTGAGGTGGGTGCTTCCGGTGCTTCATCATCCCCTAAAAAAAGAATAGCTGAATTTTCAAATTATGGTGCCACCACCGTTGATTTCTTCGCGCCAGGGGTAGATATTTACTCTACAGTACCTGATGGTAAATATGAAGACGCTTCAGGCACATCCATGGCATGTCCAGCAACCGCTGGGGTAGCAGCATTGATTCGCAGTTATTTCCCAGAATTATCTGCCGTTGAGGTCAAAGAAATTTTAATGAAAACAACCACGCCCCTGAAAAAGAAAATCAAAATTCCTGGAACGAATAAAAAAGGGAAAATGAAAGATCTTTCCATAACAGGTGGTTTCGTGAACGCTGCCAATGCGGTGAATTACATCCTGAAGAATACGAAAACGAATTAAAGTTCCTCTGCCTTTCTGAGGGCGGTCGTTCGCTGGCTTTTTACGTCCATAATTTCCCATTTAATGTGAGACGCATTCTTTGGTTTTTGCCTGAGGATGTACTTTTTTTGTCGAAATTCCACTTTGTAAACATTGTGATGATTTTCTATGGTTAGAGGGCATTGTTGGGCTCGGCAGGATTGACTCTCCTTTATTTCTCTGTGTTGCCAATGTTTAATGGGATATATTTTTTCATACTCACCCTTTAAACGGTCTAGGTTCTTGCGATTTTCATAGTTTTCAGTGAAAAAAACCGTTCCATTTCCTTTGTTGTTTAAAATGAAAATCGGGCGTTTTGTGTTTAAGAGCATGAGGTGTTCTGTGTTTTGGTGTTTATATCGACCATAGGTAATTGCAGCGATGACGGCCAGCATAGGTAGGGTTTTAAGTGTGATGGAACGCAGCGGAACATGGAAAAACCAAAGCACGGAAAGTACCATCGCGAAAACCATCCCTATGGAAAGGTCAAAACCAGCTTCTACGGATCCATCGAGATTGGCAACAAAATGAATGAATTGTGTCATTGCTTTTAGGGTCCATTGGAATGAAAACCCAAGCATTTCTTGAATGAAAGGGATCTCTTGAAGGAAAAGATAAGCAAAACCAATGTACATTGCCAGGCTTGAAATTAAGGTGATTCCTAAGTTTGCGAGCAAAAAATAATTTGGAAAATAGTGGAAATGGTATAAGGTAAGCGGTACAGTGAACAACTGTGCAGCCACCGAAACGGAAGTAGCCTCCCAAAAATAGCCAAGTACCATGTTCTTGGGTTGCCAGATGGATTTAATTTTTTCGTGGTAATTGAGAATTCCGAAAACCGCTAAATACGAAAGTTGAAATCCGATGTCATAGATGTAGTAAGGAGAAACCAACAATAACACCCACGCTGAAAAAAACAGAATCGCATTCGAGTTTGCTTTCAATCCCCAAAAAGTACCGATTTGGAAGAGAGTGAACATAAAAACGGATCGGATTACACTGGGAGAAAAGCCGGTTAACAAAGCATAGAACCACAAAATGACCAGAATCAATAATATGGCCTTTTTTCTGGAAATCCATTTGGAGAATAATTGAAAGCTCATTAATAAAATTTGTGCAAACAACGAAATATGCATTCCCGAAACTGCCAGAACGTGAATCGCTCCCGTTGCTGAAAAATCATCGCGAGTGTTGCTTTCGATGTCACTCACATCGCCTAGTATTAAAGCTTTTGCCAAAGCCAATTCCTTTCCATGAACATATTTCCCCATTCTTTCCCCTAAAAACTGCTGTTGGCTCTTCATAAAATCGCGAAAATGTGAACGTTTTCCAAGAATTACAATGGAATCCCTAATGAAATAGTTCACTCGTATTCCTTTGGATTTATAGAAAGTTTCAATTTCAAATGAACCTGGGTTTCCATTGTTTTTTATCGGAATAGGCAGGGAACTTGTTGCGATGAGGATTCCGTTTTTCAATGGGAAGGTTTGGCCGGACACATAGCAATTTGCCTTGTGGTTACTGTTTACCCAACCGCTGTTTGAATGCTTGTAAATTTGACCGGTTGCATGGATTCCTTTTGCTGTGGTTTGGACGTCGGTTAAACGCAGAACGGAGTAGGTTGCTAAGGGACCTTCTTTGTGGTCAGCTTGTTGCGTTGCCAACATTCCGATACAATACATAGAAACCAAAGCAAAAATAGGAGATAAGCTATGCTGAAGAAGGCAGTGCGCGATCATTCCACATAAAATCATCATAACGGTAAAACTTACCAATACGAATTGGGAACATTGGATAGGGGAGAATTCTCCAAGCAGAGTACATGCCAAAGTCAATGGCATTAGAACTTCAGGCCCGAGTCGTGGACCTAAAAGAATGGGTGTCGTCATACGTTAATTTTAACGGTAATACTTCCCGTCGATAAGTTGGATTTTTTGTTCGAGTTGCATCTCCCGAATGGCCCATTTCAAATCTTCCTTTGGAAGCGGAATGCGTTCTTGAAGTTCGGAGAAATTTAAGGGAGAGATAAGCGCATCTAAAATAAAAGTCTCGATGCTCTGTAGGTCAAGTTTCTGCCTTTTGCAATAATCACATTTGTTACATGGTTCTGAGGTTTGGCCAAAATAATTTAAAAGAAACTGTGACCTACATTCGTTTGATGACAAGTAATTTAGGACAGCATCGAGTTTCCGTTGTCCCGTATCTTTGCGTTTTTGGTAGACCTCATAAGACAACTGGAAATAATCATCGGGACGTCGTTCGGTTAAAAATGTGATGGAAGGCAGATTGGATTTAGGGATCCAGTCTATGATGCCATTTTGAAGCAAATGCCTTAGTTGTTCGTTCACAGCAGATTCAGTCATTTTCAATTTACTCGCAAGGGAAGAGGGTACAACTGTAAAAAACTGACCTTCCTCTACCAAACAATTTCGTTGCATAAAATGAATCAGGCTATGCATGTTAGGTTGTGCAATTTGGAAATTATACAAGGTTATTCCCGACACCAAAAACTGAACCTTGTCAGGGGTGTGCGTAGCTTCTATAAATTGAAGCGTTTGATTCATTTCTAAAATCTTTAGGGCGTGATATACTTCCAAAGGATCCAATTGGTACATTTTTGAAAAGGCAGGCAAGTCAATTGGATAATTCTCGTCAAGACCGGAACCTACAGCGATTCTTAAGTATCCCAACAACGCATGGTAGATTTTTTTGATTACATCTTGAGGCGGGAATTTTTTTTCGAATTCAACTTGTAAATCAGTGGCATCATTTTCCTCTATGAATGCAATGGTACGTGCCTCCAAACCATCTCTACCGGCCCTTCCTGCTTCTTGGGTGTACGCCTCAAGGTTTTCTGGGAAATCATAGTGTAGTACAAAACGTACATTGGGTTTGTCGATTCCCATGCCGAAAGCATTGGTAGCAATCATTAGGGAATAAGTACCGTTCATCCATCCTGTTAACGCTTGACTTCGCTCCTGATGGCTCATGCCTCCGTGGTAGGGTGCTGCGTTTAACTTGCTGGATATAAAAACCTTTGTTAAGGATTTCACCGCTTTCCTTGTCCTACAATACACAATCCCTGTCATGTGCCCTTTTCCATTGCAATACGCCAGGATGCTCCCTAATTTATTGCTTGATCTTATGATCTCATAACTTAAATTTTTACGTTGAAAATCCCCACGGTGAATTTTTGGGTTTTTCAGCTTTAATTGTAAAACAATGTCGTCGACTACTTCTGATGTAGCGGTTGCCGTTAATGCCAAAATGGGTAAGTCCGGAAGGGTTTCTCTTACTATGTGAATGTTCTTGTAGGCGGGACGGAAATCGTGGCCCCATTCGGAAATGCAATGCGCTTCATCCACGACGAGAAGTTTAACGGGCATTTTCTTTAGGCGTTCTTTGAAAATGGGTGTTTGAATCCTTTCAGGGGAGAGGTATAAAAAGTCATAAGCGCCGAAAACCGCATTGTTGAGAAGGATGTCGATTTCTCTATAGGTTAACGTACTTGAAATGGCACAAGCCCTGATGCCGCGTGACTTAAGATTTCTAACCTGATCTTCCATTAACGAAATCAAAGGCGAGATAACCAAAGTTAAGGATCCCAATGCCAATCCAGGGACTTGAAAACAAATGGATTTGCCTCCACCGGTTGGCAGCATAGCCAAAACATCATTTCCATTTAGGGAATCCGCTATGATGGGCCACTGGGATGCACGGAAATCATCGTAACCCCAGTATTTTAAAAGAATTTCCTTACTTTTTTCTTGCATTGAATAGAGACCTTAAATGTAACATTTATTCCGCCTGCCTAACGGCTTTTTGTTGTGAACCTTGTATATTCAATGTATATTCGCGACAAAATTAATCTATGTCTTTCACTGAACTCACCATATCAGTAGAAAAATGCAAGCATTCAAAAATTAACCAAGTGGATTGGGATAACCTTCCTTTTGGTAGGGTTTTCTCTGACCATATGCTTGTAATGGAATACGACAATGGAATGTGGCAAAATCCCAAAATATCTCCTTTTCAAACCATTGACATGCATCCTGCGATGTCTGCTATACATTACGGACAATCTATTTTTGAGGGATTAAAAGCTTATCGTAGGGAAGATGGAAGTTTGTCAATTTTCAGACCCGAGATGAACGCAGCAAGGTTCAATCAATCGGCTTACAGAATGTGTATGCCTGAGATTCCTGTTGATTTGTTTATAGAAAGCATCCGAAAATTGGTTGAAATCGATGCAGATTGGGTTCCCAATAAACAGGGGCATGCGCTCTACATTCGTCCCTTTATGTTCGCAACCGACGAATGGGTGGGAATTAAACCTTCTGAATCTTATAAATTTATCATCATCCTTTCTCCGGTAGGGAATTACTATGCAGAGCCAGTGCGGGTAAAAATCGAGGATTACTACACCCGTGCAGTACAAGGAGGCGTAGGTAGGGCAAAGGTTGCAGGGAACTATGGCGCGAGTATGTATCCTGCAAAACAAGCACAAGATTTAGGATTTCATCAATTGGTTTGGACCGATGCCAAGGAGCATAAATTCATCGAAGAATCAGGAACCATGAACATTGTTTTTCAAATCAATGGGACCTTAATTACGCCAACCGAAGACGATGACACCATTCTAAGAGGCATTACCAAGAGATCCATTATTGAAATAGCCAACCATTGGGGTATTCCTGTTGAAGAACGAAAAGTTTCAGTGGAGGAAATCCTCACCGCGCTTCGCAACGGTACGCTGGAAGATACTTTTGGTGCTGGAACAGCCGCTACTTTGGCACAAATTGCAGTGATAGGTTACAAAGATGAAGTATTTACGTTGCCCGATTTTGAATCCCGTGCTTTGTCAAACAAAATAAAAGATTACATAGATAAGGTGAAAATAGGGGCCGAAGAAGATGTTTTTGGTTGGAACCACAGCGTTTAACCTTACTGTATTTGGTGGAACTTCTCCATTTCCCTAAGCGCTCGTCAATGCGAAGTATTCTCACTCTCGTGTTCTTTCTTCTTTTCCATTTTATGGGCAAAACCCAAGTCATCGTTGCAATCGAAACCTTGGACAAAAGTACACTGGAAAGCATTCCAAATGGTGTAATTTACCTTAAAACCTTTGGCGATCTAGATTCTACTTTCTCTTTCAATTCACGATTAGGCGGACCTGTATCTCTGCGCATGGATGAGTTTCGGTCGGGTAAAATATGGATTGCATGTAGCCATCCTTTGTATGAAACGGCTTACAAGAAAATAAACATTTCTTCCGTGCAAAAGGATACCCTTAAAATCAAGGTTTACTTAAGCAGATTAAAGGAAAAACTAACGGGAGAAGTTCGCGTCACAGCTCCAGGCGTCCCGGATACGGTTTTTAACTCTACAGAATTCCATGTCGCTGATTATTCGATTTTAGACAATGGTGATTTTGTCCTGCTTGCCTATCCCAAACGAAGTGGAAAACAAAATTCATTGTTTCTATTCGATGGCGTGAACATCAAGTCCACAGTAATCATTCCCGATGAGGCACGCTACATGGTAAAAGATTTTCGAGGCATGACACATGTGGTTTGCAATGAAAACGTATTTTCAATCCAAGTTAAAGACAATCAACTTTCTTTAACAAACATCCCTCAAGAATACTATTTTACCTACATCGCTCCCATTGTAGATTCAGCAACCAACAGGCTGTTTTTTTCTAATTTCAATAAAGATTATCCTGCTTTTGACTATTTCGCATTAGACTTGACAGACTCTACATACAGGAGGCTCATGCACATTGAGGAGAAATTAATGATGGAATTGTATAGATCTGAGTTTAAATGGGTAGATGTTAGGACCCAATTATGGGCAAAACAAAAGGAACTCGAAACCGGAATTGATGCACAAATTTGGGTTGGTGCAAATTACTTCACTCAGTCGATTTATTATAAAATACCATATGCACCAATGCTTAAAGTAAAGGATTCTCTCTTTGTGTTTGATTTTCAATTGGATCTTTTGTCCGTTTTCAATACCAAAGGAGACTCAATTCGTTCTGTGCCCATTTATTTTCACTATCACAAGGAGAGAACAGGCTGGAAAAAATCGGTCTTGCGCGATGCTGAAAAATCCATTTTGTATGCTATTTACGAAAAGGATGGCATTGCCTATTTGGGTAAAATTAACCTAACGAATGGTAAGGTTTCAGAAAAATATATGCTAAAAAACAAGTATGTCGACCTCATCAAAGTTCATGGAGGTTTTGTTTATTACATCTACCGTCCCTTTGAATCCATTCAAAAACGATTTCTTTACAGGGAAAGATTACCTGAGTAAAGTAACATGCCCGTTGGCTTTCATGGAATCTTGGTCCACCACGTCATAACTCACTTTCCAAGTGTAGGTTCCGAATTGCACCAATTTTCCTTTGTATTTACCATCCCATCCTTCACCGGTTTTTGACGATTCAAATACCAATTGTCCCCATCGGTTGTAAACCTCAAATCTGTAGTATTTTACTTGGTCAGAATTGCTGATGACGGGTAGGAAATCATCGTTTAATCCATCTCCGTTTGGTGTGAATGCATTCGGTACGGTCAGACGAACCACATCCGTACTTTGGTACGTAGCAAAGGCTGTATCTGTACATCCGTTGGCGTCATAAACAACCAATACAACATCATAAGCACCAATGGTAGAAGATGGGTAATAATGTGTTGGATTGTCAATGTTAGAAGTTCCTCCGTCACCAAAATCCCAAACAGATCCACTGTAATTCTGAGAATTGTTTACAAAGTCAAGTTGTCCGGTCACAAAATCAATCTCTGATGTGGACGCTCCAAAGGCTGCGGTCGGCCCTGGTACTACGCAAACAATGTTGTTAATCGTTGTGTCGGCAATACAACCATTCGCTGTGGTGATTTGTAAAGTTGCGTTGATACATCCTACGCTGTTCAATGCCGTTGTAAACTGATTTGCCGTATTCGTGGTTCCATTGGATAAAGTCCATTGACTGCTTACATAACTGCCCACACTTGCGTTTGTGAATGTCACCGTCGAAGGCAAACATACAACGTTGTCAGAAACAGTATACGAGGCAATTAAAATCGGTGGAGAAGACAATACATCATTGGTCGTAATGGTACAACCGTTGGCATCCGTTACAAGCACACTATAATTTCCAGGACCGAGTAAAGTTGCTACATTGGTAACCTGTCCCGTTGGTGTCCAAACGTAAGAATAAGGTCCAGTTCCTCCAATGCCTGTTGCAGTTAATTGCCCATCGCTGTATCCATAACATGTAATTGGAACCTGGGTAATGTTTGCGGACAATGCTGAAGCGGGTTGTGTTACATTGATTACGGTTGAACTTACACAGTTGTTAACGTCTGTAATGGCTACGATATACTGCCCAGGTGCGATGTTACTAATGTCTTGCGAGGTTTGCCCTGTAGTCCAGAAATAAGTGTAGGGTGCGGTTCCTCCTTGAGGTGTTACGTCAATCGCACCGTCTATCAACCCAAAGCAAGAAACATTGGTTACCGCATAAGCTATGGTTAACGGTGTTAAAGGTTGTGTAATGGCAACACTCAGTAAAGCGTTACATCCATTGGCATCTGTAACAATCACCGAGTACGTACCTGCCACCAACGTATTGATGTCTTGGGTGAGGGCCGTGTTGCTCCAAGCATAGGTATATGGGGAAGTTCCACCAGATACAGTAAGGTTAATCGATCCTGTGTTGTTACCAAAACAAAGCACATTTACATGGCTTTCTTGTAACAAAATCGGTGCAACAGGTTGGGTTATGGTTGCATTTCCTGAAACCGTGCAGCCAAGGAAATCCGTAACGGTTACAGTATAGGTTCCTGCCAATAAACTTGAAATCGTTTGGGTGGTTTGACCATTACTCCATAAATAGGTGTAAGGTCCTTGTCCACCGGCCGGATTCGCTGTGATTGAGCCTGTGGCAAAACCGTTACAATTCACATTGATTTGGGTCAAACTGAGTGAAAGTACCGCGGGTTGTGAAATGGTTATCGTTACACTCGAAGCACATCCATTTGCATCGGTAATAGGGTAGGTGTAGGTTCCTGCTGAGACGGTGAAGTTTCCTGTTCCTGTGTAAGGCGCTGTTCCACCCGTTCCACTGATGTTAATCACACCGGTTCCAGCATTACATACAATGGGTGAGGTAACGGCAGCAACTGCTTGCAATGGATTCGGCTGGGCAATGGTTATCGTTGTATTCGCTGTACATCCATTTGCATCTGTTACAGTGTAGGTATAGGTTCCTGCAATTACCGTAAATGTTCCTTGTCCTGTATAATTTGGCGTTCCTCCAGCGGCTGTAACCGTTACAACACCGGTTCCTCCGTTACATAAGACCTGTGAAGTTTGGTTTGAGGTCGCAGTAAGTAAAGTCGGCTGGGTTATGAAGATGGATGTGGTATCTGTACAACCATAATTGTCAGTTACTGTGTAGTTCTGCCATCCAGCTGCAACTGTAAAAGGACCCGTTCCAACGAGCGTCGGAGTTCCACCAATTGCACTAACATTAACGGTAGCGTTACCACCATTACAAAGTACATTTGAGGTTTGAACAACAGAGGCAATTAATGCTGCAGGTTGTGTAATTGTTAAGGTGACTGAGTCAATGCACCCATTTGCGTCGCTTACGATGTAGGTAGTTGTTCCTGCTGGTGAGTTGAAATTACCTGTGCCAACATATGGGGCAGTACCTCCCGTTGCACTTACTGCTACTACTGCATTTCCGCCATTACAAAAGACTGGGGTAGAAATAGATGCAGCAGAAACCAAAGTTACAGGTTGGGTAATGGTAATTTGATTTGAGGTTTGACATCCATTGGTATCTGTAACGGTTACTGAATAAAGTCCAGGTATCAAACCAATGGTTGTTGCCAGGGTGTCTCCATTCGACCAAACATAATTATATCCCGGTGTACCACCAATGGGTGTAATCGTGGCAGTCCCATTTGCTGCGCCGTTGCAGCTTATGTTTTGTGACGTTATCGTTGATAACAATTGGGTTGGTTGGCTGATGAATAAATTAACCGTGAAGGAACACCCGTTCGCATCTGTAACTGTGAAGGCTTGATTTCCTGAAGACACATTAAAATTACCAGTTCCATTGTAAGGTGCCACACCTCCGGCAGCAGTGATATTAACTGTCGCTTGACCGCCAAAACATGCAATGGGATTCGTAATGGTTGCATTTGCGACCAATTGGGTAGGTTGTGTAATCACAATGCTTTGGGTATCAACGCATCCTTGGGCATCTGTAACCGTGTAAACATAACTTCCAGCGACAGGGAAGAAAGTTCCAACTCCTGTGTACGGTGCTGTACCTCCAATTGCACTGACATTAACCGTCGCGGTTCCGTTGAAGCACAAAATAGGGATCAGTTGATTTACAGATGCAACCAATAAATTTGGCTGTGTTATCGTAAATGAAAGTGTGTTTTGACATCCGTAGGCATCGCTCACAGCTACCGTGTAATTGCCTGGAGCTAAATTGTTGACGGAATTTGTGGTAAGTCCATTGCTCCAAAGTACGGAATAAGGTGCAGTTCCTCCCGAGTAAAAGACGGTTGCGGCTCCGTCATTTGCCCCGAAACAAGTAATTTGTGTAGGGGCCACGTTACTTACCAAAAGAGATGGTTGCGTTACAGAAATTGATGTTGAATTTGAACAGCCATTGGCATCCGTAACCAAATAGGTGTAACTACCAGCAACTACTGAAAAATTACCTGTCCCAACATATGGGGCAGTACCTCCATTTGCCGACACTTGAACCAATGTGTTCTGCCCGTTGCAGAGAATTGGATTCAAAAGTGTAGCGCTCGCGATGAGAACAGCGGGCTGCGCAACGGTAATGGTCGTTGTTGCTATACATCCATTTGCATCAACAATGGTATATGTGTAGGTTCCAGCTGTAACATTGAATGTTCCCGTTCCGGTATAAGGTGCTGTACCTCCTGAAGCTGAAAGCACCACCGTTGCTTGTCCACCGTTACAAGGAATAGGAGAAGTGATGGTTGCAGTTGCGATAAAAGGTGCTGGTTGGGTAACTGTAATCGTCGTTGAACCAGTACATGCATTTTGATCCGTTAACGTATAGGTGTAAGTCCCTGCGAACTCATTAAAGGTTCCATTTCCAGCGTATGGAGGTGTGCCGCCCGCCCCATTGACCAATACGATGGCTTGCCCACCAAAACAGGCTATCGGTAAAATAACATTGGCTGTTGCAACCACTTGCGCCGGTTGGGTGATGGTTGTTGAGAAATTTGTTACACAATTGTTTGCATCCGTTACTTGCAAATTGTAGATTCCTGATGGTTGCGCTGTTATTGAGGTACCAATGGATCCCGTACTCCATAAATAGCTGTAACCTGGGGTTCCGCCCGAAACGGTCGCGGTGGAAGTTCCATTGCTAAAACCAAAACAAGTAACGTTTACATTGTTGAAGCTGGTTGTAATCGCTGATGGTTGAGTGATAAGAAGACTGGTTGATGCGTTACACCCGTTCGCATCTTGAATCGTAAAATTATTGGCTCCTGCAAATGCATTTTGGGAACCTGTACCCGTGTAGGAACCAGTCCCTCCTGAGCCTGTGATTGAAACTGAAGCTTGTCCACCAAAACATAAGATGGGACTCGTTTGGGTTGCAGTTGCTACAAGTAATGTTGGCTGCGTAATTAAAATCGAAGTGTTCGTAGTACATCCATTGGCATCCGTTACCGTGTAAGAATTAAGTCCTACACCTACACTGAAATTTCCAATTCCACTGTAAGGCGCAGTTCCTCCGGCGGCGGTTACAAAAACATTCCCCGTACCCCCAAAACAAAGTATGTTGGATGTTTGTGTTGAGGCACTTGTTAAGTTGGTAGGCTGTGAAATCGTGCAATTTGAAATACTGGTACAGCCATTTACATCCGTTACATTTACGCTGTAAGATCCTGGAGCTAAGTTGGTTGCTGTTGCCGTGGTTATGCCATTGCTCCATAAGTAGGTATAATTCGGAACGCCTCCTGCTACACTAACTGAAGCTGACCCATTGTTTAACCCATTACATGTGACATTTTGTGAGAGGATACTTGAAGTTAATAAGGCTGGTTGAGGAACATTGATGGAAACAGAAGCAGAACAACCATTTGCATCAATAACTGTGTAGGATTGAACGCCTGCGGTTGTAATGAAGTTACCTGTACCATTGTAATTTGGAGTACCACCTGCAGCACTTATGTTAACCGTTGCATTTCCACCGTTACATAAAATAGGTGAGGAAATGGCTGCTGAAGGCGTGAGCGCAAGTGGTTGTGTTATGGTTATCGTTGTAGTGGAAGAACATCCATTTGCATCAGTTACTGAATACGTGTAAGTTCCAACGCCAACACTGAAACTTCCTGTTCCTGTGTAAGTTGGTGTACCTCCTACAGCTGTTACAGAGATGTTTCCAGCTCCCCCAAAACATGCAATTGGTGAAGCTATGGCGGATGAGGCTACGACCGCGGATGGTTCCGAAATATTTATTGTCGTTGAGGCAGTACATCCGTTTCCATCGGTGATGGTGAAAGTTGAATTTCCGGATAACACCGTAAATGTTCCTATTCCGCTATAAGGTAACGTTCCTCCATTACCTGAAACCTGTACTTGACCATTTCCACCATTACAGAGGATTGGTGAAGTTATGGAACTTGTAGCATTTAATAAAGATGGTTGTGTTAAGGTTACTGAATTCGTTGCTGTACACCCGTTGGCATCGGTTACCGTTACAGTATATGAACCTGAAGTAAGATTGAGCGCAGTAGCCCCAGTTGCATTGTTGCTCCAGAGATAGGTGTATGGAGCCGTTCCTCCTACAGGATTCGCAATAGCTGTACCGTTACCATTTCCATTACAAGTTGGATTGATTCCTTGAATGGTGACGGTTAATATAGTAGGCTCCGTTACGACAATATTTGTTGTATCGGAACACCCATTGGCGTCATTTACAACATAGTTTTGAGATCCCGCTAACACACTAAAACTTCCGGTCCCCGTGTAAGGTAAAGTGCCTCCATTTGCCGAAACCAAAACTTGACCAATACCGCCATTACATAAAATAGGGGACGTTAGAATTGAATTACTGAGTAATGCAGTTGGTTGTGAAACAACAATAGCGGTTTGTGCAAGACATCCATTGGCATCCGTTACGGTGTAATTGTATGAACCTGCAGTCACAGTATTGTTTCCAATTCCGGTGTATGGTGCCGTTCCACCAACCGCTGAAACATTTACGATTGCATTACCGCCGTTACATAAGACAGCACTTGTAATAATTGAGGAGGCAACCAAAGCGTTCGGTTCTGTAACGATGACAGAATCATTGGACAAACATCCATTGGTGTCCGTTACAAAGATATTGTAAGTCCCCGGCGTTAAACTTGTTATACCCGCCGTTGAACCTCCATTAGACCAAGCGTAAGTATAAGGAGCTGTACCCCCAATCGCAACAACATTTGCCGTACCATTTGCAGCACCATTACAAATTACATTGGTTGACGATACAGAAGTGGATAAAAGATTCGGTTGATTTACCGTAATGGTTGTAGAACCTGTACATCCATTGGCATCTGTTACGGTATAATTGTAGGTTCCTGCGATAACCGTGTTGTTTCCAGTTCCAATGTAAGGAAGAGCACCGCCAATGGCAGAAACACTTACCACTGCATTGCCACCATTACAAAGGATTGGTGAAGTTAGATTCGAACTTACAACAAGCGCTGCAGGTTGGGTAAGTGTTGTAGAATCAATAAATTGACAACCATTTGCATCGGTTACTGTAACCGTATACACACCTGCTGCAAGGTTTGAAATAGAATCGTTGGTAGAACCATTCGACCAACTGAATGAATACGGGGCGGTACCACCGGCAGGTGAAACTTGCGCCGTCCCATTCGACAATCCATTACATGTAACATTGGTAGAAGTAATCGAAGCAATCAATACAGTTGGTTCACTCACAACCATTGAGGTTATAGAGCTACAACCATTGGCATCCGTTACGGTGTAATTGTAGGTTCCCACAGTTACCGTATTGTTTCCAACACCTGTATAAGGCTGTGTACCGCCAATCGCAGATACATTCACGATGGCATTTCCTCCGTTACAAAGGACGGTACTTGTGATGTTTGCAGATGCAATTAGCGTATTTGGTTCTGTGATTACTATAGAGTCTTGTAATAAACATCCAACCGCATCTGTGATGGTAAGAGTATAATTTCCTGAAGTTAAATTATTAATTACCGAAGTAATTGCACCTGTAGACCATTGATAGGAGTAGGGTCCATTACCACCTAAAGTGATTGCGCTAATTGAACCATCAGAAAATCCATTACAGGTA
Source organism: Chryseobacterium gleum (assembly GCA_945882095.1). Lineage (GTDB taxonomy): Bacteria > Bacteroidota > Bacteroidia > Flavobacteriales_D > Crocinitomicaceae > UBA952. The sequence continues at coordinate 104,107 of CAMCWF010000006.1, forward strand.
ATGTTAACAGCTGAAAGGGTATTGGAAATACTACTTGGTTGGGTAATAAAAATTGAATCTTGAATTTGACATCCGTTCGTGTCAGTAACAGTTAGAAGGTAATTGTTACTGGTTAGATTTGAAATGTTTGGGGTGATTGCACCATTTGACCATTGATAAGAATATGGAGATGTGCCGCCTGTAACATTTGATGAAATACTACCATTGTTTGCACCAAAACAGCTTGCATTATTACTTAATAATGTTAACGTTATCGCAGTAGGTTCTAAAACGGTAATTGTGGTTGAAGCCGAGACATTGTTAAAGTCAGTTACAGTATAAGTATACGTTCCTGCAGATAAATTGAAATTACCAATTCCAGTATAAGGAGGAGTTCCTCCTGTAGCACTTATGTTTACAGTAGCAGAATCACCTTGACAAAGGATTGGCTGTATAACGGTTAAAGAGGGAACCAAAACACCTGGCTCATTGATGATGATGGTAGTAAAGTTTACACAACCATTGGTATCAGTTACAGCATAATTATAAGTTCCAGCAGTAACAATGAAATTTCCGACACCTGAATAGCCTGGCGTTCCACCAGAAGCACTTACTGAGATCGTACCTGTTCCTCCACTTGTTGTAATTGGTGCAGAAATAACCGAAACTACATTTAATACATTAGGTTGCGTTATGGTAGCCGAAGTAGAGGCCGTACACCCAGTGGCATCGGTTACATTTACAGTATAGGTTCCGGCAGTTAATCCAGAAATATCTTCTATTGAGGCCCCTGAGTTCCAAGAATAGGAGTAAAGTGGAATACCTCCTGAAACTGTTAAATCAATTGAGCCATTCGCATCTCCATTACAAAGAAGGTTTTGTTGTGTAGTAGTAAGTAAAATAGGAGCAGGTTCATTAATGGTAACAGGAATGATTACAGAACATCCGTTGTCATCACTTACGGTTAAACTATAAGTAGCAGGTGCAAGGTTAGATTCGTTGAAGTTTGAAAGTCCATTGTCCCAAATAATGGAATAAGGGGCAATTCCACCAGAGACGACGTTGGATGTTACTGTACCATCGTTGGCACCAAAACAAGTAACGTCTGTTGCGACAACATTGAGTAAAATCGGACCTGGATCTGCTATAGTAAGGTTCGTCGTAACACTGCAATTGTTGGCATCAGTTACGGTGAAAGTTTGAAGTCCAGCGTTGGCTGTAAAAATGCCAGTACCAGTATAAGGCCCTGTACCACCCGATGCTGTTACGTCAATGGTTGCTGAACCTCCGTTACATAAGATAGGTAAAAGTTCCGTTGCAGTAGCCGTAAGCCCACTGCTTTGCAATACATTGACTGACGAAATTGCGCTACATCCGTTTATATCGGTAACGGTAACAGAATACAATCCAGCAGCCACTCCAGAAATGGTACTTGTGGTGGCACCGTTCGACCATAAATAGGTATAAGAAGCGGTACCTCCCCCCACAGCAATGGATGCAGTTCCATCCGGATTACAAGAAGCTGGGGTCATGGAAGGGGACAACACCAAGGCGGCAGGTTCAGTTAGGGTAGTAAAGGTAGAAGCCGTACACCCATTTGCATCGGTAACGTTTAAGGTGTAGGTTCCCGCAGTTAATCCAGAAATGTCTTCGGTATTTGCTGTGTTGCTCCAAGAATAGGTATAGGTACCTGTTCCACCACTAACAGTCGCATCGATGCTTGCTGTGGATCCACTGTTACAAGCAACATTTGTTTGAGTAGTGATGGCAGCACTTAAAACTGCAGGTTCAGTTATGGTAGCCGAAGTGGTGGCCGTACACCCATTTGCATCGGTAACGGTAATTGCATAAGCACCAGCGGTCAATCCAGAAATGTCTTCGGTATTTGCTGTGTTGCTCCAAGAATAGGTATAGGTACCTGTTCCACCACTGACCGTAGCATCGATGCTTGCTGTGGATCCATTGTAACAAGCAACA
>CAMCWF010000007.1 GCA_945882095.1 Chryseobacterium gleum
CTCGTCTTGGTGGGAATCCCTTTTTATTTCTTCACACGCGCTCGCAATAGTTGATTTTTGGTGACGTTTAACGCACCATATGAAATGGAAAAACTTAAAATTCTCGAGCAGAAGTAACCTTAGTTTGTTATTGTGGTCTGTCATTGCACTGATGATTGTGCTTATCCCCAGAATTCTTCGAAACATCACTCCCCGTGAAGAAATAAAATTTACGGTTACGCAGGAGAAACAAATAGAATCGATGGTGAAACATAATGTTTATCATCAAAAAAGACGAAAAAAAACCTACCATCGTCCCCCAAAGAAATTTAATCCAAATCAATACGCTTTATCCGATTGGATGTATTTGGGATTAAGCCCCAAGCAAGCACAAGTGGTCTTAAAATTTACAAAGTATCCCTTGCGGTCGAATGCTGATTTGGAAAAGATTTTTGTGATTCCCAAAGAACTTTTTGACATCATAAAAGACTCAACGTATTATGAAAAACCCACAAATGAATTCAAATTCGAACCGACAACGCCAAAAATTGTTGTGGAGGTCGAAAAAATTCCATTGTTTGAAATAGATAGCAGTAGGTTGGAAAATATCAAAGGAATCGGACCTTTTTACGCGAAAATGGTCATGAAATACCATTTTGCACTGGGAGGCATTTATAAAAAAGAACAACTATTAGAGGTTTATAAAATGAATGAGGCTACCTACCAAATTTTATGTGAGCGGTTGGATTTCAGCCAAACAAAAGTTCACAAAATCTCTATAAATAAAGCCACAACAGAAGAATTGAACAAACATCCCTACCTTAATTGGGCACAATCCAACTCAATTGTGAAGATGAGAAAACAAATTGGAGGCTACCATACCCTTGAAGAAATTAAGGATTCACATTTAATTAACGAAGAAGATTTTGAGAAAGTACTTCCATACTTATCTTTGTAGTATGAATTTGAAAGAACAAGTTTCATTGGCAATTAGAGATGTTCCCGATTTTCCAAAACCAAGAATCGTCTTCAAGGATATCACACCTATCATGCACGATGCTTCTTTATGCCGAGACATCACCCAGCATTTAGTGGATTTTTATGCTGATTTTGATTTACAAGGAATTGCTGGAATAGAAAGCCGAGGGTTTTTATTTGGCTTTCCTTTGGCCATGGCCTTAGGAATTCCATTTATTTTAATTCGCAAAAAAGGGAAATTACCCTTTGACAAAATTTCTCATTCTTATGAGTTGGAATATGGCTCCGCGGTCATTGAAATGCACAGCGATGCGATCAAACCAGGTGATAAAATTCTAATTCACGATGATTTACTCGCCACTGGAGGCTCTGCCTGCGCCGCTGCCGAATTAATTACCAAATGTGGTGGTACCATTGCCGGATTTGATTTTTTAATCAGCCTGTCCTTTTTAAATGGAAAATCAATGCTTTCAAAATATAGTCAACAAATAAACAGTATCGTTCAATATCCTTAATTTCGCCTTATGAACTTTGAATTAAATGAAAACCAAAGAATGATTGCACAAATGGTGCGTGACTTCGCTGAAAAAGAAATCAAACCCAACATGATGCAGTGGGATCAGGATGAGTTTTTTCCTGTAGAAACCATGAAAAAAATGGGTTCCCTCGGACTGTTAGGGATTTTTGTACCGGAAAGCTATGGCGGATCGGGGTTTTCATATTTTGAATACGCAACGGCACTGATGGAATTGGGTAAAGTTTGTGGTGGAATCGGTCTAAGCGTGGCTGCACACAACTCCCTTTGCACTGGACATATTTATTACCATGGAAATGAAGAACAAAAAAGAAGATTTATTCCAAAATTGGCTTCAGGAGATTTTATTGGGGCTTGGGGTTTAACGGAACCCAATACCGGTTCTGATGCGATGCGTATGAAAACCACTGCAGTTAAAGATGGTAACGACTGGATCATCAATGGCGCTAAAAATTGGATTACCCATGGTTTATCCGGAGATGTTGCTGTTATCCTGGTTCGCACAGGAGAGCTTTTAGATAGCAATGGCATTACTGCATTTATCATCGAAAAAGATATGCCTGGTTTTTCAGCTGTAAAAATCAAAGATAAATTTGGGGTCCGCGCAAGTGAAACCGCTGAGATGATTTTTGACAATGTTCGAGTTCCTGCTGAAAATGTAATTGGAGAAGTTGGAATGGGCTTTAAACAAGCGATGCAGGTCTTGGATGGCGGAAGAATCTCCATTGCCTCTTTAAGTTGTGGAATTGCCCGCGGTGCGTTCGAGGCTTCCGTAAAATATGCAAAAGAAAGAGAACAATTTGGACAATCGATTTCAAATTTCCAAGGCATTTCATTTAAGTTAGCTGATATGGCGACTGAAATCAGTGCAGCGGAACTTTTGACATTTCAAGCAGCCTATCGAAAAAATAACAAGCTTTCAGTTACAAAGGAAGGGGCTTATGCAAAATACTATGCTTCCGAGGTTTCTGTACGTTGCGGGAACGAAGCGGTACAAATTATGGGGGGTTACGGGTATACGAGAGAATATCCAGCGGAGAAGTTTCTACGTGACGCCAAATTGATGACCATTGGGGAGGGAACCTCAGAAATACAAAAAGTCGTTATTTCAAGAGAATTAATGAAATAATTTTTGGATTTATGGCTTAATGCCGTATCTTCGCAACCCGAAATTAAATTTATAAAGACATCCTATGCTAATTATACCTATAAAAGAAGGCGAAAACATCGAAAGAGCTTTAAAGAAGTACAAGAAAAAGTTTGAAAAAACCAAAGTAATGAATGAGCTCAGAGGAAGGAAAGAATTTGAAAAGCCATCCATCTCTCGTCGTCAAGAAGTTATTCGTGCAGCATACAAACAAAGAATGCAATCCCAACAAGGGTAACCTTACTGATACATATTCGTTAACAAGGGGCTTAAGCCCCTTTTTTTATGCTTTCTGGTTTTTACAACTACCTGCGATTCGAGAGAAGATTTTCTGAACATACCGTGAAGGCCTATTCATCAGACCTTTCGCAATTCATGAAATTTGCTGACATCCAAGCGTGTTCGGAATTCGTTCCACTCAGCGCTTCCTTCATTCGGGGATGGATCGTACACCTTATGGAAAATTCACAATCCAATAAAAGCATTAACCGGAAGTTAGCGACTTTAAGAACGTTTTACACTTGGTTGCGGAAGGAAGGACTAACCGAAGAAAACCCCATGTTAAAAATAACGGGGCCTAAAACCGAAAAGCGTTTGCCAACCTTTGCTAAGGAACAAGACCTAGAGTCGCAAAAAACTGCGCTCGTTTTTGGAAACAACTTCCAAGGACTGAGGGACGAATTGATTTTTGAATTTTTTTACCAAACGGGGATTCGTTTAAGCGAACTGGTTCAGCTCAAACGAGACGATGTGACTCAACAAACCATCAAGGTATTGGGAAAACGAAACAAGGAGCGATTGATTCCCATTTCACCGACATTGAATCAGAAGATCATGCTTTACCTCCCCCTTCGAGAAAAAATCAGTAAAACAAACCGATTTTTTACGCTTGACAATGGTAAGGAACTCTATCCCGCTTTTGTCTACCGAAAAATCCATGCTTTGTTAGGGGCTTTGACACACTTGGATAAGCGTAGCCCGCATGTCTTGCGCCATACCTTTGCAACGCATATGTTAAACCATGGGGCAGGTTTAGAAACCTTAAAAGAACTGTTAGGCCATGCCTCATTGGCAGCAACACAAGTGTATACACACAATTCTTTTGCGCAACTCACCAAAGCATACAATACAGCACATCCCCGGTCAACCCAGAAATAGATTTGCTATCTTAACTTGGGATTGTCCTTATGCCTGAGATGGTCTCGTTCTGTTTTCTTGCGAATGTTCTCTTCGAAAGAAGCACATAAATCAATCCCCGTTTGATTGGCAATGCAAAACAAAACGAACATTACATCTGCCAATTCATCTCCTAAACTTGCTCCTTTATCTGATTCTTTCTCACTTTGTTCGCCATAACGTCTTGCCATGATTCGGGCGACTTCGCCTACCTCTTCGGTTAAGATTGCCATGTTTGTAAGAGGGTCGAAATACCTTACGCCATGAGACTGTATCCATTGGTCAACGGATGCCTGGGCTTCACTTATTTTCATACACTTTTAAATATTTTGAAACGTATTTTCCCAAAACATCAAACTCCAAATTGACCTCATCTCCCGCTTTCAACGAATGGAAATTGGTATGCTCGTAAGTGTATGGAATGATGCAAACGCTGAAATGATTAACCCCTGCATCTACAACGGTCAGACTCACCCCATTTACAGTAATGGATCCTTTTTCGATGGTTAAGTCCGATGTGTTGTATTTAAAACTATACTTCCAGCTTCCTGATTGGTTTTCAATGGAGGTGCAGACCCCTGTGACATCCACATGACCTTGTACAATATGACCATCCAAACGGCCATTAAAGGCAAGGCTACGCTCAATGTTAACTTGATCTCCCAATTTCCAATCGCGCAAATTGGTTTTAGAAAGTGTTTCTTTAATCGCGGTTACCTTGTACATGTTTTGTTCGGGCCAAAGGTCCACTATGGTTAAACAACAGCCATTGTGGGCAAGGCTTTGGTCAATTTTAAAAGCACCCGTTAAATCGGAATGGAAAATGTAATGTACATTTTCTCCTTCTTTTTCCATCGATTTTAACGTAGCCATTTGTTCAATAATTCCTGTAAACATATCAGTCTTTTTGGTTTGTAAATTTATACCCAACCCCTCGAATCGAATGGAAATAACTGGGGTTTTTTTGATCTGGCTCGAAAATTTTTCGGAACCCTAAAATAAAATTGTCAATCGTCCTGCTCGTAGGGTATACGTCTTCTCCCCATATTTTATCCAAAATTTCATCTCGAGACAACACCTTGTTTTCATTTTGAAGAAACAATTGAAGCAAAGCAATTTCTTTTTTAGAAAATTGATGAATTGGTCTTGCTTGCGCATCTTTTGCCTCTAAAGTATCCATGTCAATCGAAATTTTGCCGACCTTAAAACTTAACTGTTTCCTCGGTAAGAGTGCAAACACACGTAGTAACAGCTCTTCCAGATCAAAGGGTTTCGGAAGGTAGTCATTTGCCCCTGCTCTCAATCCTTCAATGCGATCATGCGTGGTCCCTTTCGCAGATAAAAACAATATGGGTATTTTACTTACTTTCCTCAATTCATTACACAAGTCAATGCCATTCTTCCCTGGCAACATATTATCTAAAATCACTAGGTCACATTTAAGAAGGCTGCTCAATTCCAAAAAAGCGGTTGATCCTGAGGCATAGGAAATAACTTCGTAACCTTCCAATTCCAAATTAAAACGGATGAAATTCTGAAGGGTAGAATCGTCTTCAACTAAACAAATCCTTAATGCTGATTTCAAATTGAAAATGTATATTTGTCCGTGAAATTAACTAAAATCCTATCAGCTATGAAAAAACTTTTACTCGGACTTACGGGTATGGCAATTTCCTTTACGTTTTATTGCCAATTGCCTTCGATTAACAAATTTAATGTCAATAAAGACATTCCTACATTAGAAGTGGCTGTTCCCAACATGACACAGATTCACAACGAAGATGTGGTAAGGGACAACCAAGGAATGCTATACAGAATTGGGGTGGCACAAACCGTGAATGTTTCTCCTTTGAACAGCGGTCTATGGTCTACGCTTTCAAATGGAAATCGCCAATGGCAATTACGCGTGCATTCAAGCCAAGCTGAAGCGTTGAGTTTTCTTTTCAGCACTTTTAAATTGTATGGAAATACAACTTTAGAAATTCGCAACCTGGCAGGCGCATTGGTACACCCTGTGCTTACCTCGAAGGATGTTGAGTCTCATTTTATGTACAATGCGGCCTTGTGTTTTGGAGATGATATGATCATTACTTTGACTGAATCACCAAATGTTCAAACATCTGAACTCTTTATCGACAGAATCATTTACAATTATCGCTCAACAGGTAACGTAAGTCAGACAAAAATCAACGAATCAGAGGCTTGTGAAGTTAATGTAAACTGCAGTCCTGTTGGAAACAACTGGCAAAATCAAAAGAGAGGTGTTGCGCGCATTTACGTAGTTGAAGGTGGAAGCGCTGGATGGTGCACAGGGTCGTTGGTGAACAATGTTGCCAATGATTGTAAACCTTTGTTTTTAACGGCTTTGCATTGTGGAGTGAACTGCACTACTGCAGATTTCAACCAATGGAAATTCTATTTTAGATATGAAGCGCCGAGTTGTTCAAATCCTGCTACCGTTGGGACCTTAGCGAATTATTTTATTTCTGGAAGTGTTAAACTTTCGGATTCTGGAGATGGCGGAGGAAGCACAGGATCTGACTTTTTGTTGGTGCAATTGGGAACATTGGCAAACCAAGCAACGACTGTAACTACCTTAAAATCTGCCAATTTCAACGCCTATTGGAATGGTTGGGATGCCAACAATACAGCAACCACAGGCGGTGTAGGAATACATCATCCGGCTGGTGACATTAAAAAAATATCCACTTTTAATGGGACAACGGTATCTACTTCATGGGGAGGTAGCACGGCAAACACGCACTGGAGGCTTACTTGGTCTTCCAATGCCAATGGCTATGGTGTGACAGAAGGAGGCTCATCAGGATCACCATTGTTTAACAATTCTTCGGGCCGTATTGTCGGCACATTAACCGGTGGAGGCTCTTTTTGCTCCGCTCAAAATGCACCTGATTCCTATGGGAAAACATCTTACCATTGGACATCGAACGGAGCTGCAGCGAACCGTCGCTTGAAAACCCATTTAGACCCTGCCAACACGGGGGCATTAACGCTAAATGGATCAAATGATCCATGTTCCAATCCAGTAGCCCCCGTTGCGAATTTTATAGGGGCGCCATTGACCGTGAATACAGGAAACAACGTTTCTTTCACCGATTTAAGTACGGGTGTTCCAACCTCTTGGGCTTGGACCATTTCAGGAAGCGGATGGTCGTACACTGGCGGTACGAGTGCCACTTCTCAAAATCCGATTGTTACGTTTAATAACGTTGGACAATACACAGTAACCTTGGTTGCTACAAATGCCATGGGAAGTGACTCTGAAGTTAAAAACAACTACATTACCGTGGTTCAAGCAACGGGTCCATGCGCTGCTGCTGCTGACACCTGCGATGAATACATCAAAACCGTATTGTTGAATACGATCAACAACAACTCTGGCGCTTGTACGGCCGGCGGTTATGCAGATTACACTGCAATGTCTACTTCTTTGGCGAAAGGATCTGCATACAGTGCAACCATTACACCAGGCATCATTGGCCAAGCAGGGAACATTGCCTATACAAATGATGAGATTGCCATGTGGATAGATTACAACAACGATTTAGATTTCTCAGATGCAGGAGAACAAGTTGGATATGTAATCGTGGCAGCAGGTTGGAGCAATGTATTCAACTTTACAGTGCCCGCTTCAGCGACCACAGGAATGACACACATGCGTGTTCGGATTTCCTACCAAGGGGCAGGCGCCATCGTTCCTTGTGGAACCCTTCCTTATGGTGAAACAGAAGATTACATGGTAAACATCACGGCAAGTTCAGGATTAAATACATTAAATGAATCCATGATCAATGTATACCCAAATCCTACAGAAGATGCTTTAAACATAGATTTAGGCTCTTTGAACAACCAGGTTTCTGGAATTACCATTACAGATCTTACCGGAAAAGTAGTGTTTACAACAACACAATTTGACGCTTCCATTGTTACCATTCCTGTAATCAATTTTGCAAAAGGAATGTATCATGTCAATGTTACCACCACAGAAGGTACATTGGTAAAAAGCATCATGAAAAACTAATTTTACCTACACGGTTTTGAGCCCCTACCCAATGAGAAATCTAAGGGAGGGGCTTTTTTTATGTACTTTTGTTAGATGAAAATTACGTTGGATGGAAACGATTTTCTGGATTTACTCCCGTTGGACCCTGGGGTTTATAAGTTTTTTGATTCCCAACATAACCTAATTTATGTAGGCAAGGCAAACCATCTCAAAAAGCGCGTTTCTTCGTATTTTCAAAAAACCCATCTTGACGCGAAAACGAGGGTGTTGGTTAAGCAAATCAAGTCCATTGAGTGGTTGGTTGTTGATTCTGAAATCGACGCCTTACTTTTAGAGAACAACCTCATAAAACAACACAAACCAAGGTATAATATTCTTTTAAAAGACGACAAGACGTATCCATGGATTTGTATAAAAAAGGAACCCTTTCCCAGGGTATTTTTAACCCGAAAAAAGATACATGACAACAGCCAATACTTTGGGCCCTATCCGAAGGGGAGGAACGTCAATGTGCTCTTGAATTTGATTCGAGATACCTATCCCCTTCGAACGTGTAACTTACTTTTATCAGAGAAAGAAATCGAGAAAGAAAAATACAAGGTTTGTTTGGAGTATCACCTCAAACGTTGTTTAGGTCCGTGTGTGTCGAAACAAACAGCAACGGATTATGCACAAAGCATTCAGGAGATCAAATTGCTGCTTCATGGAAAGACATTCACGTTGATTCAAAACTTAAAGCTGCAAATGAAAGCTTTTTCAGATGCTTTAGATTTTGAAAATGCGCTCGAGATCAAAAACAAAATAGAAGCCATTGAAGCGTACCGATCCACCTCAGCCGTTGCCAGCGAAAGCAATTTCAACGTGGATGTATTAACCTTAACCAAAGACGACGGTCATATTTATTACAACTATCTTTGGGTAAGAGAAGGCCAAATTGCATTTGCAATTTCAAATAAGCTCAAACTAAAACTTGACGAATCTGAGGAAGAAATAGCACCCCTATTGATACAGTATCTGAACGAGGAATATTCGAGCAGCACCTATGAAATTTTGACCAATTTAAACATCAACCGGTTGATTGGACCCTATCATTTTGTTCAACCAAAGATCGGAACCAAGGCGAGAATCGTAGAATTTTCAGTTAAAAATGCGAGAAACACCGCTGTTCCCAGAAAGGAAAAACCCATTTCTTCGGTTGAAATGAATGCCGTAAACGCTTTGCAGGAAGGACTAAAACTTCCCGTGATTCCCAATCATATCGAATGCTTTGACAACTCCAATTTTCAGGGTACAAATGCGGTTGCCGCCTGCGTGGTATTCAAAAACGGAAAACCAAGCAAACAAGACTATCGCCACTTTAACATAAAAAGCGTAGTAGGCCCTGATGATTTCGCATCGATGTATGAAATTGTCCAACGTCGCTATACACGTGTGCTGGCAGAGGGAAAAGCATTGCCGGACCTTATCGTAATCGACGGGGGGAAAGGGCAGCTCAGCGCAGCCGTTTCAGCCCTTGAAAGTGTCGGGCTTCGTGGGAAGGTGGCTGTCATTGGATTGGCAAAACGTTTAGAGGAGGTGTTTTTTCCTGGCGATCGTTATTCTATACAGCTCCAACGTGACCATGAAGGCTTGAAATTACTACAAAGGATCAGAGATGAGGCGCATCGATTTGGCATTACACACCATCGAAACATGCGAAGCAATCATTTCATTCAATCAGAAATTGAGCAAATCAAAGGGGTGGGAAGTAAAACAACAGAAAAAATTTACCAACACTTCGGAAGCCTTTCTAAGTTAACGGCAACGCCGAAACATGAGATTGAAGCGATCTTAGGCAAAGCAATGACTCAAAAAGTTTTACAAGCGCTTGAGAAGCCTATTTCTTAACGAAAGGAACCGTTGTAAATCCTTCTGCACCTTGAATTTTGACATTGTATTTCCCGGAAGAAAGTGCGTTGATGTCCATTAAAACAACATTTTCCCCTGCAGCCGATTGAATGGCGTAGTTTTGCACTGTTTTTCCAGCCATGTCAACAATCGATACTTGGTACGCTCCTGCCATCAAGGCGTTGTATTTTACTGAAATTTCATCTTGTGCTGGGTTTGGATAAACCACAATTCCGGCGATGCTTTGTTCTGTTAAGCCTAATACCAAGGTATTGGAAGGTGCCCCACTGTAAAGATTGATGTCATCTAGGTAAAAATTGTTTCCTCCTTCTCCTTCAAACTTAAATTTCACACGAAAGTTTTGTTCAAAATAATTGCTTGTTACATTGGTCATGTGAACCGTAACCCAATCTGCTTGTGAACTGGGTTTCCAAGTGGTGGCAAGGGCTACACTACTTAGTTGATTTCCACCTAAGGTTTTGCGTTGAACCCAGTTGCTACCGCAATCTCCCGTAATAAACACTTTTAGGTATTCATAATCAGCAGCAAGCTTTTTACGATAAGAATAACGGAAACTTAGGGTCACGGTACCATTTGCTGGGATTACAGATAAATCGATAGGAGATGAAATGAGTTCATCGATGTTAGAGGGCGCTTGTCCTAAATTCACAAGTTTAGCACATTGATTTCCACTATAACCAGTGGTGTTTTCGATGGTAAAAGCATTGTTATTGTTTGGGTTATAAACTTCCCAGTTGGTCAAATTAGCCAACGATGCATAGGCTTCAAATCCTTCCCAAAAAGGAAGGGAGCTAGGTGCAGGAAGTACGCGAATGTAATTGCTTTTAACTTCAGAATCGTTTGTCACACCATCTGTTGCGGCCAAAGTCACAGAATACAAACCTGGGGTAGTATAGGTAATCGTAGGGTTTTGGATTGCGGATGTTGCTGGACTTCCTCCCGCAAAACTCCAGTTCCAACCTGAAACTAAATTATAGGATTCGTCAGAAAATTGAATGGTATCACCCACGCAAATGGTGGAACGGTCTGTAGAGAAATCTGCTTTACACAAATACGGTGTTAATCCAGCCCCAACGGCGGTTAAATTGGCTTGAGAACGAATGTTGGCTCTTCCTGTATTATTGCTTTGCAAAGCGGTACGCATACGTGTTACCTGACCAAGGGTAAACATCTTAGAACAATAAGAATAATCCATGTAATTTTCAACATTGTCCTTCATATCGACACCTCCCCAATAGGCATTGTCTGTATTACAGGTATTGGAGCTTAACAAACATGCTTGCACACCAATACAAGTTGGGGTATCTTGAACTTGGTCACTTGATGAGCAACTTGAGGCATTTCCTGGATTGTTGTTTGGTCCCCACGTATGAGATAAATTTAACCAATGTCCAACTTCATGTGTTAAGGTCCTACTGGTTCCCACAGAACTCGTTCCAATGGACCCGACATAGTCATGTAAAACCCAAATTCCATTGGTCATTTGGTTGGCAGAAAAACCAGAAGGATTGGTAGTATATCCTGCAGCCCCACCGATTTCTCCACAAATAAAAATGTTCAAGTATTTATTTCCTGGCCATTGTCCTTGGTAAACATCATTTCCAGCAATGATGGCATCTACTTGATTGCCTCCATCCGATCCATCATAGCTCATGCTTGACATGGTTCGGGTAATCCCTTTAAAACAAGCCCCATTCGGCGCCTTTGTAGCAAGAAGAAACTCAACCTCTACATCTGCTGGCATGCCTTGAAACTCGGGCTGCACATTGTTTGCATCGAGGTTTAATAGACGAAAATCTCTGTTCAAGAGTGTCAGCGCATCAAGAATCTGGGCATCCGATATGTTTTCTACGCCATTGTTGTGTAGCACATGAAAAACCACTGGAATTTGATAAACAACCCCTTTTTCAATCGATTGATGAGAAAGGTGTAATTCTTCTAAGGAGTCTAACTTCTTTTGCACCAAATAATCTTGATTCATGTTCAATGCAGCCATTTTTTTATGGGAGTGGCAATATTCAACATGTTCACCCTCACGGGCGTTGGTTGGGTCAAAAGAATTTTTGGTTTTTACTTGGGCAGAAGCAAGGAAAATCGAAAAAAGAACAAAAAGGGAGAAGGTAAATTTCATAAGTATGTTTTTGCGATGCTAAAATAGTACATTAATATATTCTATCAAATATTACTTGGCTAAAGTACTGTGCGAATTTCTATATTTGATTCATGAAGTCGAAAAAACCCTCCGAATCCCTTTCCATCACCACCATTGTTGTACTTCCCAACGACACCAATACGCTTGGCAATCTTTTTGGAGGCCAATTATTGGCATGGATGGACGTAATAGCCAGCGTTTCATCTCATCGCCATTGCAAAAGGGTGGTTGTAACTGCATCTGTGAACAATGTTTCCTTTAAGAAGCCCATACCACAAGCATCTATCGTTACCCTGGAAGCGAAAGTTTCAAGGGCATTTAACAGCAGCATGGAAATCTTTGTCGATGTGTACATGGAAGACCCTGTAACCGGGGTACGTGAAAAGTGCAATGAAGCCATTTATACCTTTGTTGCGGTAGATCAAAATGGGGGCCCCATCCAAGTGCCTGAGATAATTCCGGAAACGGAAGAAGAAATCGAACGCTACGAAGGGGCATTGCGCAGACGACAATTGAATCTGATTTTAGCAGGAAAAATGAAACCTTCTGAGGCTACAGAACTTAAAAAAATATTCAGCGATGAATCAAACTAAAACCATCCTGCTTGGCATCGCCATTTTTCTAGGTAGTAATTTGTTTTCACAATCTTTTGAGGGCGATTGGAATGCCTTGTTAAAAGTTTATGGTCAGGAGCTTTCTTTGGTTTTACATCTTACCCAAAAGGAGGGTAATTGGTCAGGCACCATGGACAGTCCCGATCAAAAAGCCTTTGGCATGCCATTAAGCAGTGTTGAAATAAAAGGCAATGAATTAACCTTTACCTTAACGGACCTAAGCCTAAGCTACCAAGGTAAAACCCTGCAAGACGGCAACCTTGGGGGCACATTCCGCCAAGGTACATTCTCAACAGAATTATCCTTTAGCAGAAGTGTTTTGGAAAAACAAGCTACAAAAAGACCCCAAGAGCCTAAAGCGCCTTTTCCATACCTTTCTGAGGAGGTTGCTTTTAAAAACACCGAAGCGGGCATACAATTTAGTGGAACGCTTACCACACCAAACAACCTGGATTCAAGGACTGTTCCCTGTGTTATTCTGATTTCAGGCAGTGGACCACAAGACCGAAACGAAGAGATCCTTGGGCACAAGCCTTTTTTGTTATTGGCAGATCGATTAACTCGAGCGGGTTATGCTGTCTTGAGGTACGACGACCGGGGAACGGGTAAAACCGATGGAAAATTTGATTGGGCTACGTCAAAAGATTTCTCTGAAGATGTAGTATCGGCTATGGAATTTCTAAAAACAAACCCAGTGATCGATGCCCAAAAAATCACATTAATGGGTCACAGCGAAGGGGCGATGATTGCCACAATGGTTGCCGCGCAACACCCTGAAATATTTGGCGTGGTTTCCTTGGCTGGCCCTGGTATTTTAGGCTCTAATTTGTTAAAAGAACAACAAATTCTCATTTCAAAAGCAAATGGATCAAGTAAAAAGGAGCTGAAAGAATTAAGCACCTTCTGCGATGAATTTTTTCCCATTCTTGCGGGAGATTCTATTGAAAAGAATGCAAAAGATTATCTAGAAAAGACATCCAAAACCAACCGTGAAAAAGAGCTCAAAAAAGCCGGCCTAGTAAACCGGTCGCAATGGGTTGATGAAACCTACAAAGCGTTCGTAAATCCATGGATGATTTATTTTTTAAATTACAATCCTGAGAAGGATTTACAAAATATAAAATGCCATTTCATGGCAATGAATGGCTCCCTTGACCTTCAAGTTGCGGAGGCTTCTAATTTAAAAAACATCGGGTTGCATTGTAATCCACCCATAGGTAAGACAAAAAAGATTGTTTCGTTGCCAGGATTAAATCATTTGTTTCAGCCAACAAATACAGGAAGCCCTCTGGAATATGGCGAAATCGAGACCACTTTTGATGAGAACGCGATTGCAGAGATCCTTCTTTTTATGAATGAAATTTCGAAATAATTGCCTCGCTTATTTTCTGTGTGTCTTGTTTCATCATGCAATTAAAGTGGGATTTAGGACATTGGGCATGGCCAATTTTTGAGCAGGGACGACACGTTAATTCAGGGACTTCAAAATGGGTCACATCTGAGCAATGGTAAGGATACATCCCAAACAAAGGCGTAGTGTTTCCCCAAATACAAAGGATTGGCTTATTGAAAAAGGCAGCAAAATGCATCAATCCTGTATCATTGGTTACCACCAGCTTTGCGCTTTTCACCATTTGGGCAGATTCGTTTAAACTTAGCTTACCAGCCAGGTTTATGCCTTCGGAATAATTTCTTGCCAAGGACTCCCCCATTTCAGCTTCTTCTTTTCCTCCAATAAACACCACTTTCAGCGTCAATCGTCTCAAAACCTCAAGGATTTTATCTTCGGGAAACTGTTTTGTCTTGAATTTGGCACCAAGTACCCAAACGACATAAGGGGATGATTCCGGCAAAAAATCCAGAAGGTTCACCTCAGGATTCATACGCAGTGTTTCTTGGGAATGTTGGTTTAATGCCAAATGTTTACATGCTTGGAAATACCGATCAACCACATGTTTTCTTGGCAATGTATCCCATTTTAATTGGGTTAAAAGCCATTTATTGAAGTTTAATTTCGGAAATCGGTGCCATTCCACACGCAACATGAGCACTTGAAGGATACGGGTTCGCAGGTTATTATGAAGGTCAATAACGGTATCAAAGTTCTCTGCGCGAAGCTTTTTTGAAGTCTCCCACAAGTTGTCAGTCAATGGGTGCACCTTTACCGGTACGGGCAGGAAATCGAACAATTTCTGATGTTCAAGCTTGGTAAGAAAGTGTATTTCGGCATTCGGATGGGATGCTTGAATTTCATGAACTACATGAAATGTCAACAAGATATCTCCAATGGCACTGAATCGGATGATTAGAATTTTCACGCTTCAAATTTGAGTTCAACGGTCGTGCCTTGGCCGGGTTGACTTTTTATATCCCCCACAATGTTGGACATGGACATACGGTGTCGCATGTTTTGAAGCCCAAGCCCCTCTTCAACCTCGCCCATTGAAAACCCAATTCCATTGTCGCGGATACGCAGCTGAATTTTACCTTGATTTTTTCCAATTTGAATGGAAATTTCAGAGGCATTCGCATGTTTAATTGCATTATTCACCGCTTCTTGTAAAATTCGATATAAGTTGAAGGCATCAACTTTGGCAAAATCATCTTCATGTACCTCATCTGAAATGTCGACTACAATTGTTAATTCTCCAAGGCCATTGATTCGATGCGCCAATCGGTCAACCGCATTTAAAAACCCTTTGTCTAAATCTGGTGGAAGGAGGCTGTATGCCATTTCTTTGACCTCTCTAATGGAAGATTGCAGGATTTGGTTAATGTTATCCATCGCTTCCTTTTGGGAGGCATCCGTCTGAATGTTTTGAATCAATAAGTTTAATAAAACCAATTGTTGTCCTAGGCCATCGTGTAATTCCCTGGCAATTTTCCTTTTCTCTCCTTCTTCTGCATGGGCGATGATCTCGTATTTGCTTTTTTCGAAACGAATTTCCTCCGTTTTATCGACAACCAAAGCAATTATAGCCTCTTTGTCTTCCTGTAGTTTATTGAGAATTATTTCCGTGATGAGTTCCTTTCCCTCGTTGGTGGTTTGATAGAAAATCATGGGTTCGCTTCCCTTTTTTAGGTGTGAAATGGACAGTTTGTTTTCTGAAACGAAAAAATCATTCAACGTTTTACCTACCATTTCATCGTCACTCTTAGCTTCATATAAGTCGAGTGCTGCTTGGTTGCAAAACAAAACTTTAAAGTCGCTCATCCTTAACATGAGCATGGGAAGCGGGGAATTGTAAAACAAGTCTTTGTATTTTTTTTCAGATTCCGCCAATTGAAGCCTAAAAGTCCTCCTGAGCATCCCATATTTAATGGTTTTCTCTATTGCGCCTGCGTTAATTTCCGTTTTTAGAAGGTAATCTTGGGCTCCTTTGGCAACGATTTCAAGCGATACTTTTTTATCATCTAATCCCGAAAGCACGACCAAGGTGGTGTCTTTAAAAATGGCATGAACCTCATCATACGTTTGAATGCCAAAAGAATCGCGGATGTTTAGGTCTAATAAAATGACATCGGGTTCAAATTCCAATTTCACGAGGCGGGTGTCCGCGATAGAATCAACGCAAATTAAATTATAAGGATTAAATCCTATTTGGGTAAGTTGGTCTTGAAGCAATCCAGCAAACGAAAGGTCATCCTCAATGATTAAGATTTTTACTTCTTCCATTCCCCTAAGTTATACAAAAGGACCTTCTCCTTGTCAACCATCGCTTCAAGCGCAATCACAAAAGCTTTTCTTTCTGGTTCAGGCAAGCAATTCATTGGAAAGGATAACTGAAGTTCCTTGATGTAGTCGAAATAAAGGGTTTGTTGGGAGATGCTGATTTTTCTAAGCCCATTAAAATAGAGCACTGACACTTCTCTGTCTGCCACCAGAAGGGCTTTTGAGCTCATGCTTACGCGAAATTTTCGATTTCCATACAACAGAAAAAGCATATTGTCTACAGCAAAAATACCATAAGCAAGCGCACATGGAAGGGAATCATCGGTTAAGGTAAAGAGACCAAGTGCAATCACCAACAAAACGACGGATTCTAATAGGGTATAGACAACCACACGGATTCTTCGTTCTTTGCTGATGGGGGTAGAAAACCTAAATCGGTCGGTTTTATTTGCCATGCGTAAGCCCATCCATCTTTTAATGCTTCTGTTCATTGAAACAATCAAGACCATTAAAGCCAGCGTCAAAAAAATCAATTGTTTATAGGGGATATTTTCGCCCGAGGTTCGAATGAATTCCAATGGAAAATTAAATCCAACGATGATTGAAATCGCCAAAATCGGAAAAAACAATGTCAAAAGAATGGCATTGGAAAGGCTATTCATTCGGAATGAGTTTAAGGCGGTTTTTGAGTTTTTCTATTTCACGATTTGCTTGGGCAACTTTCTTATCCACATCAGCCCTTAGGGCATCAGCACCTTTAGATTTTGCAAAAAAGGCCAGGTTGTTTTCCATCTGATTGGATTCCTGTTGTATTTTTTCAATTTGTTTTCGAATCTCGCTTTTTTCTCTTTGCAACAATTTAGCGCGGTCAGGGCTGGCAAACATCCCGTCTAATTTGGATTTGAAAAGGACTTCATCTTTTTCCTTTGCATCTAAGGATAGGGAATTGTATTTATCATCCAATGCCTTCTTAAATTCAGCGTAAAGGTTTTCTTTATGGTTATGCGGGGCAGGACCTGTTTGCGCAAAAGCGGCCGCTAAATCTTTAAGTGCCACTAGGGTTTCACGTTTGTCTGCAATTTCTAATGCTGTAATTGCTTGAATGATTTCCTTTTTCTTATTGGCATTTTCCACCCGTTCAAGGTCTTGGGATTTATTGGCTTCTTCACGTGCGTTGAAGAACACATCACAAGCAGCTCTAAATTCACTCCACAATTTATTGTCGATTTTTCCAGCAAAACCTATGTTTTTCCAGTCTTTTTGCAACTGAATAATATTATGCGAAGCTGTTTTCCAATCGGTGGCGCCATGAAAGGACTTTGCCTTTTCAATGAGTGTTTTTTTCTGATTCGCGGCTTGCGTAAACACTTCATTCTGGGCTTTGTTGTGTTCCTTTTTTAGGTTGAAGAATTCATCACAAGCTTTTCTAAATTCTTTCCAGACGACTTCATTTTCCTTACGAGAACCCGGGCCAATTTTTTTCCAAGCTTCTTGCTGGGCGACCACCGCTTCTGTCAATCGATCCCATTCTTTGTTTTGTGTCGCAAGTTTTGCTTCTTCCACAAGTTGATCCACCGCAGCTACAAGGCTTTTTTTGCTTTCGATGTTTTGAACAAAGACTTGTCTTTGGGCTTCATAGTGAACGTTTATTTTTTCGTAAATGGACCTTACGGTTTCCCAATAACTGGTTTTTATCTGTTCCCATAAATCATTCGCCACAGGACCAATCTCTTCCCATTCATCTTGTAGGGTTCTCAGTTGCTGTTCAACTTCACGGATTTCAGACTCTTGGTTTCTTAACTGTTGAAGTTTATGTATTATGTTCTGTTTTAATTGAAGATTCCTTTTGTAATCATGGTCTTTGATCTCTCGATAAATACGCATGGTATAGAAAAAGATCTCTATTAGCCTCGAATATTCTTTTTGAATGGCGTCCCTTTGGTCTCGAGGAATGTCTCCGATTTTTTTCCAGGTTTCATGCAATTCTTTGTAGGCTTGAAAGGCCGTGCTGATGTTTTCCTCTGATTCAATTACCTTTCGAATGCGATCTAACAGCTCCTTTTTCAGCCTCAAATTTTCTTTCTCGAGTGTATCTTTCAAAGAAATCTGAACCTTTCTTTTTGCTTGCAATTCTTTAAATCCCTCGAAAAATGCATTTTTAATGTCCGTAAAATCAACCGGCTCGATGGTCTCCCCTTTCTCTCTTGCCTCTAAGATTTCGATTTGGAGTTTGCGTTCTGTTTCCAAAAGAAAATCTTCAAAACTCACTTTAAGTTGATTGATTTCCTTGCCGATGGTAATCAATTCATCCGCGAGCTCGAATTTTTTTAGTTGATCTATAAATTCTTGTAATTCTTGCATTTTAAATAAGTTCAAATTTTGACAATTCAACAAACGACTGCATTCTTTGCTGTATTTCTGCTTCTGTAATTTCTTCTATTCGCTTAGTGCCGAATTTCTCTACACAAAAGGAGGCTAAGGTTGAACCTGCGATGACGGCTTTTTTCATGTTTTCGAAGCTTGGGTCTCCAATTCTTGAGAGGTAGCCCATAAATCCACCAGCAAAAGAATCTCCTGCACCGGTTGGGTCAAAAACTTCTTCCAATGGCAATGCGGGTGCAAAAAACACGTAACTACCTTGAAACAACAATGCGCCATGCTCTCCTTTCTTGATAATCACTGCACCCGGTCCCATTTCAAATATTTTTTTAGCCGCAGTTTTCAACGCATATTGACCGGTTAACTGTCTGGCTTCCTCATCGTTAATGATTAACAAGTCCACCATTTTCAGGGTAACTTTTAACTCATCCATCGCGATGTCCATCCAAAAATTCATGGTGTCCATGGCGATGAGTTTGGGGCGCGTAGTCATTTGTTCAATTACTTTTCTCTGAACGTCGGGACTTAAATTCCCAAGCATAAGAAAGGGTGCGTTTTTAAATTCTTCAGGAACTTCGGGGTTAAAATCCCCCAAAACATTGAGTTCAGTAGCCAAGGTATCCCGAGAATTCATGTCGTTGTGGTACCTTCCTGACCAAAAAAATGTTTTTCCTCCCAATGGAATTTGAATGCCACGGGTGTCGATGCCTTTATCGTTCAAAGTTTGAATCATGGATGTAGGAAAGTCCTCCCCTACAATGGACACAAGCGCTTGATTTTTATTGAAAAAGGAAGCTGCTAGGGAAATATAGGTACCTGCGCCGCCAACGATTTTATCTGAATGACCAAAAGGGGTTTCAATTGCATCAAACGCAACACTTCCCACGGTTAATAATTGCATATCTCTACTTTGGGGCAAAGATATGAAAGCAAAAGATGAAACTAAAGCTAATTAATTCACAAATCAAACTTTATTCCTTGAGCCAATGGCAATCCATCAGAATAATTGATGGTGTTTGTTTGTCTTCGCATGTATACTTTCCAAGCGTCAGAACCTGATTCACGACCGCCCCCGGTTTCTTTCTCCCCTCCAAATGCACCTCCGATTTCTGCTCCTGAAGTACCAATGTTCACATTTGCGATGCCACAATCAGAGCCAGAAGCTGCTAAAAATGCTTCTGCTTCTTTAAGGTTATTGGTCATGATGGCAGATGAAAGTCCTTGAGGAACCCCGTTTTGCAAAGCAATGGCATTTTGTAACTCACCATCGTATTTAATAAGGTAAAGAATTGGGGCAAACGTTTCATGTTGAACCATGGCATAATGATTTTCAGCTTCAATGATGCAAGGCTTTACGTAACATCCCGATTCAAATCCTTCTCCGTTTAACACACTCCCTTCGACAATTACTTTTCCACCTTCGTTTTTAACGGATTCAATGGCTTGAAGGTAGGTCTTCACCGCGTCCGTATCAATCAAAGGCCCCATGTGGTTTTTTAAATCCAATGGATTGCCAATCACCAATTGATGGTATGCCTTAACCAGTGCTTCTTTAACCAAATCGTAGATAGATGCGTGAATGATCAACCTTCGTGTTGAAGTGCAACGTTGTCCTGCGGTACCAACGGCGCCAAAAACTGCACCTGGAACCACCATTTTCAAATCTGCACTTGGGGTAATGATAATGGCGTTGTTTCCACCAAGTTCAAGCAAGGCACGTCCCAATCTCTCGCCTACCGCTGCACCAACAGACTTACCCATTTTTGTAGATCCTGTTGCAGACACAAGCGACACCCGTGGGTCACTTGCCATGGCTTTGCCAATTTCGGCATCTCCAATGACCAAACAAGAAACCCCATCAGGTATTTCATTTGCTTGAAACACCAAATTTGTAATGTATTGACACGCAAGGGCTGTAAGCGGTGTTTTTTCAGATGGCTTCCAAATGCATACATCCCCACAAACCCAAGCCAAAGCAGTATTCCAGCTCCAAACGGCAACCGGAAAATTAAATGCTGAAATAATCCCTACAATTCCTAAAGGATGGTATTGCTCGTACATCCTATGCCCAGGTCTTTCTGAGTGCATGGTCAAACCGTATAACTGCCTTGACAATCCAACTGCAAAATCACAGATGTCAATCATCTCTTGAACCTCGCCAAGTCCTTCTTGCAGTGATTTTCCCATTTCATAGGAAACCAATTCGCCTAGAGGCGCCTTAAATTCACGAAGCTTATCCCCTAATTGTCTAACGATTTCTCCACGCTTTGGCGCAGGAACATTTCTCCAATGTGAAAATGCTTCACTGGCAGCATCGATGGCTTGATTATAATCGCTAACAGAGGCAGCATAAACCGAGGCCATTTTTTTTCCATCCACAGGAGAATATGAATCGATCAATGTTCCATTGGAGGCTATTGATTTAGTGCCTATGAACGTGCCGTTGTTGGTTTCTTGAATGTTAAAATGAGCTAGAATTTCTGAGATATTCATGGTTGTTGTTTTTTACAAAGATAATGGCTAAACCTTTTGGAAATTAGAAACTATGAGTCAAAAAAAAAGACCGCGATTGCGGTCTTAAAAAATTAATTGTCATCATCGTCATCGATGTCTGCTCCTTTCGTTGCTCCCCTTGCCATTTTGACTGAAACAACGACTGCATTTGCAGGGTCTAAAAACTTAACCCCTTCAATTTCAATTGCACTCACCCGAATAGAATGACCAATTCTCAAAGGAGAAATGTCAAGCATAATTTCATCTGGAATTGCCGTTGGTAAACCAACACAATTGAGGCTACGAAATACTTGCATAAGTTTACCTCCTGCCATAACACCTTTGGATGAACCTTTCAGACGAACGGGTAATTTAACACGAACTTCTTTGGCATCATCTAATTGAAGAAAATCCACATGTTGCACAGTGCCTTTGGTTGGATGTTGTTGCAATTCTCTAATGATGGCTTTGGCTTGTTTTCCTTCGATGTCCAAATTAACTTGATAGACGTCTGGGGAAAAGACGATTTTTTCCATGGCTATTTTACTTACTGCGAAGTGTGTTTGTTCGCCAAGTCCATAAAGTACGCAAGGAACTTTGCCTTCATTTCGAAGTGCTTTTGAGTCCTTCTTCCCTACGTTCGCTCGAAGCGAACCGCTCAATTGTACTGTTTTCATTTATTATAGTTTAAGATATTACAAAATGTAAGCTGATTGATTCATTGTTCACAAGTCGTTTGATTACGTCTGCGAATAAATGGTCAACTGAAATCACTCGGATCTTATCCGAGGGTCTTTTTAACGGAATGGTATCCGTTACAATTAACTCTGTCAATTTAGAGTTTTCAATTCGTTCGTATGCCGGGCCAGAAAGTACTGCGTGGGTGCAGAAAGCTCGAACACTTTTCGCACCTTTTTCCATCAATAAATCCGTAGCTGTGGTAAGGGTTCCTGCCGTGTCACACATGTCATCAACAAGGATTACATCTTTTCCTGCCACATTACCAATCACGGTCATTTCTGCAATTTCATTTGCTTTTTTACGGTGCTTATGGCATAGGGCAAGTCCACAGTTTAGAATTTTTGCATACGAATTTGCGCGTTTTGCACCCCCAACATCTGGCGCTGCCATGATGATGTTATCGGTATCCAGCTTGCGCATTTCATTCATAAAAATAGTCGAACCATAGAGGTGATCCACCGGCACTTCGAAAAACCCTTGAATTTGATCTGCATGAAGATCCATGGTGATGATTCTGTCGGCACCTGCAGCCATGAGCATGTTTGCAACAAGCTTGGCGCCTATGGCTACCCTTGGTTTATCCTTACGGTCTTGTCTGGCAAAACCAAAGTAGGGCATAACTGCAATGATTTTTCTTGCCGAGGCTCTCTTCGCTGCGTCAATAAGCAACAAAAGTTCAAACAAGTTTTCTGTGGGTGGCATCGTAGATTGAATGATAAAAACATCTTGGCCACGAACGGTTTCTTCAAAACTAGGCTGAAATTCTCCGTCGCTAAAAGTGGTTACCTTAACATCCCCCAAGGCTGCGCCGTAACAATCCGCAATTTTTGTTGCCAATGTCAAAGACGTCCTTCCAGAAAACAATTTAACACCCATATTTATTCAGTTAAAGGGTCGCAAAGTTATGACAATAATTCTGTCTGTCAAAATGAGAAAGAAAGCAATTCAAAATGATTTTCGTATTTTAGCTTTAGATGTCTCAAACCATTTTTTCTTTAAAACAAGTCGCACAATCCATAAAGAAAACATTGGATGCAAGATACAACAGTACCTATTGGGTTAAGGCCGAGATTTACAAGTTAAATTTATTCCCGAGCGGGCATGCCTTCCCAGAATTGGTTCAACGGGAAGACGGGAAAATAGCCGCACAACTTACGGGTGTCATTTGGAAAACGAATTACGTAAGAATAAAAAGCGCTTTTGAAAAAACCGTCCAAGAACCTTTAAGTGAGGGGAAGGAAGTTCTAATGCAAATAAAAATCACCTTCAGTGAAGTGCATGGATTAAGTTTAAACATTTTAGAAATTGACCCCTCTTTTTCCCTGGGCGCTTTGCATCGCATACGCATTGAAACATTAAAAAAACTTAATGAGGAAGGTGTTTTGGCAAACAACCAAAAACTTGAACTTCTCTTGCCGAAACGCATCGCGTTGATTTCCGCAGCGTCAAGCAAAGGATTGTCAGATTTTGCTGCTGTGATGGAAGCCTATCAAAATCGCTTTGGCATCAGAACTTTTTTGTTTAATTGTGCCCTGCAAGGTGACCAAGCCATCACATCCATACTCAACGCTTTGGGTAAAATAGAAACCCTACAAACATACTTTGACGCCGTAGTCATTGTGAGAGGCGGGGGGGCGGAAGTTGGGATGTCTTGTTACGATAATTATACATTGTGTAAAAAAATTGCTTGTTTCCCGCTGCCTGTGCTTACTGGTATTGGACATTCTACGAACCTAACCGTTGCCGAAATGGTAGCCTTTAGCCATGCCATCACCCCTTCTGTTTTGGCGAATGATTTAATGCAAATGTTCATTCTAGAGGAAAAACACATCCTTGGTTGTACTCAGTTTTTACGTAATTCCTCCAAAATCCTACTGGAAGAATACAAGTACCAATTTCAAGGCATAACCAAGCGATTGCCAAGCACAACGTATTGGAGAATTGAACAACAAAAATCACTTTTAGGCTTATCTCAAAACAAGTTATTGAACAGCTCGAAAAACCAATTCTCCTATGCAAATAACAAGCTCGAAAGATTGCATTCCAAGATTAAAGACGTGTTTTACCAAAGTAAACTAAGGAATTACCATCAACTGAACACAATGGGACATAAACTAAACTTTCTTGGCAAGAACATTTCACACCGTGAATTTGAGCGCCTAGGCCAAATAGAAAAATCGGTTTCCATCCTAAATCCTAAATCCATTCTTAAGCGCGGTTATTCCATAACAAGACACCAGGGAAGCGTTGTTACAAGCATTGACCACCTAAAAAATGGCGACCTCATTGAAACCGAACTTTTTGAAACACAGGTGAATTCCATTGTGAAACGATAAGACTAAAGTTGCCTACTTTTGTAAAATGGATGAAACCTTTGGAAAAGCCTTTAAACTATGTAGTAAAAAATCCATTGACATGGTTTTTTCGAAAGGCAAAAAATGCCAAGTCTTTCCTTTTCTCGCTTTTGTGTTATATGGTGAAAATGAATCACCCTCCTTACAATACATGATAGCCGTACCTAAAAAAAAAATAAAGAAAGCCCACGACAGGAATTACATCAAGCGTTGCATTAGAGAAGGATTAAGAAAAAACAAAAAAGAAATGTTGGGTTTTGTCGAAGAAAAGAATTGTAATGCACAAATTTGTATCGTTTATCTTTGGGACGACGTGCTTGAAGGACCGAAAATTGAACAAAACATTAAAAAACTGATTTCAAAAGTATGCGTAAACAAATGAAATGGTCGCTGTTGCTAGCCATACTGTTTTTCTTTCAAACCAATTGGGCACAGTCTGAAGCCTTTGAAGAGTTAAAAAGCTTAGAAATTCTTGACCAAATTTACGAAAACCTGGACCTGTATTTCGTAGATGAAATTCAACATGGCAAACTTTCCAAAATCGCCATAGATGCAATGCTTAATGAGTTAGATCCTTACACCGTTTACTATCACGAGGCGAACATTGAGGATTATAAACTGATGACCACAGGACAATATGGTGGTGTTGGCGCATTGATTGGAACCATAAATGGATTCGCCTACATTACCGATCCATATGAAGGGAATCCCGCACAAAAAGCAGGACTCAAGGCTGGAGATAAAATTCTAACCATAGACAAAAGGGACATGCAGGGAAAATCTATGGAAGCGGTTTCAGATGCAATGAAAGGACCCAAAGGCACTGCCGTAAACATAGAAATTGAAAGACAAGGTACGCGCTTATCGTTTAATGTGACCCGAGATGAAATAAAAATTCCAGATGTTCCCTATGCAGGGATGCTTAAGGATAAAATTGGATACATTGCACTGAGCAGTTTTACCCAAACCGCTTCAGAAGAAATTAAGAAAAACCTACTTGAACTTCAGGGAAAGGGAATGGAGGGTTTGATTCTAGATTTGCGGGGAAATGGTGGTGGATTGCTCATTGAAGCCGTCAAAATCGTGAACTTCTTTGTTCCAAAAGGGCAGGTGGTTGTCTCTACAAAAGGACGTGCGAAGCAGGAAAACATGGTGTATACAACCCTTTCTGATCCATTGGCCGAAAAATTACCCTTGGTCGTTCTGGTAGATGAAGGCTCCGCATCTGCAAGCGAAATTGTTGCGGGTTCCCTCCAAGATTTGGACCGTGCGGTTGTGATCGGTGCAACGAGCTATGGGAAAGGACTGGTGCAAAGAACTTTCGACCTAAAATACGGATCAAAAATCAAATTGACCATTGCAAAATACTACACACCTTCTGGAAGATGCGTTCAAAGACTAGAGTATTATGACAACGTCAATGAAAACCATTCCAAAGAAATTCCCGATAGCCTGCTTCAAAAATTTAAAACCAAAAACGGAAGAGAGGTGATAGATGGGCGTGGCATTGAACCAGATGTAAAAATAGAAGACCCTTTGTTTTCAGACATCACGAGAGCGTTGTTAACACAAAATAAAATTTTCCTTTACGCAAATGACTATGCTGCGAAAAACGAGACCCTTTCAAGTCCTGAATCTTATGTGTTTACGGAAAAAGATATGAAAGACTTTATTGGCTTTCTAGAAAAAAGCAACTTCATGTACGAATCCACTTCAGAGAAATATTTGTCAAAATTAAAAGCTGAACTTGAACAAAAAAACCAATTCGCTAATGTAGAACCAGCGTTTCTTGAACTTCAGAAAAAACTTAAAATCCCTTTTCAAGATTTCATTTTAGCGCATACTGAGGAAATTGGGAATTTAATGGAAAATGAAATCATCGGTCGTTATTACTACCAAAAGGGAAAAAACATTCATGCATTTAGAAAGGATCCTGTCACAAAAAGCGCCATTGACCTTTTGCAAAATCTCGAGCAGTATAAAAAAACGCTTAACATTAAATGAAATTAGTCCTCAGTAAAAGGTTTTTTTCGTTTGATGCCTTGGTCCTTTTGTACATAGTCCTATTCTCCATTGGCATGGTTTGCAGTAAATTTCTGCTTTCAATTTCGATGTTATCTTGGCTTTTAACTTGTTTACTTCACGGAGATTTTTCAACCTATTTCAAACGAATAAAAAATAACCTTGGTTTTTTGATCGTCCTCCTCTTTTATACAATTCATCTGCTAAGCATGCTTTGGACTCAAGATCTTGACAGTGGTTGGGATGGCATTCGCGTTCGTACAACCCTATTGCTCATACCAATGTTATTTACGATATCCTTTAGCTCAAAAGGAAGAAACATTATATTAATCAACCACATTGTAATTGCCAGTGTTGCCTTTATAGCGCTATTGAATCTTGGTCATTATTACTTCTTAACAAGAAACTTTCAAGCATTAGACATTCGACAGCTAAGCTGGTTTGGGTCGCACATACGATTTGGGGTTTTGGCGAGCTTCTCTGTGGCCATTGCTTACTTTAATTTTTCAAAGAAAAATTTATCCCCTCCATTGTTTTGGATTTTTGTTGCCTTTATTACGTATTACACCTTGTTTAGCCAAGTTTTCAGTGCCTATCTTGCCCTTGCGATCGTGTTCATTTGCATTGTATATGCTCGAATGGCTTTAAAGGGGTTGACTAAGTATTTTTGGATTTTTTTAGCCGTGACTTTGATTTCATTTGGAACCCTTCTAACGCTGCTTCTTAATCCCAATCATGCAGAATGTGGTGAACTTAAAAACTTCGAGTTGGCAAATAAAGTATGGAACACCCGTTCAAGAATGCCTTTTGGTGGTTTGGATAAAAAAAACCAGCCATTGCGTACCACCACCGAAAGATACATGTGTTCTAAAAGCATTGAAGTGAATGAAACCAACATTCGAAAACTGAGTGCCGCCGACATACAGAACATAGAAAATGGCTTTGCCGATGAATACCAAGCAAACAACGGGTTCTTTTCCAGAATTTCGGAAATAAAATACCAATTGTATGAAGCAAAAAATCCAAATGGACACTCGCTTTTACAGAGAATTGAATATTGGAAAACCGCAACCTTTATTGTCTCGAATCATTTTTTTGCAGGCGTTGGGATAGGTGACATCGATCAAACATTTAGTAACGCATACAAAGAACGGCATTCACCGCTTTCGAAAGAATACCAAGCCAGGAGTCACAACATGTTTTTAACCACTTGGATTGGAACGGGATGGGTTGGAATCACCTTGTTTGTCTTGTTGTTTATCTTTGGGTTTTATCAATCTGTGAAACGAAGATCATGGTTATTGTACGTATTTATGCTTGTTTCTTTGTTGACTATGTTTTTTGAAGATTCGTTGGAAACACAAGCCGGGGTCTCATTTTTTGCTTTTTACTATTCCTTTTTATTGTTGGGAAATAGCCGGATCATTCAATGGTCACTTAAAAATAATTAACTTCGCATCAAATGTCAATTGAAGTTAAAAACCTTACCAAGTTTTTTGGAGATCAGGCCGCGGTTAACGATGTTTCCTTTGAAATAAAAAAAGGAGAAATCGTTGGTTTTTTAGGACCAAATGGTGCAGGGAAATCAACCACGATGAAAATGATTGCCGGCTATTTCCCCGCGAGCAGCGGATCGATTGAGGTTTGTGGAAGAAAAGTAGACATTGACCAAATGGAAACTCGACTCAAAATAGGGTACCTCCCAGAAAGCAACCCACTGTATTTGGATATGTATGTCAAAGAATACTTGCATTTTGTTGCTTCTATTTACCAAGTCAAAAACCCCTCCCAACGAGTGGCTGAAATGATTGAATCCGTTGGACTTCAAGTTGAACAGAAAAAGAAGATTGGTGCCCTTTCCAAAGGATATAAACAAAGGGTGGGTTTGGCACAAGCCATCATTCATGACCCTGAAGTGTTAATTCTTGACGAACCTACTTCTGGCTTAGATCCAAATCAATTGGTAGAAATTAGGAACCTCATCACTGAAATTGGAAAACGAAAAACCGTTATGCTTTCCACCCACATTATGCAGGAGGTAGAAGCGATTTGCGACCGAGTCATCATCATCAACAAAGGAAAAATTGTCGCCAACAACCAAACAGAAAAGTTGGATGAAAACGCGGCAAAACAAACCATTTATGTTGAATTAGAATTAAAATTAAATGCCAAAGACCTTCAATCCATTCAAGGCATAAGCAATGTTAAACCTGTTGGGGAAGGATGGTTACTTGAAGGCGATGCTGATGTCGACCTGAGGAAACTGTTCTCTCAAAAGGCACAAAAAGAAGGTTGGTTGATATTGACATTGAAATTGGAGAAAAAGAGCTTAGAAACGGTATTTAAAGAATTAACCAATCGTTAGCATGAAGATGAACTTTATTGAAGAATTGCGTTGGAGGGGAATGATTCACGACATTATGCCAGGAACAGAGGATGCAATTCAACGTAAAGTTTGTTCGGGTTACATCGGATTTGACCCGACTGCAGATTCTTTACATATAGGTAGCCTCGTACAAATCATGACCTTGGTGCACTTTCAGCGTGCAGGGCACAAGCCCATTGCATTGGTGGGTGGCGCAACCGGAATGGTAGGTGATCCCTCAGGGAAATCTCAAGAAAGAAACCTATTGGATAAAGCGACCTTGGATCACAATGTTGCCTGTGTTAGAGAACAATTGGCACGTTTTTTAGATTTTGAAGGAGACAATGCCGCTGAATTGGTCAATAATTTTGATTGGTTTGAAAACATGAGCTTTCTGGATTTTATTCGCGATGTTGGAAAACACATTTCTGTAAATTATATGATGTCAAAAGATTCGGTGAAATCACGCCTGGAAACAGGGATGTCGTTCACTGAATTTTCTTATCAATTGGTACAGGGCTATGATTTTTACTATCTAAACAAACATAAAAATTGCATCCTTCAACTCGGGGGTTCCGACCAATGGGGGAACATTGTTACGGGAACAGAATTGATTCGAAGAAAAGGGGACTCTGAAGCCTATGCGGTTACCACACCGTTGATTAAAAAATCAGATGGGACCAAATTTGGAAAAACAGAAGGCGGAAATGTCTGGCTGTCCAAGGAAAAAACGAGTCCATATAAATTTTACCAATATTGGCTAAACGCAAGTGATGAAGATGCTGCTACCTATATTCGCATTTTTACGCTGTTAAATGCCGAAGAAATTCAAGCACTCGAAACAAGCCACAATGAAAACCCACATGTCAGATTGCTTCAAAAAGCGTTGGCAGAAGATGTAACAAGAAGGGTTCATGGTGAAGAGGATCTAATGGCTGCGATCAATGCCTCTGCTATTTTGTTTGGAAAAGCCACTACAGAAGCTTTAAAATCCCTTTCTAACGAAGATTTTTTGTCAATTTTTGAAGGGGTACCTCAGGCCAACATTCGAAAAGAATTGTTGAATGAGGGTATCTCCATTGTAGATGCCTTGGTTGCTGAATCTGGGTTTTTAACATCCAACGGTGAGGCGAGAAGAGAACTTAAAGCCAACGCCATTTCGGTCAATAAAGAAAAGGTCACAGACGCTTTTGTATTGAATCAATCCCATTTGATAAATGGACAATACATGTTGTTGGGAAAAGGAAAAAAGAGTAACTTCATTTTGGTGTTTGAATAAAGTTTTCGTGGCATAAACTTTGTTTCCAGCCGAAAAATCAATACCATGAAAAAACCGGCATCGTTCTTATTGCTTTCCATTGTTGGGCTCTTTTGTTTGTCTACATCGAATGGACCTAAATATCCAAAAATTGACAATGATGCTTTCCAAATTGGCGAAAAACTTCGCTATCGAATAAGCTATGGATTTGTAGATGCCGGTGAGGCCACGTTGGAGGTAAAATACACGGAAAAGAAAGGTGCCAACCGTGAATTGTATCATGTCGTAGGCATTGGAAAAACGCTTGGGGCATTCAATTCAGTTTTCAAAGTAGAAGACACTTACGAATCTTACATCGACCAAAAAAGCATCATGCCTTGGTATTTTGTACGCCGCGTAGACGAAGGGGGGTATAAAATCAAACAAGACTACACTTTTCGACACTATGCAGAAAAGGTAGAGAACAGTAAAGGGAAAAAATTCGATGCGCCCATGGGCGTTCAAGACATGATTTCATGTTTTTATTTCGCGCGGACCCTTGACTTTAAAGACCTCAAAAAAGGTAAGATTTTTACCATTCCCTGTTTTATGGATGATGAATTGTTTAACCTGAAAATCAAATACACCGGAGATCAGACCATTAACATCCGAAAAGGAAAGTTTAAATGCATGAAGTTCGTACCTATTGTACAAACAGGACGGTATTTTAAAAGTGAAGAGGACGTGAACTTTTGGGTAACGAAAGACAAAAACCACATACCCATTTTAATCAAAGCGAAAATTCCTGTAGGAAACATTAAAATGCACCTGGTAGGTTGGCATGGATTAAAAAGTGAATTGTCTAGTAAAATCGATTAATTAGATAATCAACATTGCATCGCCGTAAGAGTAGAAACGGTATTTTTCGCGAATCGCTTCTTGGTAACATTTCATCATCAAATCATGCCCGCAGAATGCAGAAATCATCATTAACAAGGTGGACAACGGGGTGTGGAAATTAGTGATCAAACAATCCGCAACCATGAAATCATAGGGAGGAAAAATAAATTTATTGGTCCAACCATTAAAAGGTTTTAACATCCCATCCGTGGAAACAGAAGATTCTATGGATCTCATCGAAGTCGTACCAACCGCACAAACTCTTTTTTTGTTACTTTTGGCTCGATTTACGATTTCAACCGCACGCTCTGTAATGATAACTTGTTCTGAATCCATTTTGTGCTTGGTCAAATCTTCAACTTCAACAGAACGGAAGGTACCTAAACCAACATGCAAGGTGACTTCAGCAAAATTCACCCCTTTTAATTCCAAGCGTTTTAACAATTCTCTTGAGAAATGAAGCCCAGCAGTGGGTGCTGCTACAGCGCCTTCTTCTTTTGCAAATATGGTTTGGTAACGTTCTTCATCCAATGGTTCAACTTCGCGCTTAATGTATTTAGGCAATGGCGTTTCTCCCAATTCGGTGATGATTTTCTTAAATTCCTCGTAAGGGCCATCAAACAAAAACCGCAACGTTCTTCCACGAGAAGTGGTGTTGTCGATTACCTCAGCTACCAAGGAATCGTCCTCCCCGAAATACAATTTATTACCGATCCTAATTTTTCTTGCTGGGTCCACTAAAACATCCCACAATAAACTTTCTCGGTTCAATTCGCGCAATAAAAAGACTTCTATCTTCGCGCCTGTTTTTTCCTTGTTTCCATACATTCTTGCAGGAAACACGCGCGTATTGTTCATAATCATAACGTCCCCTTCACTGAAGTAGGATAATACGTCTTTAAACAATTTATGCTCGATTTTTCCTGTAGCACGATGTACAACCATCAACCTGGATTCATCTCTGTTTTCCGTAGGATATTCTGCGATTAATTTTTGTGGCAATTCAAAATTGAATTCCGATAATTTCATTTTACTCATGAAGCAAATTTGGTTTGCAAAGATACAACCATAAAAGTCGGCTTGTCAAGTGTTTTAAAATAAAGTTGCATTTTAATTAAACATACTGACAAAAATCAGTTTTTAAACCCACCAAAATCATGGCTAAAAAATGAGATCCTCCTGAACTTTATCAAAAAAAACAATGGACTTAGAAAAACATTTTGAAAGCGAACAGAATAGATACGGAATTATCTCTGGATTCATTCTTATCATAGGTTGTTTGGGTGGAATCACGGTGGGATTAGGTGCAATCAAAGACACTTGGGCATTGATTCTTGTGGTCGTCCCGACGATGACGACGTTGAGTCTGCTTTTGGCTGTGGCCCCAATGCAATGGATTGTCAAGAGTGCAGCAGTAACGGCAACCATTGACATTGTAATCATCCTGTACTATACCTTACTTTAACCATCCAAGTACTCCTTCCTTTGGCTTAAAATATTGGGTTGAATAAAATTTACAAAACCCGAAAGCTTCATTACAAACATTCAATTCATATCGAAGGAGGGCTCTTGGGTTAAGATCTTAGGAATTTATGGTAATTTCAATATTTGACCTGTTCGAATGGCGTCGGATTTTAGCGCATTCAAACTTTTGAGTTTGGCAACGGTAGTATGGTGGTTGCGTGCAATTTCTGACAAAGTATCTCCTGATTTGACTGTATATTTTTTAATCGCTTTTTTTACCACTGTTGGCTTCACGGGTACGCTTACGGGGCTGTCTTTTGGGTAAAGCTCGTACGATTTTAAAGGTACAACCACGTTTTCTTTACCGGGTGATGTTTGAATTACATGTAGGGTGTTCACAAAGGAGTCAAACAATAAACTTCCTTTAACATGGTAGCCTTTTTTGGTTAGATGAATGTAATCCTTTTGTGCATATCCTTCCAGATGCCAGTTTTTGATGGTGTTAATACCCCCTGACAAATCGTACCAATTCCAAAACAAACATCCATTTTTTCTTGCCAAACTGTCCATAAGGTTTCGGAAATTAATCCCGGCGGTTATCGCATGGTTTTTATAGAACAAATCTTGCGTACTCGTTAATACAATTAGGATATCCGGATTCAATTTTCTCCACATGGCGATGGATTGTTCAACTTCCTTACTTAAGGATTTGCTTATTGAATTCGTGGATAAGATGTCGTTGGTACCAAAATCCAGTAAGACTATGTCAGGCTTAATTTCCTGTATTTGCTCAGGTAATTTATCTAGTATTAAAATGGATCGAAAAGCGGCTGCCCCTACCCCTGTGGAATGGTAAACGACTCCTCCCCCCTCTTGATTTTCAATGTCTAAACCATAAAACCGAAAACGTTTGGATTGCTCTTTTTTGAGTGCTTGAATTTTTATGGAATGTATGGAGTCCTCCCAGTTAAACGATACCCCATGCTTGAAAAATGCCAAATCTTGGTTACATTCCACACCATTGATAAAAATTTGAAGCCCGTGCGAGATGCTGTCATTTTCAAAAAACAAAAAACATTTGTGATTGGATGCTTGAATGGGTGTCTTCATGGTAAAAGAAAGTGAGGCTAACGAATCTTTTGTTTCGACTACCATTCCACATATTCCCAAAGGGAGGGCCGATTTCCTTCCTTGAAAGCTTTTGTTAAAATCCCATTTTCCCGAGCAAGTAGAACCATAATTCACTGAAGAATAAGTGTTTGCAGCGCCATAGCTAAAAACAAGTCCTCTTCCACCATAACCGAAGGTTTCATGGAATTTATTTCTTGCAATGGTGGTTGGGTTTTCTGCTTGAATATGACTGCCTCCATAATGCAGAATAACGACTTTTTCTTTTGATACATTTTCAAACAAGGATGCCAGTTTTGAAAGCGACTTCGCGTCAAAACCTTGTATGAAGGCATAGGAAGAATCGATGTTCAAAGTTTTGGGAACGGTTTGGGAAAAACCGAGGCAAGTTAGGGCTACAAACCCAATAAACATCATTTTTCTCATTGCCCTTGAATTGTGTCTTGAATAACCTCTGGTTGAACCACCGGATCAGGGGTGGACTGAATAACTTGAGGAACATAGTTCCCACTTTGCGTTCCAAGATTGCGCATCATCTTTATGGTCCCGCTTCCCATGGCGGCATACATTCCTACAGCAAATATCAAATCATCGATTTTATTGTCTCCTATGAGCTTCATTAGGTTTTGTTTGGAGTACCTGAGGTCTACAATCCAAACTTCTTCATAATGGCTAATTAGGTATACAGAGAACGCATTACCCATTGAATTTTTAACAATGATTGCCTTCTTTCCATTCTTGACGGAAGTTTTAATTTTCATTAAAGGCATGTCACCTCCTAAGAAGGTCGAATAGGTATTTCCTCCTGAGCTGCTTTCATAAAATACCTTTGCTTTGATTGGGTTATTGGTCCCCGTTCGACCAAAACGTTCTGCCGTAGTAGCTACTTTTGGAATCCAATATTCCATGGTGTCAGGGTGCGCACGGACACTCGGGTCTTGGGTGTGTTGGTACATCGATCCTAGAAAATTGTATTTTACTTTTTTATCCATTTTTTCCAAGGGAACCGGTTCAATGCCTGCAGCTTTACAAAACGCAACATAACCGTAATATGCCCCGAGAGGTTTCCAATGGTGATCAGATCCAAAATAAAGTTTTTTGTCGGTGTGGTTGTTTAAGGATGCAAAAACGTCACAAAAAATCCCTTCTTTAAGCGCGTATTTAATTGCCAACAAGGTTCGCTTGTTTTGCTCATTATACTTTCGATATTTTTCAACAGGAATAAATGCAGAGGAAAGTGGGGGTACCGCTGAAAAAACCCGGGTCTTGCCTTTCAAGGCGATGGCATACTCATCCACCATAGCGGCAAAGTACTTTGACATCTTCGCACTTCCTGCACCCATTGGATACACGCACCCATCAATGATCAACAGTGAACCTTCATATTTTTCTTCAAAATCGTCCAAGAACTGCATGGACCCTTTGTCTTCCTCGAAGGGGTCAGGTTTGGCTCTTTTCTTTCTATGGGGAACAACCACAATTTTTTCAGCATGTTCCAAGGTAAAGCCTTTACTGCTTTGAAAAATTTCAGAATAAGAAATCAAGTTGCTTCGGAAAGGGAAGTGGTCATCAACATAATCATCAATGCGCGACGCCCACAATCCTGACAAGTAGTTCTTGTTGTTAAAGCTGGGGATGACTGCTAATTTTCTTTTTTCTGTTTTTGAAAGCTGCTCAACAGGAAGCGTAAAATAACACAATGGGAAACCCAAGACCAATACAAAAAACAGAATTACATTGATTTTATGTGCCATTTAGAATCGGGTATAGAGAAAAGGATTAAAGGTGGCATTAACCAGTAGTAAAGTTGCTAAAAATAGCAAGAACACATTCACGGCAGGTCTCACAAATTGATAATTTTTAATGAATTTAATGCGCACAGGGTTCGAGGCATCAAAAACCTCATCCCAAGGAATGCATAATAAGATTACCAAAACAAACCAAAAGGCATGCGTGCTAATGTCTGCAACAAAGCCTGGACTAACCGAATTTTTCGAAACAAAAAGGTTACCAACGAAGTAGGTTAACTTATTGAAGTCAACAAAATAGAAGATGGCCCTACTGAAAACGATTAGCACCAGCGTGTAGGAATGTTTAAGAATCCTTGGGGTTTTATCAAGTATGAATTTGAGGTGTTTTTCCAACACCATGAGCAATCCAAAATACGTTCCCCAAAGTGCAAAATTCCAATTTGCACCGTGCCAAAATCCGGTAAGAAACCAAACAATGAAAATGTTGCGGTCATGGTGTTTTCTATTCCCTCCCAATGGGATGTAGACGTAATCTCTAAAAAACTTTCCTAGGGAAATATGCCAACGCCGATAGAAGTCTGCAACGGAAGTTGCCGCGTAAGGATGACGGAAATTTTCATCGAAATCAAATCCGAACAATTTTGCCAATCCAATGGCCATATCAGAATACCCACTGAAGTCGAAATACAATTGAATGGAAAACATCGCAATTCCAAACCATCCTTCAAAGGCTGACAATTCGTAAAGGTTGGTTACCAAGTATTTATCTACCAAAACCCCTGCTACATTTGCAATGACCACTTTTTTAAACAATCCAATGCAAAATCGGGTAACCCCATCGCTCATTTTTGACCAATTAATGGTTCTTTTTTCTATTTGATTTGCAATTTGTTTGTATCGCACAATCGGTCCTGCCACAAGGTGTTGGAACAAGCTTATGAACATTAGAAAATTCAACGGATTACGTTGTGCTTTCACATCTCCTCGGTATACATCGACGACATAGGATATGGCCATAAATGTGTAGAACGATATCCCTACGGGAAGGGAATTTGTTGGACGTGAAAAAGGAAGGGTGACCAGGCTGTTTAAATTGTCAAAGATAAACCCACCGTATTTATATGAAATGAGTAGCGATAAATTTACGATTACACTGAGTACGACGCCAACCTTGGCCAAAGATTTCCCGGTGTTCCGCGAAATAAACAAACCCATGGAATAGTCAAAAAACGCAGTAAAAATCATAAGAAAGATCCACATCGGTTCTGCCCACGCATAGAAAATAAGAGAGAAAAGGGTCAGGGAAAGATTCCTAAAGATGTCATTTTTTGAAACGTAATGGAATACCAAGCTCAAAGGCAGAAATAAATATAAAAATGTTAAGCTTGAGAATACCATACCTGAATACGCAGTATTTTTGAGTGCGCGAATTTAATAAGATTCGAATAAAGAAAAAAATGAATAAACTCAAGGAAGAAACTTCCCCCTACTTGCTTCAGCATGCAACGAATCCCATCGATTGGTATCCTTGGTGCGAAAGTGCCTTCGAGCTGGCAATAAGGGAAGACAAGTTAATCATTCTGAGCATTGGATATTCCAGCTGTCATTGGTGTCATGTAATGGCCCACGAAACCTTTGAAAATGATGAAGTTGCTAAGTTTACGAATGCGAATTTTGTTTCCATAAAGGTAGACCGAGAAGAAAGACCCGACCTAGATCAACTCTATATGACATCGGTTCAAATGATGACTGGACAAGGGGGATGGCCATTGAATTGTATACTGTTGCCAGATAAAACGCCTGTGTATGGGGGGACCTATTTTCCCAAAGATCAATGGATGAATGTGCTTGCATCACTTGTCCAAACGAAATTAAACGCTCCCAACAAACTATTGGATTATGGACAATTGGTCCGGGAGGGATTGGTTGAAATCAATGAAGCGCCCGTATCAAATGCGCATCGATTGATTGAGGATGACATTCATGCAAGTGTTGTGAATTGGAAAAGAAACTGGGACCACAAATGGGGAGGCAGACAGGGGGCACCAAAATTTCCCCTACCAAACAATTGGCTATTTTTATTGGCTTATTGCAACGCTTACCAAAATTCTGAAGCAGAAGATTTCTTAGCTAAAACCTTGCGCAATATTTGTCTTGGTGGCATTCACGATCCGATTGAAGGAGGCATCTTTCGGTATTCTGTTGACGAATTTTGGAAAGTTCCCCATTTCGAAAAAATGCTTTATGACAATGCACAGATGATTGAACTGTTATCCTATGCGCACAATTCCTATCCTTCCCACACCCTTAAATACCAAGTCGAAAAGAACATTCAATGGATATTGAACACCTTACAATCAGATCACGATGCCCTTTTTTCCGCTACGGATGCAGACACAGATGGCATTGAAGGCGCTTATTACACTTGGAAACAAGAAGAAGCAGACAAGCTTTCTGAGGAGGAAAAAATACAGTTCTCGGAAACCTTTTTCACCAGCGATGTTGCTTATTGGGAGGATGGACGTTACGTGTTTTACCGAAAGGAGGATTGGGACCTTACCGTTTTAGATGGGTTGCAAAATACCTTGGACTTGTGGCGCGCGAATAAAACGAAACCCTTTGTAGATTTTAAGTGCATCACATCATGGAACGCAATGGCCATATCTGCTTTAAGTGCGGCTTATGTAGTTTTCGACAAGGAAGAATACCTAAAAAATGCAAAACAAATAACTCAATGGATCCTCGATGTGCAAATAAAACAGCATGAGATTTTTCACATCCATTCCAAAGGGGAAAGTAAAATTACTGGACTACTGGAAGACAACGCATTTGTCATACGTGCTTTTATTGATTTGTATGTGGCCAGTGGCGAATTGGATGGGTTGCATAAAGCGCATCAACTTCTTACGCAATGTGTCTCACAGTTTTTTAACAAAGAAAAAGGTTATTTTGAAGATTCAATCAACGAATTGATGGTTGGAATTCTTGACTTACAAGACAATGTGATTCCTGCGAACAACAGTATTATGTGTGAAAACCTCATCAGGTTAGGGAGTTATTTTAGGAATGAGGAGTGGCTTCGCATGGCAAACGACATGTGTGCTTCCTTGGTTCCTAAGATGGTAAACAACCTCTCTGCCTATTCGCAATGGGGAATCAACGCCATGCTCTTGGAACAAGGGGTTGTAGAAATTTCCCTCCTTAACATGGAAGAAAACCAAATAGGTCCCTACAAACGAATGTTTCAAAAAAACTGGATTGTTTCATACCACAATGATTTGCCGGTATCACTCGGAATAACAAAGAAAGTTTCAATCTGTGGAAATCACCAATGCTACATTGCTACCAACGAGGTGTTAGAAGCCTTGGGGTTTTTAAAGTCCTCTGCGTGGTTAAAAGGCGCTTAACCTTTTCTAGACATTACTTTTTTTACAGCGCTCACAATGTCTTGCGTTTCTAACCCATATTTGGCAAGAAGTTCATTCGGCGTGCCGCTTTCTCCAAAAGTATCATTTACAGCGACAAATTCTTGTGGGGAAGGCATATATTGCGCCAACACTTGTGCCACCGCATCACCGAGTCCGCCATTACGCATGTGTTCTTCAGCGGTTACTACACATTTTGTTTTACGAAGTGATTTCAAAATCGCATCTTGATCCAGAGGTTTAATCGTATGCATATTTATCACTTCGGCTGAAACCCCAATGTTTTTCAAGGCCTCTGCTGCTTCAATGGATTTCCAAACCAAATGACCACAGGCAATGATTGTTACATCCGTTCCTTCCATCAAGACATC
Source organism: Chryseobacterium gleum (assembly GCA_945882095.1). Taxonomy (GTDB): domain Bacteria; phylum Bacteroidota; class Bacteroidia; order Flavobacteriales_D; family Crocinitomicaceae; genus UBA952. Next base: position 38,817 of record CAMCWF010000007.1, read on the forward strand.
GGCCTTTCCAATGACAAAAGGAGCGTTTTCAGGTACAAAAATAGGCACAACGGGTCGGCCAAATCGCAAATATACCGGGCCAGTGAATTTTGCAATTTCAATGGTTGCTTGCATGGTTTGGTTGTAATCTGCCGGTACAATCACGGTCATGTTCGGCAGCATGCGCATCATCCCTATGTCTTCTAACACTTGATGCGTCGCGCCATCCTCTCCCAAAGTAAGTCCCGCGTGAGATGCGCAAATTTTTACATTTTTCTTTGCATACGCAATGCTTTGACGAATTTGGTCATACACCCTAGAGGTTGAGAAATTCGCAAAGGTTCCGGTAAAAGGAATCTTTCCACCCAACGTCATCCCTGCCGCAATGCCCATCATGTTTGCCTCGGCAATCCCAACTTGAAAAAACCGCTCTGGATGGTTTTTTTTGAAAGCATCCATCTTCAGTGAGCCCGTTAAATCAGCGCAAAGCGCCAACACATCTGGGTTGGTTTCTCCTAAAATTCTTAACCCCTCTCCAAACCCTGATCGGGTATCTTTGTTTCCTAAAATTTCCATGATTAATTGATTGAAATTACATTGGTTTTGTTTCCTGTGATTGTGAAATATTTTTCGTTGGTGTACCCGGTGGATTTCATGTCTCGTTGACGGTAAATCATTTTGTATTTACCCGGCAGCAACAATACATTGGTTGATAAAACAGCGTCCGGAAGGTTGTAAATCCAATCCCAAGTCCCACCTGTGTTTTGAAAGTATAACTGCGCCACCAAGGGTTTTGTGCATTTGTATTCCAATTGACCCGGCGCTTCTATTTCTATTGAATTTATATTGGATTGTGTGATTTCAACGGTTCTATAAATCCTCGGAAGGGTAAGTATTTCCACTTCGTATGTCCCCACCAAATACTTGTTTGTTTCGTTGTATTTTTGAGTATGTAACGTTTTCGAAGATCCTTTGGACATGACGCGCATTTCAAATTGGGGATTAAAAATACTCTTCACCGAATTCAACCTTAAGAACCCTTGTGCGGCATTTACCTTTATGGTATTGTGCGTGTGCTTGGTAAGCGAAATATTGTTTTTAACAACCGTAGGAATGGTTTGCACCACCATGTCGTATTTGAGGTTCGGGTCTATAAACAACGTATCGGGGTTTCCAAGTCGGTTTAAGGTATGCATAAATGTATATTTCAATTGAGGCGTACCGGCTTCATATAGAAACACGGTAACATTGGTTTCTTTCGGCATCCCTTTTATGTCATCCAAGTTAATTTGGGCGGTCGTTTTGACCAAAACAGTGTTCAAGATTGTTTTAAAAACCTTCCGGAAAGATTCTTTGTCCTCTGCCTCCGAATAGGAGCCAATGCATTTAAATTTATCTAAATAGGACAAGTCCATCCCTAAACCGATAACGAATGGGGTGACTTTAACGCCTTTTTCTTTAAGTTTTTTTGCAATTACGCAAGGATCATTGTCGCACGACTCTAAACCATCCGTTATCAGAATAATTACATTTTTTGCCAAGGTATCTGGGAAATCAGCTGCCGCAGCTTCCAAGGATCGCGCAATGGGTGTAGCACCTTTGGCTACGAGGTTTTTAATTTTTAACTGAATGGCATCAAGGTTATTTTTTCCAAAGGGCACCTCTAACTTCGTGTCATTACAATCCTGTTCATTATTGGTTATTGGAAATTGATGTCCATAGACCCTAAGTGCTACCTCCGTATCGGGTACGCCCCTTAAATCTTCAAGTTCTCGGTTGATTACCTCCTTGGCTGCTTGAATTCTGGTTTGACTTCCCCAAGAAGCATTCATGCTGTTTGATGCGTCTAGGATAAATAGGATTCTGGTGATGGGTTTGCCTTGCCCCAAAAGGAGAAATGGAACAAAGAAAAATATCAGCAACCCCTTTTTCATGAATTAATAATCTCCAAAAGTTTCTGTTAATTGGTTTAATGCCACTGCGAGTTGGTCATCGTTTGGCGCCGAGCCATGCCATTTATGGGTTCCCATCATAAAATCAACCCCTTGTCCCATTTCAGTTTTCATTAAAATTACTTTTGGCTTGTTGTTGGCTATGTTCGCATCAATCGATTTAAAAACCCGCTCCATATCCGTAAAATCGTGCCCGTCCATTTCGTAAACATCCCAGCCGAAAGCTGCCCATTTTTGGTCTAGAGGTGAAATGTCTAAAACTTCTGAAAGGTCGCCGTCAATTTGACGTCCATTATAATCAACAATGGCAATTAGGTTACCCATTTTTCTTGCGCTGGCATACATTGCCGCTTCCCAAACCTGTCCTTCTTGTAATTCTCCATCACCCATCAAGCAGTAAACCCATTTATCGTCATTGTTCAAACGTTTGGAGGTGGCTGCACCAATGGAAACCGACAATCCCTGTCCTAAAGACCCTGATGCCATTCTAATCCCCGGCAACCCCTTGTCCGTAGATGGATGGCCTTGAAGTCGGCTCGATAATTTACGAAAAGTTGCAAGTTCAGAAATGGGAAAAAATTCAGCTCTGGCTAGAACAGCGTACCAAACGGGAGAAATATGACCATTCGAAAGAAAAAACATGTCTTCATTCCTTCCGTCCATTGAAAAATTTTCGGCTGAATACCGCAGCCTGTTAAAATAGAGATAGGTCAGTAGGTCTGTGCATCCTAAAGATCCTCCAGGATGTCCTGAGCTTACCGCGTGTACCATCCTTACGATGTCACGTCTTACTTGAGATGCCATTTTTTGTAAATCCATCATTTCCTATAAATTATGAATACAAATCTAGCTTTTATTCATTTGTGATATCGACAAAGCGCGAAATTTGCATTGCAACTTATCAAAACATACAACGTCTTCATCGGGCACTCAATTTTTCCATTTGTGTTCAAAATGGTAAATTCGTATTAAATTCAATCGAAATGAAAAAATTATTGACCTTAATTGTCCTATTGCAGCTAAGCTTCTTAGGATGGTCGCAATCAAAAAAAGTTCTCAAAGAACTAAAGAAAGTCTATTCCAATGAAGAATTAAATGCATTTAAGTCCGAACATGGAAACTTAGATTTATTGTTTTTCGCCTACGATCACGCCGTTTATGCTTTTTCAAACAATGGCAAAAAAGACCTTGGAGACTTGCCAATCTCTGCTAATTCAAGCCATTTTACGGATTTTGGGGTAAAGATTTTACCCTTCAATCAATATTTCCGCAATGAAACACCCAATGAAATCATTGGAATTAAGTCTCTACTTGTATTGCAAAATGAACTGAGTCAATCGCTTCGCTCGAATTCTAAAGAAAGAAAATAAATGAAAAAAATATTTGCCCTTTTGGTTTTTATTGCCTCCCTTCAGTCGATGGATGCACAGATGTTGTTAACAGGTCCAGACTTTCCCATCGCAAACCCCTTAAACTGTGCCGCAATTATTCCACCTGCCGGCGGGACCAATTTTAGCGATGGTCCATCGAACTACCTACCAAACATGGATGAAATTATCACTTTTTGTCCAGATTTAAACCAAGGTTCAAAAGTTTCCATTGCTTTTGCTGTAAACATCGGATTTACCTTCAACATTGATCCAAGTGATACATTGTATGTCTACGACGGTCCTTCAATTGCCTCTCCTTTGTTGGGCGCGTATAATTCAGGAACCCACCCAACGGGATTTTTTGCACAAGCCTCCTTTCAAAACAATCCAAGTGGCTGTTTAACTTTGCGGTTCCGGTCAAATGGAAGTGCTCAAGGCACAGGATGGGATGCCAACGTCGCTTGTGGGAATCCACAACAACCTTTTTTTCCTCACATGCATGCCTATGTTAATGGGACAGGACCTGACGCATTAAATCCTGCAGACACGGGTTATGTGGACGTGTGTTTTGGAGACAGCATCTTATTTGTTGCTGACCCCGCCTTCCCATATGCTTTGGAAACGACCAATACAGGTTATTCTCAAAACCCTGGAAACTGTGCCTACCAGTGGACCGTTGGTGGCGTGGGACAATTTAACAACGACTCCATTTGGTTTACACCCCCAGCGCGTTCTGGTTATTTTGTAGACTTACGGATAACAGATATTTTTCCACAAATCAAAAGAATTACAGCAAAAGTCAGGGTTTCTCAATTGCCCAGTTTTGCAGGCACTGGGCCTTACCAAGACACTGTATGTTTAGGACAAAATACGTATTTGATTGGGGGGGTTACCCAACAAGACACCGTAGGTGTTGACATTCCGTTTGGCGAATTTCAAATCGGGGGTGTTTTCGCAGGGCTCACTTTTCTACCTGATGGCAGCGGCGTGCAATATGCAACCAACATTGGAATTTCTGGATTTGACGATACCACAACCATTACCAGTGCAGCAAACTTTGACCAAATGTGTTTGGACATTGAGCATTCATACATTGGAGACATTGAAATTGCATTAACTTGTCCGAATGGTACCACCGTTTCCATTATGAATGCATACAACCAAACGCCGTTTGGATGGGTCGAATTGATTCCTGGGGGATGTGGAAATGGCATTGGAACGTTTTTAGGAAATGACACCAATCTTGATGGCGGTGCGCCTGGCGCGCCGGTTTGGTCCTATTGTTTTTCACCAACTCAAGCGACTTTAGGAACCATCTGCAGCGAAAATGCCGCAGGAAATACGGTAATAAATAACTATGGTTTCCCTTCTATGAACCCCAATGGTGTTTATTTACCCGATGGGAATTTTAATGATTTTATCGGATGCCCTGTCAATGGGAATTGGACCATTACAGTACAAGACAACCAAGGTATCGACGATGGATATATCTTTCAATGGGGTATTTATTTTAACCAAAGCTTGTATCCTGACCAAGAAGGGTATCAAAACACAATCGTATCTGACAGTTGGTCCAACAACCCAACAATTATTTCTGGACAGAATGATACAGCGATCATCATTCAACCCATTACCCCGGGAACGGCAAATTATACCTACAATGTAATCGATGATTTTGGATGTCATTACGACACAACGGTCGTGTTGGAAGTATTGCCTTTGCCAAACATTTTCGGTGACACCATCGCTTGTAATTTGTTTTTACAAGTTAACAATACCTCTTCGTATGACGGAGGTGTTTGGGTTGCTTCAGACACTGCTGCGGTAAACTTCTCAAATTCGAACGCAGAAAACCCACTTATTTCAACTACCACACCTGGCATCTATTCAGTCACCTATACCGACAATGCCTGTAGCAATGCCATTACGTCGTTAATTGAATTCCCTCCTTATGTCTATGTCGATGTTTTGGATTCAGCAATTTGCGAAGGCGCCACCATTGACATCATAGCGGCAACCATCAATTCTGGAACTTTGCAAGCGGGTTACAATCCCCAATCTCAATTGCAATGGTTCAATGGCTCAAACGACAATTTTATCGTGGTTTCAAGCGCTGGAAATTATTCCGTAACCTTAAACAACGTTTGTCATACTGCCAGTGATACGGCGCACATCACCATTAAACCTTGCGACATCGAGGTTCCAAATATTGTTTCCTTGTCTTCGATGGCTGGAAATCAATTGTTTAATGTGGACTATGATGGCATACAAACTTTTGAGTGTGTGATTTTAAACCGTTGGGGAAATGTAATTTATACCTACACGGATCCTGCAGGATCTTGGGATGGGAAAACAATGGATGGAAAACTGGTAGAAGAGGGAACGTATTTTTATAAAATTGAAGCGATGTTTGACGGCGGAATCGAAGTCAAAAAACATGGTTTTGTATATGTAAAATACTAATTTCAGGCGCCAACCCCTTTCTTTCATTTTCTTGTGGTAATTTTGAAAAAAAAAGAAATGAAAGTGGTAGGCATTAATGGTTTTGGTAGAATCGGAAGGTGCTTTACCCGCTTGTCGTTAAATCAAGATAAATTTGATGTCGCTGTCGTAAATGACCCTGCTGACATAAACATACTCGCTCATTTGTTCAAATACGACAGTGTTCATGGGCCGTTGAAATTGAATTTTACAATCGTAGATAATATTTTGGTTTTTGAGAATGGGAAAAAAATCTTGTTTACAAAATTTCACAATCCCGAAGAAATCAATTGGCAGGCCCTAGGCGTCGAGGTTGTCATTGAATCATCTGGATTGTTTTTAACAAAAGCGCTTGCTGGTAAACATTTGAATTCGGGAGCGAAAAGGGTTATCATCTCTGCCCCAAGTACAGACAGCGATGTAAAAACATTGGTGCTAGGCGTAAATGATGAACTTTTGAGCCAAGAAGACCGCATCATTTCAAATGCATCCTGTACAACCAACAACGTTGCACCCATGTTGAAAGTAATAAATTCATTGGTTGAAATTGAGTTGGCACATATTTCCACGACGCACAGTTTCACCTCAGACCAACGATTGCAAGACGCGCCTCACAAGGACCTCCGAAGGGCAAGGGCGGCAAGTCAATCCATTGTGCCAACAACTACAGGCGCTACCAAAGCAATCATGCGTGTTTTTCCGGATTTGGCGACAAAGATATCAGGCTCAAGTGTTCGTGTTCCTGTAATCAATGGCTCAATGACCGAGCTTACAATCATTACGGAAAGCAAAATTTCGGTTGAAGACATTAACAGGGCGATGAAGCATGCTGCTGAAAATGAGCTTAAAGGAATCCTTGGGTATACCGAAGACCCGATTGTTTCTGTGGATGTAATTGGGTCCTCATACAGTTGCTTGTTTGACGCACAATTGACAACCTTCTTCCATAAAATGATTCGATTGGTTGGTTGGTACGACAATGAGATGGGTTATTCAAATCGATTGGTCGATTTGATTTCGAAATTTTAATTTTCCAAGGCCATTATTCCGGGTAAAGATTTACCTTCAAAATACTCCAACAGCGCTCCTCCACCCGTACTTACAAAACTCACATCATTTTCCAATCCAAATTTGGCAATGGCCGCCGCACTGTCTCCACCCCCAATTAAGCTGTAGGATCCATTGCGAGTTGCTTCACAAACAGCCATTGCAACTTGTTTGGTTCCGTTTTCAAAAGATGACCATTCAAAAACCCCCATTGGGCCATTCCATAAAATCGTTTTGCTTTTTTTAATGATTTGCTCAAATTCAGTGATTGCTTTTGGACCGATGTCCAAGCCCATCCAACCACTTGGAATGCTTTGCGTATCTGCAAACATGACCTCCGCAGTTTCTGAAAAAGAATGTGCAAGCACACTGTCGACGGGTATGTGGATGTTTACTTTTTTACTTTTGGCAAGGGCTAAGATTTCATTGACTTTTTCTATGCGTTCTGGTTCATACAATGAATTTCCTATGTCTCCCCCGAGCGCTTTTGCGAATGTGTAAGCCATTCCCCCTCCAATGATGATGTCTGAAGCAATATTTAATAAATTCTCAATAATTAAAATTTTATCGGAAACTTTTGCTCCTCCAATAATGGCTACAAAAGGGTTCAATGGATTGTCCAGAATTTTTTTTGCATTTTGTACTTCAGCTTCCATTAAAAAACCCATCATTTTATCGTTCGGAAAGAAAGAAGCCAATTGGGTTGTGCTTGCATGCGCGCGATGCGCCGCACCAAAAGCATCATTTACATAACAATCTCCAAGTTTAGATAACGTTTCCGCAAAACCCAATCCCCCTTTAGATTCTTCGGAGTTAAATCGAACATTTTCGTAAAGCACAACGCTTCCCGGTTGTACTGTTTCTTGCATTTCACTTGTTGTTTCCACAGCAAAAGAATCACAAAACATCACGGGCATCCCCAAAAGATTTTCGAGACAAGGCAAAACCTGGCGCAATGAAAAACGTGCTTCAGGTCCGTTTTTCGGCCGGCCAAAATGGGAAAGTAACCGAACGGATCCTCCCTGTTTTAGTATGTGTTGGATGGTGGGAATTGCCGCCCGAATCCGTTTGTCATCCGTTACAATTGCAGTTTCTTTGTGTAAGGGGACATTAAAATCCACACGAACAATCGCAACTTTATTTTGAAAATCATATTGACGGAAATCTTGCACGGCACCTAATTTTTTTCAAAGCTAAAATATTTTCATCAAATTGAGATTTCGATAAATCACAAACCAAAATAATTATGCAGTTTTGTATAAATAATATTTAATATGAAGTATCTTTTTGTTGTAGTCATTGCCAGTGTAGCCTTGTTGGGTTGTAAATCTTATACGAACCCTTCAAATGACGTCTCCTTTGAAGGAGCAGAAGCAGAAGCAACCTATAACCCTGATGAAGATCCTTTCTTGATAGATACGGCCTTATTAGATTTGGATTGGGGAGATGCTTATGATTACTACGATCCGTATGTTTTTCCAGTTTATCATCCTTCCCGCACCTTAACGGTTGATTTAATTCACACAAAAATCGAAGCAAGTTTTAATTGGGAGGAGTCACAAATGAACGGTAAGGCAACGATTTCCATGAAACCACATAACTTACCCATTGACAGTGTGAGCTTAGATGCCAAAGGAATGGAAATCATCGCTGTTGAAATGAACGGCAAAGCCTTGGCTTATGATTATATTGATTTATCGAAATTAAACATTCGATTGGGGAGGACTTTCACGAAAAGCGAGTTGATTACAATTTCCATTCAATACATTTCGAAACCAGAGGAGCGTATCGCCGGAGGCAGTGAGGCCATCACGTCAGATAAAGGTTTGTTTTTCATCAATCCAAAAGGAGAAGAAAAGGATAAAATGCCTCAGATTTGGACACAAGGGGAAACGGAGTCAAATTCAGTTTGGTTTCCAACGATCGATGCCCCGAATGTAAAATCCAGCGAAGAAGTAATTTTAACCGTTGAAGATAAATACACCACCTTATCAAACGGAAAGTTAATCAGCTCAATAAAAAATAAAAACGGTACACGGACAGACCATTGGAAACAAGATTTACCGCACGCACCTTATTTGTTTATGCTTGCTGTGGGAGAATTTAAAGTGGTAAAGGACCAATATACCCGAGGGGATGGTAAAAAAATAGAGGTAAACTACTACGTAGAGCCTGCATATGAATCTTCCGCAAAGTCCATATTTGGGAAAACCCCAAAAATGATTTCTTTCTTTTCTAAAAAATTAGGCGTAGAATATCCGTGGGACAAATATTCAGAAATCGTTGTTCGAGATTATGTTTCAGGTGCAATGGAAAACACGGGTGCTGTGGTATTCGGAGATTTTCTATACAAAACAAAAGAAGAATTGCTCGATGGAAATGACGAGTCTACGATTGCACATGAATTGTTTCATCATTGGTTTGGTGATTTGGTTACCTGCGAATCTTGGTCTAACCTCCCCTTAAATGAGTCATTTGCTAATTATTCTCAATACCTGTGGGATGAATATGAATATGGTTTGGATGAAGCGGATTATAATGCAGAATTAGAAGCGGATCAATACTATCAAGCAGCGGGTTACCATAATTTAATCGACTTCATGTATGAAGATAAAGAAAGAATGTTTGACCGCCATTCCTATAACAAAGGAGGGCGCATTTTACATATGCTACGCAATTATCTGGGAGATGAAACCTTTTTTCTAGGATTGAACAAATACCTAACCTCCAAATCTTTCAAAAGCGCTGAGGTTCATGATTTAAGATTGGCTTTTGAGGAAGTTAGCGGAGAAGACCTGAATTGGTTTTTTAACCAATGGTTTTTAGCAAAAGGTCATCCGGTTATTTTTACAGATCAAAAAATTGACCAAGAAAACCATACCGTTACTTTGTCAGTTCAACAAGCTCAATCTTTCGACCTATTTAGATTGCCCGTTAAAATTGCGCTTTGGGATGACAATGGAAAACACATCCATTCGGTTGTGCTTGACAGCCTCACGCAATCCTTTACGTTTCCATTTTCAGGAAAACTGAACAACCTAATGTTGGATGATGACCAGGCATTGTTGGCGAAAGTTTTTGAAGAAAAACCCATCGAACAATTTGTACATCAATTAAACAACGCTACGCGTTATCGCTCAAAGTCCATTGCCATCCAACGCATTTCTAAATCCGATTTAGCCAACAAAGGAACTGTTTTACTAGCGGGCCTAAAAGATCCTTTCTGGGGTATTCGATCAACCACATTGACGAAAATGGCTAACATCAAAAACCTTAAGGAAGAAAAATTAAGCAAGATGATTGTTTCCATCATAGAAAAAGACCCTAAACCCGAAGTGCGAAAAGCAGCGTTCTCATTCATTGGACAACTAGAAACGAAGGAAGCCTTAAAATTAATTACGAATACGATTCAAAAGGACAGTTCCGGTATGGTAATCAGTGCCGCATTTTTGAAGTTACCCAGCGTTGACAGCACAGAAGCACTTCGCATAGCGCGTGAGTTGTTTACACACCGCAATGAAAGTGTTAAGGTCGCTGCGGCTGAATTGATTGGGGGTTTAGGGACAATGGAAGACTATCCTTTACTGGAAAATTTAATTTTGAAAGAAACTCCCAAAGATTTCAACCAAGCGCAATTGATTTGGTCATTTGACCAGTTTGTTTACCGCAACGGGACCGAAGCACTGGAGAAATGCCTTGTTATTTATAGTTTTTTGAAAGAAAATGGAAATAACTACGCCAAATATTATTTAGATGGTTCAATTGAACAAGTGCTGGGTTTGATTACCACACGTTCGGACGAAATTGACCAAGAGATTGCGGAGGCAGAAAACCAAAAAGAAAAATTACCTGGTTTATTAGCTGAAAAACAAAAATTAGCTGATTTGTACACGAACCTTTCACCCCTTCTTGAAGTTACCGAGCCCTAAATGAACATTTTTTTGCACAAAACGTTTAGCTATCAAATTAATCACTATTTTTGATTAGTTTTTTATCGTAACCGTGCTTAAAAATTAAATTATGTTAGAAATTGGCGCTCTAATTCCAAACGTATCTGGGTTATCCCAAGACAACGTGATCATTGATTTACCTACTTTAGTTGGAAAACCTTTGGTAGTTTACTTTTATCCCAAGGACAATACCCCAGGGTGTACAACGCAAGCCTGTAGCATCCGAGATGGGTATTCCAACTTACAAGAAAAAGGAATTCAAATCATCGGTATCAGTGCAGATTCGGTTGTATCACATCAAAAATTTGCCACCAAATTTTCATTGCCTTTTCCCTTACTTGCTGACACAGAAAAAAACATAATCAATGCCTTTGGCGTTTGGGGTCCCAAAAAATTTATGGGAAAGGAATATGACGGCATTTTTCGGACGACCTTTTTGTTTGATGAAAATGGGCTTTTGAAGGAAGTACTTACCAAACCCAACACTAAATCGCACGCAGAAGAAATTTTAGCGTTTTACGATAAGAATTAAAACAGCGTAAATAGTTTACGACCTACCAATTTAAATTTGTTTAAAAATTAGAAAACATGTCAAATAAAGAAGTTAACACAGAAAAATTAAAAGCCCTTCAACTCACGTTGGATAAATTAGATAAAACCTTTGGCAAAGGATCCGTAATGAAATTGGGCGACAGTCCGGTCGAAAAAGTAGATGTAATTCCAACCGGTTCATTGACCTTGGATTTAGCGTTAGGTATTAACGGATATCCTAAAGGGCGTGTCGTAGAAATATATGGACCAGAATCCTCCGGTAAAACTACCTTGGCGATTCATGCGATAGCGGAAGTTCAAAAACAAGGAGGCATTGCAGCTTTCATAGATGCAGAGCATGCATTCGATCAATTCTACGCGCAAAAACTTGGCGTTGACATTGCAAACTTATTGATCTCACAACCAGACAATGGAGAACAAGCATTGGAAATTGCAGATAATTTAATTCGTTCAGGTGCCATCGATTTAATTGTAATTGACTCCGTTGCTGCGCTTACACCCAAGGCAGAAATTGAAGGAGAAATGGGAGATTCTCAAATGGGACTTCAAGCGAGGTTAATGTCTAAAGCACTTAGAAAATTAACTGGTTCTATTAATAAGGCAAACTGTTGCTGTATTTTCATTAACCAATTGAGAGATAAAATTGGGGTAATGTTTGGAAACCCAGAAACCACTACCGGAGGTAACGCTCTTAAATTTTATGCTTCCGTGCGTATTGACATCCGAAAGGCAACACAAATAAAAGATGGCGAAGACATCGTTGGAAACAGGGTGAAGGTAAAAGTTGTTAAAAACAAAGTGGCTCCTCCTTTCAGAAAAGCTGAATTCGACGTACTCTACGGCGAAGGCATTTCTAAAGTAGGGGAGATCATAGACCTTGGTGTGGAATTGAACATCCTCAAAAAGAGTGGGTCTTGGTTTTCATATGGGGAAACACGACTTGGACAGGGAAGAGAATCCATCAAATCATTGCTTTTGGATAATCCACAACTTAGCGAAGAATTAGAATTAAAAATTAAAACAGCGCTCACGACGAAAACCGAGCCTATTATTGCGGAATAATCGTATTTTAGTGCTGAAAAATACTGCATTTGCAGTCTTTTTTATATTTTTAAAAAAAATTAAACATGAAAAAATTAACCTTACTTGTTGTCATAGCAATTGCTACAACTACCATTACATCTTGTAAGAAAAAAGGATGTAAAGACTTGACTGCGGTAAACTACAATTCAAAAGCCAAAAAAGACGATGGTTCTTGCTTGTACAAACCTTTCATTACCCTTAACGGGGCGGCGAGCGTTACCTTGAATGTAAATGCTACCTATAACGATGCTGGAGCTACTGCAATCAATAAAGACGGATCTTCAGTGATGGTTTCAACAGACAACCAAGTTGATTCTTCATTGGTTGGTACGTATTACGTAAACTATTCTGCAACCAATGCAAATGGAACCACTACCGCAAAAAGAACAGTTAACGTAGTTATCGGTCAAGAAAATTGGACAGAGGTTACATGGGCGTTAACATCAACTTGCAGCGGGACTCAATTCCCACTTTCAAGTACGCCTGACATCAACGCAGGTGCTTCTCAAACAGCCATTGAAATCACTAATTTCTTTAACCTTGCAGGAGGAACCGCTACAGGAACTGTTAACGGTACGAATGTAACCCTACCTCAACAAACCATTAACGTTGGCTTGGGTGATATCATTTTCTCAGGTACTGGGACCATGAACGGTTCAGGAACTCAGATTCAAATCAACTATACGTATGACAATACAATTCCTTTCATTGGAGGTACTGGAAGTTGTTTGGCAGTATATACAAAACAATAAGAAACTTTGATTTTTGTTTAAAGCGGGCATGGCCCGCTTTTTTTATGCATAAAAGTTAAGATAAGAGGAACTACAGCATAATTCCCTTCTTTTCGAATTGCTTCAAATACGTTAAATTTTCCGTAAGAATGGTACGCGGCGCAAAGACAAACTTCTTATCATACAGGATTTCTTCCAGCCAAAAACTAACCCAAAATTCATTGTATAAATTAAAAACTTCAGGACTGATCATTTCGATCTTCGCTAATTCGCCTGGGAGCATAACTTCCAACGAATGCCTGAAAACGGAGGTTTTTATATTTTCTCCTGTCTTCAAATCTTCCCCATAACCAACACTTGTTACAATGATTCCTTCTATAATGTCAGGCTTATTGTTCACTAGGTAGACATAATAGGAGGGTTCACCTTGGCCTTCATCTAATAAGACAGCCATATTGATTCCTTCGACAGGCGGAATTAATTCACTTAACTTCATGGGATAATTTAATGGATTTTCGTGCGATATGAATGTACCGAAACAAATCGGTTGGATGCCCAATGCGGGTATAGTTGGTACTCAGTTCTAAACGGTTCGCGTTTTTAAAAAAATCGCCCACACCATACTCATCGCTTCTTTTGTGACCTGTGCGCACAATGATCAATTTTTCTTTCGGGAAAACCAGAATATATTGCCCTTGTAAACCATGAAAATAATGTATGGAAACGCTTTTGTCTTGATAAACCCAAAAATGCAACCCATAGCGACGGTTTGGGGTAAGGTATTTTGTCAGCATAGGTATCGGTGTAAAAGCCTGCTGAAGATAAGACTTCGGGACAATCTGCTTTCCATCATAAACACCCTCATTCAAGATCAACCGACCCAGCTTCAAATAGTCAATTGGAGACGCATACAAACAACAAAATGCCTTTTCCTGACCCAACTTATCTGCACCCCAAAAGACATCGTCTTCCGGCTTTAAATGGCGCCAAATTTTATCATTTGCATAATCAGACAAGGAACGTCCAGTTGCTTTTTGAACTATAATTGCTAACAATTGGGTGTTTCCACTTTGATAGGTAAATACTTTACCAGGTTTGTGCTTCAAACGTTGATTTAAAACGATTCGATTTACATCTGAGCTGTAATATGCTTCTGCATTCTCAGAAAATGGGTTCGCCGCAGATTCTTGCCAATCCAACCCAGAAGACATGGTCAGTAAATTCCGTATCGTAATGTTCGATCGACCATAAGCAGCGAATTTTGGAATATAGTTCTTAACCGGCTCATCTAAACTTTTAATTTTTTTCTCCTGAATGGCAATCCCGATCAATAAGGAAACCAAAGATTTCGCCATAGAAAATGAATTAGATGGCTTGTGTTTACTTGATGAATTTTCATACCATTCATAACAAAGGGTATCTGAATTATATACAAGAAACGATTCAGTATGATACTTTTTAAAAAAAGCTAAATCCGAATTTGACAATACTTCTTTGGAGGATTTAGCCGCATGCGCTTCGTGACTTGCCTTTGTAACTCGCACTGAGTTTCCATCCTTGATGTCGTATACATCCGGGCCTGATTTTCCTTTCAGGTAAACGTTCATAAAACCATCATAAAGGTATGTTCTTCCACTCAAAAGTACGAGCAGGTTAATGACAACCAGTCCATAAAGAAGTAGAAGAAATGTTTTTTGAAAAATCCAGCCTATTTTATTCCGTTTCAACATACCCGAATAAGGTTTTCAGATGGTGTAACAAACGGGATTGAACTTCTTGGAGATCCAGTGTTGTACCTATTTCTTGTTTCATAGAAGTGACTTCCTTTCCTGTTATTCCACAGGGTACGATACTGTCAAAATACGACAAATCTGTATTTACATTAAATCCGATTCCGTGCATCGTCACCCAACGCGAACTTTTAACCCCAAACGCACAAATTTTACGGGGAATTTCATCGGCAATCCACACCCCTGTAAGCCCTTCCATTCGCGTTCCTGTAATTCCAAAATCCAACAAAGTCAAAATAACGGATTCTTCCAAAAACCGCATATATTTATGAATATCTGTGAAAAACTGATCTAGATCAAAAATTGGATACACCACCAATTGACCAGGACCATGGTACGTTATGTCGCCTCCTCGATTGATCTTATAGAAAGTCGCCTCCATGGCATCTAGGTCTTTTTCATTCGCCAACAAATTGCTTTCATTCCCGCTCTTGCCAATCGTAAAAACGTGAGGGTGTTGGCAGGTTATGAGATAATTCAAAGGATTTGACTTATGCTCCACATCCTTTTCTGAAATTTTTTGCTGTATGATTTCGTTGAACAAAACCCCTTGGTAATCCCACGCTTCTTTGTAATCAACTGTGCCTAAATCTGTATGTTTTACGTAAGGCAAAGACATTAAATTTTGGCTAATTCGTCCTTCAAATAATCGATGATTTTTATATCCATTATGTCAACTTGATTCAGTTCGCATAAATAGTAAGAGGCCCAATCGACCAAGTGAATATAATAAATTGAACGTTCAACCAAGGATTCTCCTTTCGGGTATAGGTTAAACAATGCACCACATTTTTTTTCGATGGTTTCTTTTGTGATTTCCATTCGCCTTGCATTTCTGGGATGCAAATCAGGCGCATTAAAAAATACGGTTGCGAAACGCTCATCTCCTCCGCCCCATCCAACGAGTTCATTATGATTCATTTCAGGAAGAACGTTATGCCATAGCAGAAACTTAGCATTTTCATTGAATTGTTGTTTAGCACGAACGATTACGCCTTCATATTTCGTCTCGCCATACATAACACCCACCTTACCATAGAGGAATTTTGCCAATAGCTGCGCTTGTTCGTGAATGAATGCTTCTTGTTCATTTATAAGGGAAATGCTCAATTTAATTTGATTCATTAAGCCAATTGAAACGAATTCCATCTTCACAAAATAATTCACCAATTGAACCAATGAGTAAGCCACTGCACTTCTAGGCGGATTTCCACCAGGCACAATTACACAATCGTATCCATTGTCATCACAAAAAGTCTTAAGGGTTCCACCACTCGTAATGCCAAAAATAAAACACCCATTTTGATGTGCCGTTTCGACAGACATCAAGGTCTCTTCGGTATTTCCCGAATAAGAGGATGCGATTACCAACGTGCTTTTGGAAGCAAATGCGGGAAGGGTGTAATCATTCACCAAAATGACCGGCAATTTCATTTCTGACTGAACCCAATTTGCTACAATCTTCGCACCAATACCTGAGCCTCCCAATCCACAAATCACCACATTTTCTATGCGGGTATCGCTTTTTTTAAAGGTTGCATTGTCTGCAATTTCAAGGGCCTCTTGTATTTGCCGAGGAAAAGATTCAATGAGCTGTTTCATGATTTCGTGTTAAAGGGGAATGTTTCCATGTTTTTTAAGGGGAAGGTTCTCTGCTTTTTTCTCCAACATTTTAAACCCTTGAATCAATTTTTCGCGGGTTTCCTGAGGAAAAATAACATCATCAACGATGCCCCGTTCAGCTGCGCGATAAGGATTTGCGAATACTTCGGCATATTCTGCCTCTTTTTCCAACCATTTTTCTTGTGGGTTTGCTGCTTCTGAGATCTCACGTTTAAAAATAATTTCTGCAGCACCTTTGGCTCCCATAACCGCAATTTCCGCGGTTGGCCAAGCATAACTTAAATCTGCTCCCAACGATTTAGAATTCATTACACAATAGGCCCCTCCATATGCTTTTCGGGTGATTACAGTAATTCTTGGTACCGTAGCTTCTGCAAAAGCATACAATAATTTCGCTCCATGGGTTATGATTCCGTTCCATTCTTGGTCTGTTCCCGGTAAAAACCCTGGTACATCCTCTAAAACAAGCAAGGGAATGTTAAAGGAATCACAAAACCGAACAAATCTCGCGGCTTTTCTGGATGCATTGATGTCCAAAACACCTGCCAATTCCGCAGGTTGATTTGCCACGAGTCCTATGCTTCTACCTTTCAAACGAGCAAAGCCTACTACGATGTTTTTCGCATAATCTTCCTGAACTTCTCGAAACGATGATTCATCAACCAAGCATTCTACGATTCGACGACAATCATAAGGTTGGTTGCTATTGTCTGGGAGAATTTGATTGATTTTCTCCGTGTTTTTTACATTAAAATCAAATACCGTTGGAAACGGTGCTTCTTCATATGCGTTTTGGGGAAGGTACGTTAAGAGGTCCCGTACTTTCTTTAGGCATTGAACGTCATTTGCGGCCGTAAAATGGTTTACGCCTGAACGTTCTGCATGGGTTTTGGCACCGCCAAGATCTTCTGAAGTGACCTCCTCGTGGGTAACGGTTTTCACAACGTTAGGTCCTGTAACAAACATGTATGAGGTGTCTTCCACCATGAATACAAAATCCGTGAGTGCTGGGGAATACACGGCACCACCGGCACAAGGTCCCATGATGACAGAAATTTGGGGTACAACGCCACTTGCTCTCGTGTTCCTAAAAAATATTTCAGAATAACCAGACAACGAAACCACTCCCTCTTGAATTCTTGCGCCACCAGAATCATTCAGTCCTATAATTGGTGCGCCATTTTTTAACGCCAAATCCATTATTCGACAAATCTTATTGGCATGGGTCTCAGATAAAGATCCTCCGAGCACCGTAAAGTCTTGCGAATAAATGTAGACAAGGCGACCATGGATGGTTCCAAATCCTGTAACCACACCGTCTCCTGGTAATTTTTGCTTGGCTAAATCAAAAGCTGTAGATCGATGTTCTACAAAAGCACCCATTTCGTTAAAGGAATGCTCGTCTAGAATCAATTCTATTCTTTCTCTTGCGGTAAGTTTTCCTTGTGCATGGTGTTTCTCGATTCTAGAAACGCCACCTCCATTTAGGTTCTCAGCGCGTTTCCCTTTTAGAATGTCATTCTTTGTTTCCATTGGAGTTCCAAAAGTAGTTTATTTCCTTGAGAAAAATCGATTTCGCAGCTCAAAAAGCAAATGAGAGAGTGCCAAAAACCCAATAAGAAAATAAGTTAAAAAAGGATTCTGCACCCAATCAAAACGAAGTATGGTGATGAAAAGCCCCCACAAACAAATTTTTATCAGGGTAAGTTGCTTAAGTTTTATGCGTTCTTCTAAACGTTTCTGTAAACCGAGCTTTTGCTTTTGATCCATTTTTAACTTCATAAACTCGCCTAAAACAACCAGAGGAATCAGGAAATACCCTTGGGACATGCCAATGTCTTTAAAAAAGAAAAATGCCTTAAATGACATTGATACATCCGGAGAAGTTAGAAAGATGATACAAATTATGAGCACAACTTCACACAAAAGCCACAGTGAAATTCCCAACATACTGCTTTTCGCGCTTTTATTCTCCTTGGGACTTGAGAATGGCAAAAAACAAAGTTTAACCATTTGATCTATGCAGTAAAACCAACAAACAAAATCGAGGGTCCAATCCCAAAACACAATCCCAATCAGCGGGAAAAGAACTTCACCAAATATCCGCTGAAACTGGTCTCCTTTCATTTTTTATTTTTGATGGCGGCGACGCGGTCCAATGTCAACTGAAAATCCGGATTGTATTTCAACACTTTTCCGTAGGATAGCAAGGCATTGGAATATTGTTTCTTGTCTTCATAAATCAAACCCAGGTTGTGTAAGGATTCTATGTGTTGTGGAAAGATGTCTAATGCCATACTATAAAAATACATGGCGCTGTCTAAGTCTAAATCATCAAACTGTTTTATGTGGCCTAATTGAAAAAAGGCTTCAAAATACGAAGTGTCCATTTTTGCCATTTTCCGATACAACCTTTTTGATTCAGCTATTTGACCGAATTCGTGTTTGGCATAAGCCAGAGAGTATAAGACATCAACATTTTTAGGCTGAAGTTTTCTGGCAGTAGTATAATATTCTATACAAATTGGGTCCCCTTCAGATTCGTACAATGAGCCCAACATGAGGTAACCCCCAAAGAATTTTGGATCTTGTTGCACCGCCGTTTCATAGGATGATTTTGCCAAACCAAGGTTTCCTTCATTGCGGTAAATGCTGCCCTTTAATACATAGGCATCTCTATATTTCGGGTTGATTCTCAGTGCTTTATTGATCAATGAAAATGCGGTTTCATTATCGCCCCGAATGGACATGATGTTTGCCATTCCCAACAAAGCGCGCAGGTTCTTAGCGTTTTTCTCTAAAACATTGCCAAAATGATATTGTGCCATGGAAAGATCCAAAATCTCCAAGTCCTTTTTATTCAACAAGGCTTCAGCATAAAGCAATCGGCTTTTTACGTCACTGCTGTCCAACCGAAAAGCATGGGCGGCATCTTTTAACGCAGCTTCATACTGAAAACCACTTAGTTTCAAATCTGCCCGTTTGTTTAGCAATGCGATGCTGTCTGGGTATTTTTGAATCAACTCATCAAGTGACAACTTGCTGTCAATGGAAACCTTGTCACTCTTATTTCCGCAGGAAGCCAAGGCAACAAGAAAAATACAAAAGAGCAATTTATTTGTCATGCCGTAAAAATATAAATTTAGGTTGATTCTTTCTTACCTTTGCAGCAAACCCGAAGAAATGAAAAAATGGTTGTTTTTATCGATTTCCTTGTTCCTGTATTTTTATTCGGAAGCACAAGGATGCAGTCAATGTAGGATTATGGCTGAACAAGGCTCTGGGCTGTCTGAAGAGTCGTTCACCAACAACATGAATTTTGGCATCTTATATTTAATGGCTTTTCCTTACATTATTTTGATGGTGTTATTTAGAAAGCCAATCCTTCGCTTTGTTAAGTCCTTGTTTGCTCAAGGCAAATCCTCCCAATAAATCGAGATTTTACCGCTTGTATTTCCATCTTCAAAAACCTGATGCGCAATGGCCAACTGCTCATGGGAAAACTGTAAACCACTTAGAGGTTTTAGGATTCCCTTTCGATGTTTTTCAAAACAGGCTTGCATACAATTTTGAATTTTTTGGGGCGAGTGGTCAGCTATTTTCAACATATTGATTCCAATCAAGCCTTTGGATTGCATCATGAGCGGTATAGGCGAAAACAAACCCGTGTTTTTTAGAAATCCTATGGTTGACCATAGTCCCCATTTTGCTTTTAACAATCCTGCGCCACCAAACAAGAACAGAAGCCCCCCTGGAGACAATAATTTCAGATCTAAAGGAACGGATTTACCCCCTTGTGCATTAAATATTGCGGAAATCATTTGTTTTTTTGAAATGTTCTTGGCACTTGATAAATAATCATTCTCGCGATAATTGATGACAAAATCCGCCCCCAACTCCCTCACGACTTTTGCCTTTTCGTCACTGCCAACCTTGGCAATAACCTTTACTTTTTGTTCCTTTAACAACTGAATCAATAAGCTTCCAACACCCCCTGCAGCAGCATGGATTAAAACATAATCATCTTCGGTCAGATGCGCACAATGAGCGGACATGTATTGCGCGGTAACGCCTTGGGTACAAAGTGCCAAAGCAATGCCCGCGGGTAAGTCGTCAATTACTACAATGGCATTTGTGGGTGTAACAATCCAATTGGAATACCCGCCAAATCTGCAGAAAGCTGCTACACGTTTCCCCAATAAATCCTGGTTCACATGGTTACCCACTTTATAAATTCTCCCTACGACGTCATAACCGGGAACAAAAGGCAAGGATGGCGCATCTCTATACTTTCCTCTGCGTGCCATAACATCCGCGAAGTTCAATCCGAAGGCTTCTACCTCAATCAATACCTCGTTGTCCATCGGTGAAGCAACCTGAAAAGAGCGTAATTCAAAAGATGATGGTGCGTTTCCGTGCGACACAAGATAATAGGCCTTTCCTGTCATTCCTTTCTTTTAATTTTTGATTTATTCACGAGAATTAAACGAACGCTAACAAACAAGGTGTTGGTATATACCCCTGAGATTTTGTTAGGATACCAATTGTAGCCGGCATTTGCATGAAGAAGCCAAATTTTATAGCCAATCAAAGGGCTTACGCCAAACATGGCTTTGTTAAAATTGGTACGTGCTGCTACTTGCGCACCGAAAGTAAATCCAATTCGATTTGGCCGAAACCAATACCCCAGATCAGCTCCAACAAGCTTTGCTTTGTAATCATAGTTAGCTCCTAAATCAAATGCGTGTGTGTTTGGACTTTTAAATTGAATTTCCTTATTTCGACGTTCATAACCCAACTCCACGACGATGTTTCTACCCTGTTGAATCCCAAAATAGGGACCTGATTGAATTTTGTTAAAGTTAAACCTTGAATCTTTTTGGGCAATCAAAGACCCGGTAAAAACCAAGAGAATCAATATTGAAAGGAGTAAACGCATATTGTAAAATTAAAGAAAACCACCTGGCACTCCTTATCAAAACTAACAAAATGTTTAAGTTTGAAAATGATTACACCTTTCACGGACGATTATTTTATGCAGCAAGCGATTGAACAAGCAAAAATCGCCATGGAATTAGGCGAGGTCCCTGTAGGGGCGGTGGTGGTCGCCAATCAACAAATCATTGGGAAGGGACACAATTATACAGAAACCTTGCACGATGTTACAGCGCACGCAGAAATTCAAGCCATTACCGCGGCAGCGAATTATTTACAAGCGAAGTATTTGACGGGGTGTACCTTATATGTTACGTTAGAACCCTGTGTTATGTGTGCGGGGGCTTTATATTGGAGTCAAATCGATCGCATTGTTTTTGGCGCTACTGACGAAAAACGAGGGGCCTTGAAATTCAATCCTTCACTCTTTCATCCTGCAACTTTGTTGGTTGGCGGGGTTCAAAAGGAGGCCTGTGCAAGCTTAATTAAAAAATTTTTTATTGAACGCCGATGATTTGAGCCACACCTCAGATTGCTTATATTTGCAAAACAATGGAAACAAAAGGAATTTCAACAAATAATGCCCCGAAACCGGTTGGATTATATCCACATGCAAGAAAGGTGGGGAATTTACTCTTTCTTTCAGGCGTCGGTCCTCGCGTAGCCGGCTCTGACAATAATGATTCTGCCGTTCCAGGGTTGTCATTGGATAAAAACGGAAATTACCTTGCATTTGATTTTGAGGCGCAATGCAGAAGTGTGTTTGATAACGTAAGGTCAATTTTAGAAGCATCAGGCTCAAGCTGGGAAGAACTGGTAGATGTTACGGTCTTTTTAACCCATATGAAAAGAGATTTTCAAGTTTATAACAAGCTTTACAGTGAGTATTTTGCTGACAACCAACCTTGTCGCACCACGGTTGAAATAAACGCCTTGCCCACTCCGATTTGCATCGAATTAAAATGTATCGCAACGATTAAGCAATAATTTATGACAGGATTTATCATTCGAGTTTCGATCGCCTTAGGATTCCTAAGTGGCGTATTGTTCATGTTCTTAACCGGTAACTGGGGTTGGGGAATCTTTCTATTATTCCCATTGGCTGTCGTGACGCTTTCTTTTTTCCGCAATGAAAACATGATTTTAGCACTGAATCAAATGCGTTTAGGGAACCAAGACAAGGCAAAAAAATACATCAATAGAATTTCATCACCCCAATTTCTGCCGAAAAAACAACATGCCTATGTTTTGTATTTAAAAGCCATCATGAATTCGCAAGAAATAGGTTTTGCACAAAGTGAAGTCCTATTGCGTAAAGCCTTAGCGCTTGGGCTTAGAACCTCAGAAGACAACGCGGTGGCAAGAATGCATTTGGCAGGGGTTTGCGCGCAAACCGGGAGGAAAAGCGAAGCGCTTTCATTGCTTGCGGAAGCTAAAAAAATAGATAAAAAAGGGGTGGTCAAGGACCAAGTAAAAATGATGCAACAACAATTGCAAACCGCCCCATCAAAGAACCAAATGCGTATGGCCCAAATGATGGGTGGACGCAAGAAATCGCCAAAATCAAGATAGTCTTTGAAAAAACGAATTTTATCCTCCCCCTGGGATGCTTATGAATTGGTCGATGCCGGTGGTGGAAAAAAACTGGAAAGATGGGGCAACATATATACCATTCGACCGGAAATAAATGCCTATTTCACCTCTGAAATTCCTTTCACAGAATGGAATAAAAAAGCACATTTTGTTTTTCAAGCACAGAAAGGCGTTTTTGGCGTATGGAAAAACATCAAAGCATTGCCTTTGGAATGGGAAATGTCCTACGAAAAACTTAAGTTCCGCATTTTCTTATCCAATACAAAACACACAGGAATCTTTCCTGAGCAACAATCCAATTGGGCTTTTATTAAGTCCCACTTGACAGAAGGACAAAAGTTTCTGAATTTGTTTGCGTACACAGGCGCCTCATCCATGATTGCAAAACAATGTGGGGCAGAGGTTTATCACGTGGACTCTTCAAAATCCGCTTTGAATTGGGCTAAAAAAAACCAGGAGATAAATAGATTTGCCAATTGTAAATGGGTTCATGAGGATGCATTGCTGTTTTTACAACGCGAAGTTAAAAGGAAGAAAAAATACCAGGTAATCCAAATGGATCCTCCCGCTTGGGGCGTTGGCGTGAGTGCATGTAAATGGAAGTTGGAAGATAAGTTGGACGAACTTGTTTCACTTTCTGCCGATGCACTGGAACGCAGTGGTTCATTGATTGTTTCGACTTATTCGCC
Source organism: Chryseobacterium gleum (assembly GCA_945882095.1). GTDB lineage: Bacteria > Bacteroidota > Bacteroidia > Flavobacteriales_D > Crocinitomicaceae > UBA952. The sequence continues at coordinate 62,592 of CAMCWF010000007.1, forward strand.
TCAAATTGACGCACAAACGTTGAAAGAAATCATTCAGCTCTACCTTCCCCACCATGGGATGTCCGTAGGAATGCTCTCAACGGAAACTAAAGCTGGAAAATTCATCGAACACGGCGCGGTCGCGACAACGAAAGGATTACTTTCCTCCTCCGAGGATTGAATTTGCGTTGGCGATCCAAACTTCTGGTCCCCCTGCTAAATATCCCGTTTGATTCAAAGGTTGTAAATTATAGTTTTTATCTTCTTTCGTAATATTTACAAACCAAATGGTCGGGTATCCTCGAACCGCGAACTGTTGTTGTAACGTTGCGTTTTGGTCCTTAATGTTTTGTGGTAAAACCTTCTTTTGAGGAAAATCCAATTCTACCAAAATCACTTCTTTTTCAGCCCATTCTTTAAAACTTGTGGTAAAAAACACTTCTTTTTGTAAACGATGACACCATCCACACCAATCGCTTCCCGTAAAAAACAAAAGCATTGGCTTGTTTTCTTTAAACGCCTTTTCTGAAGCAATGGAAATGTCATCATACCATTTTAAAGATTCCGTTTGGGCATTCACACCATTGATTCCAACAAAAAGCAAAAAAGCAAAAAATACGTTTTTCATGATAAAAGTTTTAGTAAAGATAAAAAAGTTGACACCGCTTTGCAAAAACCATACACTTTAGTTTAAAGTTAAAGCATTAACAAAATTTTAACGTTTGGAATAAAGAATGGAAATAATCTACTAAATTCGTTCAAAAAAAAATGAAATTAACAACATTCTTATTTTTTGTTCTATCCTATTTTGTTTGCAATGCTCAATTACCCGTTCAAAACATACGTGGGCGCGTTAGTGACAATGAAACCCAATTTCCGTTGGCAGGTGCGAAAATTGAACTTGACCTAAAAGATTCTACAGGGGTGAACTACAGAGCGGTTACGGACAATGATGGCTACTTCACAATGGCATCTGTCCCGGTTGGGAAATACACATTGACTACAAGGCTAGCGCAATATGAACCAAAGACACAAACCGTTGAATTGAGCTCTGGAAGGGAATTGATTCTCACCATAGCGTTACAGGAATTGGTTAACAATAAGGCGGAAGTATTGGTGTCTGGACGTAAAAAAGGAGAGGTTTTAAACGACCTGGCCATAATATCCGCACAACAATTTTCCGTCTCGGAAACAAATCGTTACCCGGGATCAAGAATGGATCCCGCAAGAATGGCATCCAATTTCGCAGGCGTTCAAGGGGCTGACGACTCACGCAACGACATCATCATTCGTGGAAACAGTCCACTTGGCGTAGTATGGCGTGTTGAAGGGGTTGACCTTCCAAATCCAAATCATTTTGCCATTGCAGGAAGTTCTGGCGGACCGGTTTCTGTCTTGAACAACAAAATTCTAGGCAATTCAGATTTCATAATGAGTGCCTTCCCTGCAGAATATGGGAACAGTGTTTCGGGGGTTTTTGATTTGAAACTGAGAAATGGCAACGACAAAAAGCACGAATTCACCGGGCAATTTGGGTTATTGGGAACAGAGTTTTTGGCTGAAGGCCCTTTAAATAAGAAGAACTCAGCAAGTTATTTATTAATGGGACGGTATTCTACACTTTCCCTCTTTCAAACTTTTGGAATTAAGTTAGGAACAGACGCCATTCCAACGTATGGAGATTTGGCCTTTAAATTCAATTTTAAAATGAAGAAAGGTGGGAACCTTTCCCTTTGGGGAATGGGCGGAAAAAGCAAGATTTCGATCATGATTTCAGAAAAAACAGAATACACCAATGATTTGTATGGCGAAGGAGACCGCGACCAATATTTTGGCACCTCGATGGGCATCGTAGGAATGAACTACAAAAAATCCTTCAACGAAAAAACATTCTTTAGTACCACACTTGCCGTCTCTCAGGAGGAACAACACGCATATCACAATTACCTGGTGAGAAGCTTGAACGTCGCGAACGGAGATACGACCATCCATATTGATTCTATTTACCAATTGATGGCTTATACTTTTAAAACCACTAAAATTTCAAGTTACGCCGCTATCAATCACAAAATAAACAAGCAGCATTTGATTAAATTCGGATATACCGCAGACTTTTTTGTAATCAATAACTTAGACTCTGCATTAATTGATATTTTGGTGCCAAATCAGTTTGAAAAGCGTTGGGATTATAAAGGAACTGCTGTTATGCTTCAACCTTTTGTTCAATGGAAGTGGCGTATTTCTGACCAAACAGATTTTACCGCTGGGGTCCATAGCCAGTATTTTTCTATGAGCAACAGCTTAAGTCCCGCAGAGTTGCGTTTGGGATGGAAGCACCGAATGAACAACCAATCTGTATTTGCAGGCGCAGGTATGCACAGCCAAGCACAACCCATGTATACCTATTTAGACAATCGCTTTGGCGCAGGAAATTACTTTAATAAAAACATGGGGTTCACAAAAAGCATCCACACAGGTATAGGCTATGAGAAGTTTTTTAACAAAGGATTTAGTGTTCGTTCAGAGGCCTATTACCAATACTTATATCAAGTACCTGTTACAATTGTTCCGAGTTCTTTTTCAATGATTAACATGGGAAGTGGCTTTACCCGGGTTTTTGCAGATTCATTACAAAATACAGGAACGGGTTATAACTATGGTTTAGAACTGACCATTCAGAAGTATTTTGACAAAAGTTTTTTCTTTTTGTTTTCAGGAACCATTTATGATTCCAAATATACAGGAAGCGACAAAGTGTTGAGAAATACCTCTTATAATGGAAATTATGTCGCCAACTTATTGGGAGGCAAGGAATTTAAATTAGGTAAAAACAATGTCATTGGTTTGGGAACAAAGGTTACCGTGGCAGGAGGGAAACGTTATGGATTGGTAGACATCGCGAAATCTGAACAAATGAAAGACTTATTGTTTCAAGATTCGATGTTCAATGCCTACCAGTTCAAAGATTATTTTCGATTGGACTTAAAAATCAGTTGGCGAAAAAATGCTAAAACCGTCACCCATGAATTTGGACTGGATTTGGTTAACATCCTGAACACGAAAAACCTGCTAAGTTTGAGCTATGCCCCATCGCTTGACCCCAATCAAATTAATGCTCCAAATTACCAACCCGTGAGTCAAAAAACACAATTAGGGTTTTTACCAATCTTCTATTATAAGATTGATTTCAGAGCTGGAAAATAACTAGAAATGCGGGCAGTCGCAGTTTTTCTTTTTATTGAGGTATAAGATGGTTCCGCAAAGGATGCTGGTTTGTCCAAATCCTATGCGATGGCTAGCGACATTCTTTACCTCAGAAACATCCATTTTGAGTTGATTCTGAAACAACAAGCCTCCACTTAGGTTAGGTTGAATAAAAAAATACTTGAAAAACTCAAAACGCAATCCTGCATTCGCGTGAACACCAATCCCGGAAAGCCCTGAGATTCCGTTTTGATAGGCCGCAGGACCAAAATCAAACTTTGAATTGCTATGTAATAGCCCGACACCTAATCCATAGAGTGCGTTTAGCACAAAATTTCGCTTAGAGGTTCTAAAAAGATTTTGAACCAAGTCCATCTCCATGTGAATGTATTTTGCACTTGAAACATCAAAACCGAACCCGAGGGTATCCATGTTTATTTGCTTCTGGCTAAAAACACCTGATAGTCCTCCAATTTGATCATAGTTAGAAGCAACCTGACCATTTACCGTTAAGGTTTGATTTGGTAAAGTATATTTGATGTTATCCAACCCCAAAGTAAGCAATACGCCTCGTTTGATATTGTAACCTATTTTCAATTTGTATTGTGTGTTGGTTACATCGCCAAAGTCTGGTTTAGGCAAACCAAGTGAGGGTTGAGTTATTTTGGCATGGTCGAGTTGAAAATCGTAGGTAGACCCCTTCATTTCCAGCGTTGAATTCATAAAATAATTTGAGCTAAAACCCAGCTGTAGAATTAAATTCCCTTTGTATGCAGAATTCAATGAACCAGATTGACCATAAACTAAAAATACGGTAAATAAACATACAGTCATCCTGTATTTCATCATCTGGCAATTATTTTAACCCATTCCTGTTGGGTAAGAATTTGCTCTAACTTAAAATGTACTTGATTTGTGGTGCTTTTCCATTCAACCAGACCAATGTTTTCAGCATAATAAGTGTATTGGGTCAAATTGATTTCTTTTTCTTTTTTTGTAAAAGGGTTTAACATCGTATATCTCAATTTGTCTTTATACTTAATTGCCTTTTGATTTTCTCCCATGACATCCAACAACGCCTCATCGCCTCGAAGGGTACGTTTCATTTCATGAAAAATCAAGGTAGAGTCCATAACCCCTTCAAATTTGGTAGCAAACCAGGTTGTTTCCTTTTGATTCCATGGGAAATACTTGGTTTTATAAACCATGGCTTGGGTCTTTTTTTGTTGGTTATTAACCACCATATGATCCTGTATGTCTAAAGAATCCAGGTTAAAGTTTAAGGCTTCTAAAAGTCGACCATCAGCTGCATATCGTTCGACAACCACATGCTGTCCAACATTGTCCTTCACACTATAGATGCGATGAAACTGTTCGTCTAGTCCGCCAATGACATCTCTATACACATATATTTTGGCCTCTTGTTCCACAGGATAAAAAAATGAGGCAAATGGATGTTTAGAGCTTGGTTTATTCTCTCCGCAGGAAAAGAACAACGAAAGCAAAAAAATAAACAAAAAGAAAGGATTGGCTCTCATATGTTTTTCGTCATTTTTAAATAGCTCACTTCATTTTCTGTCAAATGCCGAAACATCCCCCTTGGAAGGTCCTTTTTTGTTAAGCTGGCAAATTCAACCCTGTCTAACTTCACCACCACATAGCCAAGACCTTCAAACATTCTTCGAACAATTCTATTTTTACCAGAATGAATTTCGATGCCAACTTCTTTTGAATTTCCTCCTTCAATGTAAGAAATTTTATCCGCCTTAGATCGTCCATCTTCAAGGTCCACTCCTCTTAAGATTTTGTCAAAATCTTCTATTTTAAAGGGTTTATTCAATTCAACATGGTAAATTTTTCTAGCCTGATACCTTGGGTGGGTTAATTTTTTTGCCATGTCGCCGTCATTGGTGAAAAGCAACAATCCGGTTGTCTCTCTATCTAACCTTCCCACAGGATAAATACGCTCTCGGCAAGCCGACTTCACTAAAGACATCACTGTTTTTCTTCCTTGGGGATCATCTAATGTCGTTATGAATCCTTTGGGTTTGTTTAGTAAAACATATCGTTTAGACTCTGCATTGATGGTCGCTCCATCATAATGAACAACATCTTCTGGCTTAATTTTATACCCTAATTCAGTGACGATTTTACCGTTTACCGTGACAATACCTGTCTGAATCAATACGTCAGCATCTCTTCTAGAACAAATTCCAGCATTGGCCAAAAACTTATTGAGACGGATTTCATTTTCGTTAAAACTTGGCAATGGATCTCCTTTCTTTACACGGATTTTGAAATCAATGTACTTTCTTTTATCACGCGCTGTTACGGGTTTTTTATCTTTTGGGGCGGCCTCATCCTTTTTGGTAAAGACTCTTTTTTTCGGGTTGTTATTTGTGTTCATCACGAGCAGATTTGTACAAAGATACTTTAGATTGGTGTCAATTAAAAGGATAAAAGGCATTCTCGATATGTTCCACCTTAATTTGACTCTCTTTTTTTAAGATTGAAATTACATCCATCCGTACTTCGATGGGTTCATTTATTGACTCCACGAAGCGATTAATGGCCATCATGAGGTTTTTCTGTTTGGTTCGAGTGATCGCGTGGGTTGGCGTCGCAACATTCGATGTACTTCGGGTTTTCACTTCAACGGCGATGATACAATCTCCTTTTTGAACAATCAAATCAATTTCAGCCTTTTTAAACCGATAATTTTTTGCCAAGATGACGTATCCTTTTTTTAACAGAAAATCTGCAGCATGGGATTCCCCCCAACTCCCTAAATCCAAGGCCGTGTTATTTTCTAATTAAATGGAAGAAACCATGCCCTGAGATTTCTGCACCTGAAACGCCTACAGCACTATAGGTATAGGTATAAACCCCTTCGTTTGCTTCCTTAGAATTAAATTTACCATCCCACATGGGTTGAGCCACGGTTAAATCATACCACGTACCGTCAAACATGACGTCTCCCCATCGGTTAACGATTACCAATTCAATGGAAACGACATTCTTATATTGAAGGAAAAACATATCATTGATTTGGTCTCCATCGGGTGTAATAACATTCGGAGCAATGACTTCTGGGTTTGGATAAATACAAAGACTTGGGTTGCTTACATTCGCATTTAGATTGTAATTAATTGCCTCCGGGTCAATGCAATCACAAACATTCACCGGTATTTGAATGGACATGGTATCTTGACAATTTAACCCTTGTGTTACCAATAGTGTCACAACATAGGTTTGAGGATCGTTGGTAATGTAATCCATGGATTGATTGACATTGGTAACGCTTGTTGCAGTTTGACCGTTTCCAAAACTCCAAGTGTAAGAATCTCCACCTTGACTGTTGTTAATGAATCCAACCGATAAGGGTGCACACCCGCCATTAGGCGTTGCCGTAAAACTTGCAATTGGAGGAGAAATGATCCCTACAAAGGCACTGTCCGAGGCACTGCACACATCGTCGGTGATGGTGAGTTGGTACCAACCACTGGATAGGTTTTGGATGGTTTGTCCATTTTGCCCGTTGGACCAGTTGTAGGTGACGTTTCCGGTGGTACCTGAGGTTAACGCTGAAAGCACTCCGCTTGGCACACAACTCGAATTAACAATGGATATGCTATCAATTTGAATCGTTTGGTTAATGGTTAGCGTTGCCGTATCCGTTTGGGTGAAATTACACTGGTCGACTGCGGTTACTAGGTACTGAACGACACCATTTTGTGAGAAATTCACCATCAAACTGTCTTGATTTCCCAAGGGAGTTCCACTCATGGTTGTCCAACTTATGTCGTAAGGTCCATATCCTCCTGAGGCGCTCGCTGTTAAAAGGACGCTGTCCGGATAACATTGTACAACGGGGTCGGATTCCATTATGTTAATGATCGGGCCATCGCCGATATATATGGTGCCTTCGGAGACGATGGTGTCTCCACAAGGGTTGATAATGTAAACTGAAATGGTAACCGATTCAAAGCCTTCGGTCAGCCCATCTTGTATGGGTGTAAGGTTTAAGATTACGGTATCAACACCCGGCAAGAAAGTAATTGGAGACAAAAGATTGTTGTAATCAACCCCTTGAATGGCACTTCCAGAAATTGAATAATTAATGATTAAGGTGTCCCCGACTTGATTGTCCGGACGTGTAAAAATAAAGTCTGCATAGGTACAACCTTCGACGATGGTGGTATCCCCTGAAACCGTTGCAACAGCCACACTTACCGCAGCTGATTGAAAGGATCCCGCCTCCAAGAAAACGCCAGAATCATAGGATTGATCTAGGACATTTGAAATGGCAAATTTAATGTGATAGGTTTGGTTGCATTGAACACTTGCTGAAGCGGTAAGTTTAACCGTCGTTCCATCATATTGAATCGCATCTTGGTAAGTGTCTTGTGGGGCCTCATTGTAAACATAATAAGGAGTGTTGGTAATCCAATTCACGTTGTTAATGGTAACAGGGGTGCCGCCAGGTACTACCGCAATGTTTTCACCACCATTCGGATAGCCCGCCAGTGCAAAAGGACCAGAAATGCCTGGGCCCCAAAGAAAAATACCAAACGCATCGTTAAAATTGGATGGAGAAAATTCTGTATATTCATCAGAACCAAATAGATAATTAAAAATCAAAGTGTCTCCAGCAGGGACAAAATCAAATTCAAGGATAACACCATTGGTAATGGATCCGTTAGCAATTGCATTTAAATCTGGGTCAAAAGAAACATCTTGAGAGCTGCCTACATTCGTCGAATTGGTAGAGTTATTTGGGCCGATGGAGCCTGCGGCGTCTCCGGTAGTTAATACCATACCGCTTGCCATTGGAAAGTTCGCATTTGCATTGGTAAAATAAGCGATGTTACCAAAAGGCGCATTTGCCAATCCTGGAACGCCATTGATGGTGATGTTAGTGGCAACAACACCGGCACCCAATAAAACCGTATTTACGAGTTGCTGAGGCGTTTGGGTTGGGGAAACTGCAATGGGTTGGGAATAGGCAATGGTTATAAAGATCGAAAGAAAGATGGAAAGTAAAAATTTAAACATGTTTATTTTTTATTGGGTCAAGACCCCGATGTATAGTAAAAAGTTGCACATTAATTAAAGGCGCATTTGAATTATAAAATTATACTAATTTCGATAAAATATCTAAACATTGTGCAACATGAATCAATCCAACAAATTTATTGAAACGAATATGCCTCGATTTATGGAGGAATTGTTTGGGCTTTTGAGAATCCCTTCGGTTTCTGCAGACCTCGAATACAAACATGATGTTAAACACTGTGCGCAAATCGTTTCCTCCCATTTGGTTCAAATCGGGTTGACGAGCGTAGAGATTTTTGAAACAGCGGGACATCCCATCGTATACGGTGAGAAAATCATAAGTGATGATTTACCAACCATTTTAGTTTATGGTCATTACGATGTGCAGCCTGCAGATCCCCTTTCGTTATGGGATACAAATCCCTTCGAACCCATCGTTAAAAAAACAGAGGTTCATCCCGAGGGGGCAATCTTTGCGCGAGGAGCATGTGATGACAAAGGTCAATTTTTCATGCATGTAAAGGCTGTAGAAGCCATGCTAGCCTCCGAGGAATTGCCTTGTAATGTGAAATTTATGATCGAAGGCGAAGAGGAGATTGGCAGTTCGAACCTTGGCATTTTTGTAAAATCTCATAAATCCAAATTAAAAGCCGATGTAATTCTGGTTTCAGATACGGGGATGCTTGCAAATGACGTTCCTTCGGTAACGACAGGATTACGTGGATTAAGCTACGTCGAAGTTGAAGTAACGGGACCTAACCGCGACTTACATTCAGGTTTGTATGGGGGTTGTGTTCAAAATCCAATCCATGCGTTAAGCGAAATGATTACACGATTACACGATGAAAATGGAAAAATAACCATTCCCGGATTTTACGATTCCGTGGTAGAATTGAGCTTCGGTGATCGCGAAGAAATGGCGAAAGCGCCGTTTTCGGAGGCGTCTTATAAAAAAGCATTGGACATCACTGAAACATACGGCGAAGCAGGTTATACGACCCCAGAACGAGGTGCCATTCGCCCAACCTTAGACGTAAATGGAATTTGGGGCGGATACATTGGAGAAGGCGCGAAAACAGTAATTCCATCAAAAGCCAATGCAAAAATATCCATGAGATTGGTACCAAATCAAATGCCGGAGGAGATTTCTAGTCTTTTTCATTCCTTTTTTGAAAGCATAGCACCAAAGGGCGTGACCGTTAAGGTCCACTTACATCATGGAGGAGAACCTTCCGTAACCCCGTTAGATTCCATAGGTTATTTGGCCGCGAAGTTGGCTTACAAACAAACGTTTGGCAAAGAAGCCATTCCTGTGCGCAGCGGTGGAAGCATTCCAATTGTTGCAATGTTCGAAAAGGAATTGGGATTGAAAACCGTGCTCATGGGTTTTGGCTTGGACAGCGATGCCATTCACTCACCAAATGAGCATTATGGGATTTTTAATTTTCGCAAGGGAATTGAAACCATTCCTTATTTTTACAAATATTTTGTAGAATTAAACCAAAAGCCCCAATAAATGCTTTCACAAAACCATCCTAAAAAACTCTTTCTACTGGATGCCTACGCCTTAATTTATCGTGCTTATTTTGCGTTTGCAAAAAACCCTAGGGTCAACAGTAAAGGACAAAACACAAGCGCTGCTTTTGGTTTTACGAATGTTTTGATTGATGTAATCAACACTGAAAAGCCTTCACATTTGGCGGTGGTTTTTGACCCACCAGGAGGAAGCACCCATCGTCAAACTGAATTTGAGGCCTACAAAGCGCACCGCGAAGAAATGCCGGAGGACATTCGGAGCATGATTGTACCCATTAAAAAAATTGTCGAAGCATTCAACATTCCGATGATTGAAATTGCTGGACACGAGGCTGACGATGTGATTGGATCGATGGCAAAGTTGGCAGAGCAAAAAGGGTTTACCACCTATATGATGACGCCTGATAAGGATTATTGCCAATTGGTCAGTGAGCATATCCTAATCTATAAACCCGGCAGAAGCGGTAACCCCCCTGAAGTTTTAGGGGTTAAAGAAGTATGTGAGAAGTTTGAAGTGAAACATCCCCTGCAAGTTATTGACATTCTTGGATTGTGGGGAGATTCTGCTGATAACATCCCTGGGATTCCTGGAATCGGTGAGAAAACGGCAAAATCCCTAATTGCAAAATACGATTCGATTGAAAACCTCATTGAAAATGCTCATGAGTTGAAAGGTAAACAACAAGAAAATGTAATTGCATTTTCGCAGCAGGGGTTAGTCTCCAAAATGTTGGCGACCATCTTAATCGATTTAACGGTTCCTTTTGATGAAGATCATTTGGTCATGTGTGAGGTAAATGCAGATGCGATTAGGGATGTTTTTACAGAATTAGAGTTTCGGAATTTGCTAAAGAAAATTTTAGGTGAAGAAATTAACTTGTCGACAACTGAAGAATTTCAAAAAACCAAAGGGCAATTAGATTTATTTGGCATTGACAGAATGCTTGAACCCCAGGTGGAAACCCCGAATGCACCGTTAAAAACCATTGAAACCGAGAAACCGAATTACACTTTAATCCAAACGCCTGCAGAAAGAACCGCTTTGGTAGAAATGCTAGTAGAAAGCAAGGTCGTATGCTTCGATACAGAAACTTCTAGCCTTGATGCTTTGCACGCAGAGATCGTTGGTTTGTCATTTTCTATTCGCCCAAAGGAAGCCTATTATGTGGCCATTTCACCCGTTTTTTCTGAGGCAAAAGAACTGTTAGAAACATTCAATCCCGTTTTTGAATCCTTAACCATCGAAAAAACAGCACACAATCTAAAATACGACCTTGAAGTCTTGGGTCGATATGGGATTAAAGTCATGGGGCCGCTGTTTGATACCATGATTGCACAGTACTTAATTAATCCAGAAGCAAAGCAAAGCATGGATTACATGGCTAATTACTATTTGGGGTATCAGACCATTTCGATAGAAACTTTGATTGGGAAGAAAGGGAAGGGCCAAGGAAACATGTCTCTATTAAATCCTGAATCCATTGTGGATTATGCTTGTGAAGATGCTGACATCACGCTCCAATTAAGAGAAATTTTAGCTCCCCAAATTGAAAAACCGCATTTGAAGCATTTGTTTTACGAGCTTGAAATGCCCCTCGTAAATGTCTTGGTAGGAATAGAGCAAGAAGGAATTGCCATCGATGTTCCTGCTTTGAAAAAGTATTCCATTGAACTAACGGATAATTTAGCGACATTGGAAATTGAAATTAAGGCTTTGGCAGGCATGGACTTTAACATTGATTCGCCTAAACAACTTGGAGAGGTGCTTTTTGAACACCTTAAAATTTCCAGTAAAGCAAAAAAAACCAAAACTGGACAATATGCAACATCTGAAGAGGTTTTGCAAAAACACGAAAATGACCATCCCATTGTTTCTAACATCTTAGCCTATCGTCAACTTAGGAAACTTAAAAGCACCTACGTAGATCCTTTACCCACCTTGTGCGACCCCGTTGATGGAAGGATTCATTCCAGCTTTATGCAAACGGTAACAGCCACTGGGAGATTAAGCTCGAACAATCCGAATTTGCAAAACATTCCCATACGCTCCGCCAAAGGAAGAGAAATCAGAAAAGCATTTGTACCTAGAGGACCGGAATTCAAAATCATGTCTGTCGATTATTCCCAAATTGAATTAAGAATCATCGCTGCGCTAAGCAAAGACCCTTCGATGATTGCAGCTTTCAGAGACAACCAAGACATACACGTGGCCACCGCCGCAACTGTGTATAAAATCCCAATGAACGAGGTGACTCGTGAACAGCGGAGTGCAGCAAAAGCGGTAAATTTTGGAATCATCTATGGACAATCTGCCTTTGGCCTTGCCCAGAATTTAGGGATTTCTAGAACCGAAGCCAAAAACATAATCGATGCCTACTTTGCCCAATTCGGAACCATAAAAGCGTACATGGACCATGTGATTTCATTTGCAAGGGAAAATGGCTTTGTGGAAACCATCATGAAACGAAGACGCTATTTACCAGATATTAATTCAGCAAATGCCATCGTACGAGGTTTTGCCGAAAGAAATGCGATCAATGCACCCATTCAAGGCTCGGCAGCAGACATCATAAAAATGGCTATGATTTCCGTTTGGAATGCGATGAAAGAAACTGAGCTAAAATCAAAAATGATTTTACAAGTGCATGATGAATTATTGTTCGATGTTCATGAGAGTGAAACCGAAATTATGAAGACCTTGGTAAAAAATGCAATGGAAAACGCGGTACATCTGGAAGTTCCAATGGTGGTTGAGATGCAGATTGCTGACAATTGGCTTGCGGCGCATTAAATAAAAAAAATGAAAAAACTTCTATTCCTTTTTATTCCCCTCGGAATCCTTTTCGCTTGCGAAAAACCCCTTTGGGACTATCGGGTTAAATACATTGGAACCTATGAAGTGACCGCTATTCATACCAGTTGGATCATGGGACAAACAAGTAGCATTGACACAAGTTACTATGAAGTAAACATCCGTCGATCTGAAGATTTATATTGTTTAATTTTCAAAAGCAATCAAGGAGAATCCAAACGATTAATCGAAAAGGATGGCACCTTGCATTTTACCTCCGCCGATTGGCATTACCATGAAAGTGGAAGGTTTTCATCGAAAAATACATTTAACCTAAGTGGGGGATACTATGGACTTGGTGGTAGTTCTTCGTTTACGTTGGTGGCATTAAAAAAGTAAGTTAAATAATTCGTAAACATTTCATTTCCCTTATGAAGAAAAAAATTGGCGTAGCCATACTCGGATCTACAGGTTCAATTGGAACACAAACCTTATCGGTAATGGAATGTTATCCGGATTTATTTGATTTACAGGTAATCACGGCCCATAAGAATGCCGATTTACTCATTGAACAAGCGTTAAAATTCTCACCAAATAGTGTGGTCATTGTGGAAGAATCCTTGTACAAAAAAGTAAAGGACGCATTATGGAATGAAGACATTCACGTGTATTGCGGCGAAGACGCATTAAATCAAGTGGTAGAATCTACTGAAATTGACATCGTACTCACCGCCTTGGTAGGATACGCAGGATTAAAACCAACCATCGCTGCAATAAATGCTGGAAAAAACATAGCGCTTGCGAACAAAGAAACCCTTGTGGTTGCGGGTAAACTCATTACTGATTTGGCAAAAGAAAAAGGGGTTCAGATTTACCCAGTTGATTCAGAGCATTCAGCGATTTTTCAATGTTTAACAGGTGAACAATTTAATCCCATTGAAAAAATATATTTAACCGCATCAGGAGGACCTTTCCGTGGTTATGACAAAGAAAAACTGGCCCAAGTAACGAAAGCACAAGCATTAAAACACCCAAACTGGGACATGGGTGCAAAAATTACCATAGATTCGGCAACGATGATGAACAAAGGCCTTGAAGTCATCGAAGCGAAATGGCTGTTCAACCTAAGGGCAGATCAAATAGACGTAATTGTACATCCGCAAAGCATCGTGCATTCATTGGTACAATTTGAGGATGGCAGCATGAAGGCTCAAATGGGCTTGCCTGACATGAAGTTGCCCATTCAATATGCCTTAACCTATCCTTATCGCTTGCCAACACAATTTCCGCGGTTCAATTTCATGGACTACCCTCAACTCACCTTTGAAAAACCAGACCGTGAAAATTTTCGCAATTTAGATTTAGCTTTTGTTGCGATGGAAAAAATGGGGACAGCTCCTTGCGCACTCAATGCAGCGAATGAGGTTACCGTTGAAGCCTTTTTAGCGGATAAAATATCCTTTTTACAGATTGCGGAAATCAATGAACGTACGCTAAACGAAACACCTTTCATTGAAAATCCTGTATATCAATCCTATGTTTCAACAGACTACGAAGCAAGGGAAATAGCACAAAGACTCATATCGCATCAGTAATTCAAACGAATCCCTGTTGAAGTCGCATAATAATATACATCAATGGGAAGCGGCCGATATAAGTCGTAATTATGACTATAGCTCAATGTGATGGACAAATGTTTGTTTACAAGAAATAAAAACTGCGTGTCTAATACCCATCTTGGCGTTGTAAAGTTGTTATTTATAGGAAATTGAACAAAAGTCATTCCTGTAAACGTTACGCCCTCCCAGACTTTCAAAGCAAATTTTGAGGTTAGATTTAACCTAGGAAGTTTACGAATAATCGTTGTGCTGTCACCCGGTGAAAAGGCATATCCCGCCAACAATGGATTCCATTTTTCAAGCTCATAAAACACCCCTACCCCAGAATAAAGATCCGATTTGCTTTTTTCCAACCAACGAAAGCGAACATTCATAGCCGCCAAAAAACGATATTCCATTCCTTGAACACCATTCCATTGTCCTTGTAACGCTGGGTCAATGCTTACTTTTCTTGTGTCTTGGTCTCTATACCTAAATTGAAAATATCCATTGTTTTGAAGGACGGCTTTACCATTGTACGTTGCATCGGTCTGACACAAAAAAATGAGGGAATATTTGTTTTTTAAATACCTATCCAATTCCAATTTACTTGTGAAATCCAATAGGTTTTTTCGTTGCTTACTCGTTGAAAAAGCCAAATTTATACTTGCTCCAATTTTTTTTTTAGAGGTGGTGTCCCTATATAATTCGCTGTCGATTGTTAAAATCTGCGAAATACAAGGGAGAAAAAAGCTAAGCATAGCTCCTAAACAGAAAAACTTGATTGCTTTCATTATCTTCACAAAAGTATTCGCTTTATAATCGTTAGATGAAACAACTCTTATTACTTATTCCCTTCACAATGTTAATTACTGCATGTAAGCCGCTTGTCAGGATCCATGTTTCCTATCATTTACCTTATTGTGGTGGGAAACTACCCAACGAAGCAGAGGCGCAGGGCGAAATTTTACCCATGGCAAATCATGGCTATATTGTAAAAGAGCCCTTGTTATATCCGCCAAAAGAAAAAATTATTTACACCGATTCTGCAGGAAATTGGACAGGAAAACTGTCGAGAAATACACAATTTATCCTTATTGACATAGAAAAAACGCTTGATGACGTAACGCTTAAACGAAAACATCCATTACAAGACAGCATCTTGTATGCCTACTTAACTGAGAAAGAAATCATGACTTGGCGGTTGGAAAACGACGGTGTTTTCTCAGTTGAAAAAACACAAAAAGAAGTTGTGCGTTTCCTCATCGAACGGCCCTGCTTTGTCGGTTCGAATCCAATTATACGCTATCAAGGGCCTAGGCCGAGGTAATTAAATCATCTGTATCAACATACCCGTTCGCTATGCAGTATTCGATTGCGGATTCTTTAAGCACGTGTTGCTGTTCTTTTTCTTCCAGGCTTGGGAGGCTTTGAATGCGTTCAAAGTGCGGCCAATTGTTGTCATCTCGGTGGCTAAATTGGTAATATCCTGCCGGCGACAACAGGGTGCATATTGCAACATGAAGTACATCCATTTTTTCTTGTTTCGTATAAGCCCGGTGGCCAAATCCCACTTCATTGATTCCAATAAGAAAAAGCAAAGCTGTTAAATCTAAAGGCATTTCAAAGTTCGGCTCTAGCTTTTTCAAAAGCTTTTGAAATTTAATTTCAGTATCGAAATCCATAGGGGTGTGTTGTTAATTTAACCTTGTTGAGAGGTGACAGATTTCTGATTTGTTTTTCGTGCGTAAAGGGCAAAGAACACAAGGTATGCAAAACAAAGCACAACCATCCAATAGGAACCCTGAATTCCTACGCCTTTAATTTTTGAGAGTGAACCTTGCCATTGGGAAATAAAGCCCCCCCCCATGATCATCATAATCAATAAACTCGATGCTGTATTTGTTTTTTGATTCAACCCAGCAATACCGAGGGTAAAAATACAAGGCCACAAGGTTGAGCAAAATAAACCAACAGCAATTAGAGCGAAAACGCTTACCATTCCCGAACTAAAAATCCCTATAATTAATGCCACCATTGCCAAAATAGAATAGACCAAAAGTTGACTTACGGGTGATCCTTCGGTAAACGTATCTGCAACAATTAACACAAGAATTAAAAACAAGTAAGGATAAAAAACCGAAACATCATGTCCTGCTATGTAGTTGACCAACATGAAAATTCCAAAAGCAACAAACGGAAGAATCATACTTAACTTGGTTTTTGATGCCTCCGAAATTCCAAAAGCACCTGCCGCTGAAGTCCATCTGCCAATCATTAAGCTCGCCCAAAAAAGGGAGACAAAAGGTGCGATTTGGTTTTCTTGGGTTCCCAGTTTTTGCTTCATTAATTCCGGTAAATTACTCGCGGTGGAAACCTCAGCCCCTACGTAAACAAAGATGGCAATCATGGCTAAAATCACTTGGGGCATTTTAAGTACCGACAATACCGAAGAAGGCTTTTGGCCACTGTCTTGTTGCGTGTCTATTTTATCTGGCACATTGGAAAGCTTAAAAAAGACAGCTGCCAAGATAAAAGCACAGCCTAGTATTAAATATGGAATTTTCACGGCGGAAAGTTTTAATACACTGTCGCTTCCGGCCATTCCAAAAATAGCAAAAGAAAGAATTACAGGGCCTATGGTTGTGCCAACGTTGTTAATTCCACCCGCCAAACTTAGGCGCAAATTGCCCTTCGCAGGGTCCCCCATGTGTATCGCCAGCGGATTGGCAGCAATTTGTTGGAGTGCAAACCCGAGTCCTACTGTAAATAACCCAATCAATAGCAAGGGGAAAGAGGCTGAATTAGCGGCAGGGATAAAAAGCAAAGTACCACAAGCCGAAATGACAAGACCCAAAGACAACCCATTGCGATACCCAATGATTTGTAATAAATCCTTCTTGAGTAGGCCTGACAAGGTAAAATAAATCAGAGAACCAACGGTATAAGCCACATAGAAAGCTACAGAAATCCATTGGGCTTCTGATTGTTCAAGGTGCAGGGCTTTTTTAAATACAGGAATCAAAATGTCGTTGCTGGAAGCGACAAATCCCCAAAAGAAAAATATGGTTACAAGGGTGCCAAATGCACCAAAATTTGGTTTTTGCATGGTTTGAGTTTCCGGAAAAATACAATTTATTTTGCTTACCCCGCTTGTTCAGCAACAGAATCCAATGCGGTTGTTGCCAGCATTTTTTCCGCCGTTTTCACGATGGCATTGACATCAAAGCCACATTCTGCCCATAATTCTTCCTGGGTTCCATGATGGATGTATTCGTCTGGAATGCCCAAACGAGTCACTTCTGCTTGATAACCTTGGTCTGACATAAATTCCAAAACTGCAGAGCCAAAACCACCCATTAAACATCCATCTTCAATGGTGATGATTTTTTTGAATTTTGAAAAAACTTCATGTAGCAGCATGTGATCAACTGGTTTCGCGAAACGCATGTCATAGTGGGCAGGAGACCATCCTTTTTCATTCAAAATACCCAATGCCTCTTGTGCAAAATTACCGGGATGGCCAAGCGACAAAATCGCCAAATCCTCTCCGTGGGTAACTTTTCTACCCGTTCCAATTTTAATTTCTTTGAAGGGTTGCTTCCAATCCAACATCACCCCGTTCCCGCGTGGATATCGAATGCTAAATGGCCCTTGGTTTTCAAGTTGCGCCGTATACATGAGGTTCCGCAATTCTACTTCATTCATTGGCGCAGAAACTACCATATTAGGAATGCATCGCATGTATGCAATGTCGTAAGCACCATGATGGGTTGCACCATCCGCGCCAACGAGTCCCCCCCTGTCTAAACAAAAGACAACATTTAAGTTTTGAAGTGCGACATCATGCAAAACTTGGTCAAATGCCCGTTGCATAAAGGTCGAATAAATATTACAAAAAGGCACTTTACCTTGCGTCGCCAATCCTGCACTAAAAGTAACCGCATGTTGTTCTGCGATGCCAACATCAAAACTGCGGTCTGGCATTGCTTTCATCATGATGTTAAGGGAACACCCAGAGGGCATTGCCGGTGTAATCCCCATGATCTTCTGGTTTTTTTCTGCCAACTCTACAAGGGTATGACCAAAAACATCTTGGTATTTCGGTGGCTCTGGGCTTAAGGGAACTATTTTAACAATTTCACCTGTGTTTTTATTAAACACACCTGGCGCATGCCATTTCGTTGGATTTCCTTCTTCTGAAAACTTGTAACCTGCTCCTTTTTTGGTGATGCAATGTAAAATTTTTGGTCCTGGGATAGACTTCAAATCTTCCAACACCTTCACCATCCCTTCTACATCATGGCCATCAACTGGACCAAAATACCTGAAGTTTAAGGATTCGAAGAGGTTACTTTGTTTGAGCAAGGTGCTTTTCAAAGCATGGGAAACTTTTGAAGCAATTTTTTGGGCGTCGGGACCAAAGTTTGAGATAACACCTAGCATTTTCCATACTTCTTCCTTCACTTTGTTATAGGTCTGGGAAGTGGTGATGTCCGTTAAATAATCTTTTAGGGCACCCACATTAGGGTCTATCGACATACAATTGTCATTCAATATGACAAGAAGGTTGGTGTCTTTTTCAATTCCCGCGTGGTTCATCGCTTCAAAGGCTAATCCTGCGGTCATTGCCCCATCGCCTATTACGGCAATGTGTTGCTTTTTTGGCACTCCCGGCTGCCTATTAGCTACAGCCATTCCCAGCGCAGCGGAGATAGAAGTAGAAGAATGCCCTACGCCAAAAGTATCGTAAATGCTTTCAGATCGTTTTGGGAAACCGGAAATTCCCCCTTTAATCCTATTTGTTGGAAAAACATCCCTTCGTCCTGTTAAAATCTTGTGCCCGTAAGCTTGGTGTCCTACATCCCAAACCAACTGGTCTACAGGGGTATTAAAAACGTAGTGGATGGCGACCGTTAATTCCACCACACCAAGGCTCGCGCCGAAATGGCTGTTGCCAATTTGAGAAATAACATCAATGATGTATTGACGTAATTCGGATGAAACTTGCGGCAAGTCAGCAACTTCAAATTTTGAGCGCAAATCCGCAGGAGAGTCAATTTGTGAAAGCAGAGAGCCTGGTGAATACGTTTCGTTCATTCTAACAAAGGTATATGATAAAAGATAAATAACAACCCAAACATAAAAAAGTTGAAATCATTTAAAGAGTCGAATAAGCTCAATTAAATTTGTAATTTTGCGCTTACAAATTAACAACCGATGTTGGAATTTTTAAAGCAATTGATGGTTTTTACCAAATTTCGATTGTCTTTTCTTGTCGTACTTTCAGCGCTTTCAGGTTACTATTTTGTTGGGGGAAATGAAGTAGGCACCTTACTTAAATTGATTTTTGGCGGTTTTTTAATTACCGCAGCCTCCAACGGGGCAAACCAAATCATAGAAAAGCAACACGACGCAAAGATGTCGAGGACCGAAAATCGTCCCTTGGTTCTTAAAACAATGCAACTAAGCACAGCCTATGTTATCTGCGCTTTGGGCTTACTTGGCGGTTCCATCTTGCTTTACCTCATTAATCTAAACAGTTTTTTGCTTGGATTGATCGCGTTTTTATCTTATGTTTTTGTGTATACCCCCTCTAAAAGAACCACTCCTTGGTCTGTCTTCATTGGTGCCATTCCCGGTGCCATTCCCCCGATGTTAGGTGCAATTGCCGCAACCAATCATTTTGGATTTATTTCAGGGCTGCTCTTTTTTATTCAATTCACTTGGCAATTCCCCCATTTTTGGTCTATCGCATGGGTTGCCCATGACGATTATCAACGTGCAGGGTATTTTTTACTCCCCTCGAAATCAGGAAAATCAAAAAACACAGCCTTTTTTATATTGCTTTATTGCATCTTTTTAATCCCCATTAGCCTTATCCCATGGTTAATTGGCGCGACGGGAAACGCAAGTCTCATCATCGTTGGAATCTGTGGCGTTTGGTTCTATTTTCTTGCCTACAGGTTGTACATCACGTGTGAAACTTCTGATGCTAAAAAACTTATGTTCGTTTCTTTTGTTTATTTACCGGTGGTACAATTCACCTATGTTTTTAACCGCGTTGATCATATTATTAAACAATGTATAGACCATGGATTATTCTAAAGAATTAGCTCCCGATGTTCGGGAAAAAATGAAAAAAAACTTAGTTTATGTCGGGATTTTTAGCATCGTTATGCTTTTTGCCGGACTCACATCTGCCTATTATGTTAACATGGGGGGTGGGTTTTGGTTAAAGTACCCAATGCCTAGCGGTTTCTACCTGAGCACCATTTCGATTTCCTTAAGCTCATTGTGCTTTATCCTTGCGTTGGGTTTTGCGAAAAGAAACAAAATGAATTTGGTAAAATGGTTTGTCTGCCTAACCTTGGTTTTTGGGATTGGATTCGTAGGCTTCCAAATGAAGGGATACCAACAATTGGTAGCGAAGGGGATTCATGTTGTCAATACAGAAATCATAATTACTGACGGGCGATACGGAAGTTATTTTGAAATCAAATACAAGGGTTCCTTTCTACAGGTAGATGGAAATGATTATATGATGAATGGAAGGAAATTGAGCAAACAAGAAATGAACGAATTGCAGAAGTTCATGGCTCCCTATTGCAGACCTGATCAAAAAAACATCATGAAAGCAAGGACAAACAAAAACTTCCAACTTCTTTTGAGAAATGAGCCTTTACTCATTAAAAACAACGCTTTTTACGTTAATGACTCCGTAAAAATGCCTTTCATTGACGAAATACGTCTTGGACAACTTGCGACCAACATCCAGTTTGGGCGAGGTGATTTTGTGACAAAAGGAAAATATGGGGAAGATTTTGTGGTCTATTTCAAAGGAAAAAAATTGGAATATAAAAATAGACAACTCATGTACAAAGGAAAAATACTAAGTCCTTATCTGCAAATCAAAGCATCCGAAACCTCAGACAATGCGAGTGCGTTTTTGTACATCTTAACCATTCTTCATTTACTTCACGTAGGCGCTGCCCTTCTCTACTTATCGAAGCTTGTAATTAGCTCATTTAGAAACAAATACTCCTCCGAAGACTTTTTATCACTAAAATTAGGCGCAATATTCTGGCACTTTTTAGGCCTATTGTGGCTTTATTTGTTGCTGTTTTTAATTTTTATTCACTAAACTTGCATAAAATTCTTATCTATGGGAGCACATGCAGCGGAACTAGACTCTAAAACCTTATGGGGTGGTAAAATCTCTCCTTTTTCCACAAGTTACGGGAAATTAATGATGTGGTTTTTCTTAGTGTCTGATGCCTTGACTTTCAGTGGCTTATTGGTTGCCTATGGCTTTACTAGACATGATTGTAGGGAACTTTGGCCGATTGGCGAAGAAACTTTTAATTCGATGCCCTTTTTAGGTCATGGTTTTCCGTTGTTGTACGTTGCCTTGATGACTTTTATCTTAATCATATCATCGGTTACAATGGTATTGGCGGTAGAAGCAGGACATCGCATGGATAAGAAAAATGTGGTTAAATGGATGGTTGCCACCGTCATTGGAGGATTCTTCTTCTTGGGCTCACAAGCTTGGGAGTGGTATCACTTTATTCATGGTTCTGAATTTGGTAAAATTGAATTGGCAGACCATTCTGTTGCCATCGTGAAAGGTCATTTTGGAGAGGTTCAAAACTTCACTGTTTTTGAAGGTGGAAAACACCATAAAAAAGGCGATGTAATAAAGGAAGATTTAATGCACACCTTTCAACATGCTGTCAGCAAAGGGAAAATTAACAATGGCGTGATTACACTTCATGATGGGTCTAGGGCTTATGTGCATAAAGAAGAAGACCACGATTTGAAATTAATAATTAAAAAATCTGGAGAAAAATACAGCGCTACCAATAAAACCAAATTAATTGAAGGGAAATTGGCCGAAAAACTATACTACGATGCCCTTTATTCTGGCGAAGCAGACCGTGTGGTTTACGGTGCCAATTTAGAGCAAAACGAATACGGTCCGCAACAATACGCACAGTTTTTCTTCTTTATCACCGGATTTCATGGATTCCACGTATTCTCAGGTGTTTTGATCAACATCATCATTTTGGTTGGTTCAGCAACTGGGAAATACCACAAACGAGGACACTATGAAATGGTCGAAAAAACAGGCCTTTATTGGCACTTTGTTGACTTGGTTTGGGTGTTTGTATTTACCTTCTTTTACCTTATATAACTTCACACATGGAAAGAGACGATTTAATTGAATATTCTTTAGACACGCACCACAGCGAAGATCAAGGAAAATCCATTCGTAAAAAAATATACAAAGTAACCTTGTTGCTTACCGCAGTGACCGTTATTGAAGTGTTTTTTGGTGCATTAATCAAACAAGACGCTTCCATTTGGCCACTCGTTAAATGGACATTTATAGCATTGACCATATTAAAAGCTGGTTACATAGTGATGGTTTTTATGCATTTAGGAGATGAGAAAAAATGGTTGCGATATGTGATTTTGATTCCATATTTTATCTTTATTCTTTATTTGGTCTTCATTGCGATTTGGGAATCCACTTACGTTAAAGAGGTGTTAAACACTCTCGGTTAATTCATGCGAAAAATACGGTGGAATAAAAAGGCAGTTTTTGGATTGCTATTAATTTTCAGTCCCGCATTGTTTCTTATTCTCATTTCTACACGCAGTTGCCAACATAAATTTAAACGGCTCGATGATTTTGGAACGCTAATACAGTATTCTTTCACAGATGCAAAGGGAAAATCTCACACGGCGAAAGAATTTGAAGGAGAACTGGTGATCATTACCTGCATTCAAAACAGTTGTCCCAGCGATTGCGGCATTTCATTGTGGAAAATGGACCAACTCATCTACCAACACATCCGCAAGAACAACACCAAAAAAATGAAGCACGTGCGAATTCTTTCGTTTGTGACCGACGGATATGGAAATCCCGTGAAAGACATCAGCACCATTCAGGAAGCTTTGAAGGACCGAGTTGAGGGGTATGACCCAAATACCTGGATGGTTGCCAGCGGAGATGCTCGAAAAATATATGACATTACCCACAATGGTCAAAACTTATTGCAAAAAGGCGATAAATACTACGGAGGAGAAGCATTTCAATCCTTAATCCTATTGGCTGACAAAGAAAATCATTTGCGCATGGTGTTGCCGGGAAACCAAGAAGGCTTAATACGTAGAATGAAGGAGAGCATCGCCTTGCTACAAAAACAATATGACAAAGACCGTGCGGCGAACAATTAACATCATCCTTGGGTTGATTATATTGACAACGGGTTGTAATGTGCCAAAAAAGAAATTGCCTTACCTCGGAAATCCAGATGTCGTATATACCAAAAAGAACGGGGTCTTTTACGCTGATACCCTTTATCCAAAAATTCCAAATTTTTCATTTCTAAACCAGGATTCTACTAAAGTAAATCGGACCACTTACAAAGGAAAAATATGGGTCGTGGAATTTTTCTTTACGCAGTGCCCTACCATTTGCCCAATTATGAATAAACAAATGAAAAGGGTTTATCAATCTATTCAAAAAAACAATCCGGATATCGAGGAAAAATTTCAATTTTTATCCTTCAGTATAGACCCGGAAAATGATTCGCCATCCGAACTAAAAAAGTATAAAACCACGCACAATCTTCAATATTCAAACTGGGATTTTTTAACCGGTGATGAAGCAAGCACACATCAATTGGGCATCCAAAACTTTCTAACCTTTGCAGGTAAAGACGAAGCCTCCGCAGGCGGTTACGCACATTCGGGCTCCTTTACTTTGGTTGATTCCAAAGGCTTTGTTCGTGGAGTGTATGCGGTCACAAATTTTGACCTCTCTGTAAATGAACAAGAATTCAATAGAATGGTTAATGAAATAAATATACTTCTCGATGAATAATTTAGCCCCTTCAAAATTTCCCTTGTATCGACGTTTGATCATCGCCGTATCCATTGTTATTCCTTTGGTCGTTGGCGCCTTGTTCAGAATTAAATTGGAAGCAGACCTAGGTTTCCTTCCGCCGATTTACGCGGGTTTTAATGGCGCTACTGCACTTTTGCTCATCTCTGCGCTGGTTTGTGTGAAAAGAAAGAAGATTGCATTACACAGAATGTTTATGCGTCTCTCATTGCTTTTGTCTTTATTGTTTTTGGTGTGTTATGTGGCTTATCACCTGACTTCAGATCCAACCTTATTTGGTGACCTAGACCACGATGGGCTTTTAAGCATTGCCGAATTGAACGCCGTTGGAAGCCTTCGGATGGTATATTACATCATCTTGATTAGCCACATTGGGTTGAGTATGTTGGTCATTCCAATGGTTCTGTTTTCCTACTTGCATGCTTGGTCTGGAAACTTTGACAAACATAAAAAGTGGGTGCGCTTTTCTTATCCTATTTGGCTGTATGTAGCCACCACGGGTGTCGTGGTATACTTAATGATTGCGCCTTATTATTGATTATTTGATTTTAATTTCTACCCGTCGATTGGCTTCGCGCTGTTCGTCATTCTCAGGGTTCGGAAACATCGGGTGAGAATTCCCAAATCCAACATAATCCAATCTTTCTGAGGAAATTCCGCATTCAATGAGGTATTCAACTATTTTTCGAGCGCGTTTTTTCGACAATCTTTGTGCGCCAAAGGAATGTTTACCATCTTCATTAACATGTCCTTGAACCTCAATGGATATTGAGGGGTTGAGCAATAAAAAATCTTTCAATCTTTTTAACCTTGGCATGGATTCCTCCATGATTACAGCCAAACCTCCGGCAAAATAAATTTCATCTAATTTGGTAATGGTCCCCCTAGAAATTGGGGTGAGTTTAATGGTGTCGTGATGTGTAACGGGTGTGATTAAATAATCTGTAAAATCTTTTGAGTAATAGCCCTCTGCATCAATCTTTATGAGTGCTTTTAATTTTTTCTGATTGTTCACCAAAATTTCTGAGCCGCGATAGGTTCCATCAATCATACTTGAGGCATACAAATACAACCTAGCCACTACCGGAAAACCTGTGATTTCATCTCTAAAATGAATTCCATAAATCGGTTGGTCTCTATGGTAAGCCGCATTGAACATCAAAGAATCCTTCAATACCTTTCCATCCTCTGTTAAAGGAACATAATCTAAACGAACCTTGATTCCATTCGTTTTACCCTTTGCCGCATTGATGGCGTAGAAGTAGTTGAAGTTGTCTTTAACCTCATATTTTTGAAAAACAGAATCGCCCATGGTTCTTTGCTCACAACTTACCAACCTAGCTTTTTTAGATAGGATGGCTGCGCAATCTTCCATAGACTGGGTTTCAAAAACAAACAAAATGATTGAATCAGCGGTGGTATGGCTGTAAAATTGTACCGTGCCTTTGTGTTGCGGCTTGTATTGCAGCCAAATAAAATTGTTTGAAACTACGGGTAGCTCACAATAATGGGTTACACCACTTTTGTCCTTGGAAAATTTACCAGGGAATTTCAAGTCGTAGGATACATTCGGGCTTATTGATACATGCCCTGAACAACTGGAAAAATCCTTTTGAGCATAAAGACAAAAAAATGAAGAAAACCAAATTACACTAAAAAATAAATGTCTAAGCATTGATTAGAATTTGGCATGGAACGATTCATTTAAGAATAAGTTTCATTTGACCAATGAGTTGCGTTCTAAGTACAAGATGGGAGGGGGTTACAAACAATTCCTTTAAATAGATTTCAGAAACATTTCCCTTCAAATGGACATCCTTTGATACTTCTTGATTTAGGGAGGTGTTTATCTCTTTTTTGACATCTGATACAAGCGGTAAATAATCAAATGAAGCTTGGTTCTCAATCATTTCTGTTATTTTGGTCTTAAAAATCCATTTTGCAGCTTTTAAAAGCACGTTTTTCGTATGAACATCAAATGAGACATTGTTAAAGGCGATTTGATGAAGAGAATCATTCAGGACTGGAGATGCCAATAGGTATATCGTCCCTTTTTTGGACCCAGATATTTGGGTTTTTAATACCAATTGATTGTCTTTTGACCCGGAAATGTAGAGGTCCTCAACCTTGACTTTCTTACGTTTAACATCGAAACTCTTACCTACAAATTCAGCCCGAATTAATTGGGTGAGCGAATCAAACGAAAAGTTCACATCCATTGCGAGGTCAAGTGCTGAAGCATTGTTAACCTTTGACAATTCGGGCAGAGGTGTTTTTGGCATTGACAGTTTTTCTGTCACAAAGGAAGGGGCAAGTTTAAGGGTGAAATTAAAATTTGCCTTTTGACCTGAGAAATCTATTTCACTCATTCCAATTCCTGTTGGCCGAAGATACAAAAAGCCATATCCAGGCACTTCAATCGGATCAAGGAGTGAATTCCAAGTATCCCTTGCCATTGATTTAATGTCAATGGTTTTTAATTGTTTGTCTATTTCAGGTTCTAATACTTGGAGCTGTTTTTTGATTTCCGATTCAATTTTGGGCGTAGCATCATAATTAAACAGCGTGATTTTACAAGGGTCTATAAGATCAAAATGTTTTAAAACTGTTTTCGTATTGAGTGAATAGTCGGGACCGACTTTAAGAGAAGTAGCATACTTTAAGGTAAACCGCCTTTTGGGTTCAGAAACGCCACAATCTGCATAAATTCTTGGAACCAAGCACATAGGTTCTTTTCCAGTGATTGATTGACATTTTGGACAATAGGAAAGATTCAGTTTTAGTTCTCCATCTACGGTATAATCCAACCCTTTACCGTTTCCATCAAAGCGAATCGGTTTACGAGCAATCGAATAGGTACTGCTAACGCCTTCACACACCTCATTTTTTCCTTTGTAAACAATGGGAATTAATTTTTCCGCTTGCATAAAAGAGGAGGTGAGATCCATTTCGATCGGAATGGTGATGTTTGAATACGTATTGTTAAGGGCTGGATAGGGCGTCTCTGAACTTACAGGCGCTACGGCCTCTATGTTTTTACAAGATGACAACCACAAGACCGTAGCAAAAGCCGCACAAATGTAACGAAGGAATACAGTAGCTTTCAGTTCTCTTCTGTTTATTGCATTTTTGCCTTCAACCCAAGGTCTAAGGCATCTAAAAATGCTTCTGTGTAGACGTAGTGTTCACCAGCATTCACTTTGTTCCCATGAATACAAACGGCTAAATCTTTGGTCATAATACCTGACTCAACGGTTTCTATGCAGACACGTTCAAGGGTTTCACAAAAATCAATTAATGCTTGATTGCCATCTAACTTACCACGGAAGGCCAATCCCCTTGTCCATGCAAAAATGGATGCGATTGGATTGGTTGATGTTTTCTTCCCTGCCTGGTGAGCTCTGTAATGTCTTGTAACGGTGCCGTGAGCGGCTTCTGCTTCCATGATTTCTCCATCAGGGGTAATCAAAACAGAGGTCATGAGGCCTAAAGAACCAAAACCTTGTGCAACGGTATCAGATTGAACATCCCCATCATAATTTTTACACGCCCACACAAAATTTCCATTCCATTTCAATGCCGATGCCACCATGTCATCGATTAATCGATGTTCATAGGAAATCCCTGCCGCTTCAAATTTTGATTTGAATTCATTTTGGTAAATCTCTTCAAAGATGTCCTTAAACCTTCCATCGTATTTTTTCAAAATGGTGTTTTTTGTAGAAAGGTACAATGGCCATTTTTTGGAAAGCGCCATGTTAAAACAGCTTTTGGCAAAACCTTTAATGGATTCGTCTGTGTTGTACATTGCCATGCCTACACCATCTCCTTTAAAGTTGTATACTTCAAAGTGTTGAACCTCGCCGCCATCTTCCGGGGTAAAGGTCATGGTTAATTTTCCTTTTCCTTTGAATACGGCGTCTGTTGCACGGTACTGATCGCCAAAGGCATGTCTTCCCACAATAATTGGCGCGGTCCAATTGGTCACCAAGCGGGGTACATTTTGCATCACGATGGGCTCTCTAAACACGGTTCCATCTAAAATATTACGGATGGTTCCATTGGGGGATTTCCACATGGATTTTAGGTTGAATTCCACCACACGATCCTCATCCGGTGTGATGGTCGCACATTTAATACCTACTTTATAGGTTTTAATAGCTTCAGCAGCATCGATGGTGATTTGATCATTGGTTTCATCTCTTTTTTCAATGCCCAAATCAAAGTATTTAATGTCTAATTCTAGGTAGGGAAGAATAAGCTTGTCTTTGATAAATTTCCAAATGATGCGCGTCATTTCATCGCCATCTAATTCAACGATTGGATTTGTAACTTTAATTTTTGACATGGTAGGTGATTTTTGTTGCAAAGTTAGTAAATTATTGTTGCTCAAAATTCAATTAATCCATTGAACCAATCATTTTTGAGGGGTCAACAAGTAAATCGTAATCTTCAGACGAAACATGACCTAAACCAACAGCGGCTTCCTTCAAAGTAGTCCCGTTTTTATGTGCGTATTTTGCGATTTCTGCTGCTTTATAATATCCGATTTTGGGGTTTAGCGCGGTTACCAGCATTAAAGAATTGTCCAAATGTTTTTTGATAACGGGCAAATTTGCTTCAATCCCAACCGCACAATTGTCGGTAAAGGAAATACAGGCGTCTGCAATTAGGTTCGCGGATTGTAACACATTTGCTGCAATAACCGGTTTGAATACGTTAAGTTCAAAATGCCCATTCGAACCCGCAATGGAGACCGTAACATCATTCCCCATTACTTGCGCACAAACCATGGTTAAGGCTTCTGGCTGGGTTGGGTTTACCTTTCCAGGCATAATGGAAGATCCTGGTTCGTTGTCAGGAATTACGATTTCGCCAATTCCGCATCTTGGTCCTGAAGAAAGCATTCTAATGTCATTGGCAATTTTCATCAATGAAACGGCAGTTCTTTTTAAAGCGCCAGACAATTCTACCATGGCATCGTGTGCTGCGAGTGCTTCGAATTTGTTTTTTGCGGTAAGAAATGGAAGTCCGGTAAATTCTGCGATTTTCTTTGCCACCAAAACATCGTATCCTTTGGGCGTATTTAACCCCGTACCAACCGCTGTTCCACCTAAAGCCAATTCTGCTACAACTTCAAGGGCATTGTTTAGGGTTCTCAAGGAATAATCCAGTTGCGCAACATAGCCACTAAATTCTTGTCCTAGCGTCAACGGAGTGGCATCCATAAAATGGGTCCTGCCGGTTTTTACAACCGTTGAGAATTTTTCTACTTTCGCTTGAAGCGCATTTCTAAGGTGCAAAATTCCTGGAATCGTTTTTTCCACTGTGGTTTTATAGGCGGCGATGTGCATGGCCGTTGGGTAGGTGTCGTTGGATGATTGGGATTTGTTTACATCATCATTTGGGTTTAGCACTTTAGGCTCATCCAATAGGCTTCCGCCTTGTAAAACATGGCCACGGTTTGCAATGACTTCATTACAATTCATGTTGGATTGCGTTCCGGAACCGGTTTGCCAAATAACCAATGGAAATTCCGCATCATGTTGTCCCGTTAAAATCTCATCACATACCAGAGAAATCAAGTCTCTTTTTTCTACTGAAAGCACATTTAGGTCGCAATTGGCATGGGCTGCTGCCTTTTTCAAATAGGCAAAGGCATGGATTACCTCGAGTGGCATAGAACCTTCAGGGCCTATTTTAAAGTTGTTTCGAGAACGTTCGGTTTGAGCGCCCCAATACTTGTTAGCGGGTACATGAACTTCCCCCATGGTGTCTTTTTCGATTCTAAATTCCATTTGACTTGTGTTTCTTATTAATTATTATTTACCTTTGTAACCGAAAACAAATTTACAAGATGATAAGCACTTTTGGTATTGTTTTATTCCTATTAATTTTCGGAATGGCATTTTGGTTATTATTATTCCTTTTGGGCTTTGTCGTTCCTTATTGGATCACGCTTGGAATCTTTGAAAAATTACGTCCTAAGCGCGTTTTCGAAGATAAATAATAAGCTTTCCTGTTTTTTTCTTATTTCTCTTTTCTCCGTCTATTCACGTTGGACATATTTTATTTTACAAAATAAACGTTAATCGCCTTAAAAAGAAGAACCCAACACTTTCGTGCTGGGTTTTTTTGTGACCCCGGAGGGATTCTAACCCCCAACCCTCAGAGCCGAAATCTGATGCGCTATACAGTTGCGCCACGGAGCCGAATGAATGTGACCTTATAGAATGACCCGTTGTTATTAATGCCCCCCATATAAAATCGACCGCAAATATACCAATTGTATTGCACTAATTCAATTTTGTTTCAACGATTCACCGTTTCGACTTGACGTTAGTTTTTACTAACTTTAACAGCGCTTTTTTTAGATAAAAATTATGAAATATATTATTCTTATTCTTGTTGTGGTTTGCGGTTCGGCTTTGCATTCCCAAAACAATTGGCAGTTTTTTGTGGATTCTATCCCAACCCTCTCATCGCCCAGGTCTTGTGATTTGAACAACGATGGGGTTCAAGACATTGTTTTTGGGGGTGGTACGGATGGGGCTTTTAGCAACAATGGCATTATGGCGGTCAACGGAGCCAATGGAAACTTACTTTGGAAAAGAGCCTCCAGAAATGAAGTTTTCGGAAGTGCCATCTTTCAAGACATTAACAATGATGGTATTAAGGACGTTTTTATGGTTGGGCGACAAGCACAATTGTTAGCAATCAATGGAAGTACAGGTGCCTTGTTTTGGGATTATTTCCCATACAATGTGAATCCTGCTGACAGCGGATTGTATAATTTTTACAACCCACAGTTCATTGACGATGTCAGTGGTGACGGAATCAAGGATATTTTGGTGGCCAATGGGGGCGATCATGCCGCTCCGGTTTGGGATACTACCCGGCCTCCCGGTCATCTAATGGTTGTCAATGCGCTAAATGGTCAACTGATTGCCAAGGCGGTCGTGCCTGACAGTGCGGAAACCTATTGCAGCGCGGAGGTTGTTGACATACAGGGAAATGGCGTAAAATGGGTGTTGTTTGGAACCGGAGGAGAGACTTTAGGTGGAAGTTTTTGGGCTTGCCCATTGTCTAATCTATTAAACAATGACCTAAGTGCTTCGATTCAATTGGCACACGATGCAAATTTTGGATTTGTGGCACCAGCGTCCTTTTACAAAACCCTAGGAAATCAATACAATATTTTCATACAATCCTACAGTGGGAAGTTGATAAAAATCAAAGGGAGTAATTTCAGCCAGCATTGGAGCTACGACTTGCCAAACACTGAATCGAGTGCAGAACCTGTCATAGGGAACTTTACGGGAAACAATCAACCTGATGTGTTTTTATTTTTAGCCAAAGGAACCAGCTCTGCCTACACTGATTATTACCAAGTTTTGCTTGATGGAGCAACCGGAAATGTCGTTTTCAAGGACAGCATTGGACATATCCAATTTGCCTCAGGAAATGCCATTGACTTAAACAACGACGGACGTGACGAAGCCATTGTATCTGTAAATTACATGGAAAATGGTCGCTGGAAACATCGCCTTCAATCGTTTGATTTTCAAAACGGTACCCTTCAGGAAATTGTTCCTACAAGGACAGGGGTAAACATAGGTTCTACCCCGTTGTTTACAGACTTAGACAATGATTCTCTTATCGATTTGGTTTATCTGGTAAAGAAAGACAGTTTAAATCCCATGGGTTGGAAAGGCGTCTATGCTTATCATACCGAGCTTAACGCATCCATACCCAACGCAGGAATTGCCTGGGGAAGTTACCTTAGCACCCTTAACAATGGTGAATATCATTATACCGCTGTTGACTGTGGTCCCGGCAGTTTAATCTCCAATGTTTCCGTGGTTCAGCCTTCGTGCAATGGAACTGCATCTGGGTCTTTGGTTCCAAACGTGACCTTAGGAACAGGTCCTTATACTTATTTGTGGTCTACGGGAAGTACAAACAACCAATTGACAAACATTCCTTCGGGAACGTATAGCTTACAGGTAACAGATGCAGCGGGTTGTTACGAAATCTATTCTACACAATTGATTGATCCATATGTTATTTCTTTTGGTGGAGTCATGCCCCCAACCTGCCCAGGAGGTACAAATGGCCAAGCAGTTTTGAACAGTTCTGGCTGTCCTTGCATGTTCAGCATTTGTGGTTTTTTATGGGAAAATGGCATCACGACAAAACCCAACAATTCCTTGCCAGAGGGTTGGGCCAGTGTTACGATTACCCATCCCGACGGCTGCGTGGTTACAGATTCTGTTTTTATACCGTTGTCTCCGTTAATCATAAACCAAAGCATCGTGCAACCGGTTACGTGCAATGGTGATACAGATGGTTCTATTCAAGTGAGTACAACCATGGCAACCCCACCGGTACTTTACAGTTGGAGTAACGGTGCCTCGTCAGACTCCATAACCAACCTTAGCCCTGGTTCCTACACCCTGATTGTATCAGATGCACGTCCTTGTTATGATACATTGACCTATCAAATTAGCCAACCAAACACGATCACAGCGGGAATCACAGTGAATGGTACCTCGTGCGCCGCCATCAATGATGGGGAAGTCAATGTCAATGCAAGTGGCGGAAATGGTGGTTTTGTATTCATGATAAATAATTTGAGTTACGCCACGCCTGTCATTTCTGGATTATCCGCAGGGAACTATTCGGTTTCTGTATTGGATTCCCTTGGTTGTACGTCCATACAATATGCTGTAAACGTTTCAAGTCCATCGCCACTCGTCCTTGCTTTTAATGTGAATGCTGAAAGTGCGTTGGGTGCAAACGATGGCATAATAACAGCGCAAGTGAGCGGAGGCTCCCCATCTTATTCATACCAATGGAATGACCCTGGTCAACAAACCGATAGCACCGCTGTATACCTTAGCAAGGGGTGGTACCAAGTAGTGGTCTCAGATGCCAATGGATGTCAGATACAAGACAGCGTGTTTCTTGGGATTGCGAACCTTGAAATTTCCTCTGCGACTGAACTTTTCCCTTACCCAAATCCATCAGTCAATTGGGTGTTCCTGCCTTTCTTTGCAGACAAAGTAATTGTACGTGACGTAATGGGCAGATTAATTGGTACAATTGAAAACACCAAAGAAATCAGTTTACTCGGCCTTTCTTACGGATTTTATTACTTAGAGGCTTGGAAAAATGGGAAGTCTTTTGTTTTTGAAATCGAAAAGCATAGCGACAAATAATGAGCGATTTCCTCTACAAAATTTTCTTTTTCTTTTTTCTCACACTTCTAACCAGTTGTTCTCAAACTACCGAAAGAACGATTTCAAAAGGCCCTGCGATTTATGGGGACACATTGCATTTGTCTACGCCGGACCCTATCGAAAGTTTGTTCCCCTTATTCAATACGGACGTGTACTCCCATCGCGTTACCGCAAAAATATTTGAACCTTTATTTGAAATAAACACCAAAACATCTAAAGTGGAGCCGAGATTGGTTGAACGTTATGCTTGGAATAAAAATAGGCGCGTATTGACTTTGACGCTTCGCAAAGACATCGAATTTCACGAAGACCCTTGTTTCGGCAATGAATCAAGGAGGATGACCGCCTATGACGTTAAATACACCCTAGATTTTGCTTGTTCTAAAACCCCCTTCAATCAATCCAACGATGCGCTCGTTTCAAAAATTGAAGGCGCAAATCAATATTACAACAGTGGCGTAAAATCTCCGACGGAGAACGGTGTTTCGGGCATCCGGGTAATTAACGACGATGTGATTAAAATCTTTTTAAATGCGCCCTACTCTAATTTTCTTACCCTTTTAACCAGTTCGAAATATGCGATTTTTTCTAAAATTGCTTACACGCATTACCGAGACCAAATCGCTTCGCATCCCATAGGAACGGGTCCCTTCATGCTTTCAAAGCTCTCCCCTGAAAACATACTTCTTACCTATCACCCATCCTATTGGCAGCATGATAAATTTGGAAATCGCTTGCCGTATTTAAATGCTGTAAATTACAAGGTGTATCAAAACAAGAACAAAGAAGTAAAGGCATTTCAAGAACAACAAGTTGATTTATTATATGAGGTTCCTTCACAAAATTTAAATGCGCTCATGGGAGGATTGTCCTATGCCACTAAGAAGAAAACCTTTGCGCACAAGGTGATCGTAATTCCGGGCAGCAGGGTTTCCTTATTGGCTTTCAGTAATAATTTCGCTCCATTTAAAGACCAAAGGGTAAGAAAAGCAATCGATTTAATCGTAAACCGCGATTTTGTTGCAAATGAAATCCTCAATGGCGATGGAATTCCCGCTAAGAAAGGATTTGCACCCAATTCGCCTTATTATAACAACACATTGTTACAAAACAAGGAAATAGATGTTGTACGCGCTAAAAAACTGTTTGCATCAGCGGGATACAATGGTCAACACCCATTTCCTAAGGTCGATTTGTTTGTGGCAGGAGATGCAGGGAGTTCAACCGTAAAATATTGCGAATACATTGCTGCTGAAAGCAAGAAACATCTGGGCATTTCAATTGCTGTCCATGCTTGTTCTACAAGTGAAAGAGACGCCGCAATCTTTACCAACAAAGCACATCTATGGAAAATCGGCTGGGCACCCGATTACCCCGATCCAGAGACCTATTTTAGTCTTTTTTATAGTAAAAATCCAAGGGAGCAATATTATAATCCATTTTTCCCAAAGTTAAATTCTGCGATTTATAATTTTAATTATGAAATGGGAATTATAGAATCAGACCCTGGGTTAAAAAACAATTATTTCACGAATTGCGATGCTATATTGCAGGAAGAAAGTTGGGTCATGCCCATTTTATATGAGGATTACGTAATGATTGTAAATTTAAGGTGCAGGAACATTAAAATAAACCCCATGGGATTTGCAAACATTTCAGCGTGTTACATCAAGCCCCTCTAAGGATTTCAGTGATTTGATTTTCAACCCAGCCCTTTCCCCACTCCTCTTTTTCTGCTTCCGTCCAAAGTTCAGGATAAAAGATTCTTTTTTGAAATTTCGGAGGGAGGTATTTCTGCCAATTGGTTCCTCCCGTTGCGGCGATGTCATCATTCTTTTTGGCCAAGTAGCGAACGGCTGATTTATAATGTGCCAAAGGCCAGTAAACATTCACATTGAGGTCATTGGTTTTCAATGCTTCTATGGTCTTCTCGTCCTGTTGGTCTTCTTCTGAAAGTGAAAGATACATTCTCCATAGGTTGGTTTCCTTGCATTTCATACCTAATGAAATAAACGAATCGGAATATTTCTCTTCAAACTGCGTGAGGGTAAGGGTTTTTTTTCCTGTCTCCGCATCCGTAGCACCTGCTTTCCAATACAAATAAGGATACATTTCGAGAATGGAAGCATCCGTTGAAAACCTTGATTTATGTGCTTTATGTATCAAATTAATGAAGTCTGTGCTATAAATTTCAACCTCTCGGTATTGTGCGGATTGAAAACCACTGGCTGGAAGCAGTGACATTCTAAACTTCAAAAACTCCTCACGATCCATTCCGTTTACCATAATGGAAAAACTTTTGATTAAAGCTTCAAAGTAGCGGTTTATTCTCCCTACCCTGTCAATAAAATGTGCCTTCGTAAGATTCGTTGCATTGCTTAGTTCTTTAAACTCTTGAAGGGCCAACTTAAAGTAGAGTTCTGTTATTTGATGATAAACGATAAAGACAACCTCATCGGGAAATTTGGTTTTAGGTTTCTGTAAACTCAACAAGGTGTCTAATTGAATATAATCCCAATATGTGGTTACATCGGCATAGAGTAAGCCATCCAAATAGGATAATAAATCTTGCCCTATGGCTTCGTATTTGTCATTTAATTGTTCTAGTCGTTCTCTGATTTCACTTGTAATTTCCATTTGATTGATTGGGTTTGTGTGAATGCGAATTTAATTGAATAGGAATCGAATTTACGTTTTTTCCGAGGATATCGCTGGCATGGGTGTCAAAATACGCTTTGTTTTCAGTGGTAAAAAAATCTATGCTTGGATGTGTAATCAACTTGGTTTCCATTTCTGGATGTCGATTTAGATAATCCAAAAGTTTGTCAGCAACAAGGGGGCCTTGTGGAAAAACTTGTATTTTATCACCGAGATAGGATCGGATGTCATTTAGAATAATCGGGTAATGCGTACAAGCCAAGATGATGGTATCAATTTGTTCGTTTTTGGCGAACAAGGACGCTAAATCAGACTGAATGATTCCTTTACCTGTTTCTGTATGTTGTTGGTTAGATTCGATAAGAGGCACCCAAAGGGGACAAGCATGCTGCACTACGGTTACATCCGGACTGGTCTTTTTTAATTCGATTAGATAGGATTCAGAAGAGACGGTTCCTTCGGTTCCTAATACACCAATGACTTTTGTTTTCGTCAACCTACCAATTTCTTCTGTACTCGGACGAATTACGCCTAGCACCCTTTTGTGCTCATCAATGCTTGGAAGGTCTTTTTGTTGAATGGTACGTAAGGCTTTTGCGGAAGCGGTATTACAAGCCAGGACAACCAATTCGCAACCTTGTTCAAAAAGGAAATGTACGGCTTCCAACGTATATTCATAAATTAGGTCGAAGGATTTATTGCCATAAGGCGCACGGGCATTGTCGCCTAGATATACGTAATGGTAGTTGGGGAGTTTTTCAACGATAGATTTCAGAATGGTAAGCCCACCATATCCAGAGTCAAACACTCCGATTTTACACACTCTTTTCATAAAATAAAGGTATAAAAAAAGGGCAATGATGAATTGCCCTTTTCGAAACGCGGTTGAGTTTCTATTTCTTCATTGATTCTGCGTCGAGTTTCGCCAATTCCATTTTCACTTCAGCGGTAATATCGATGCCCATTTTGGAATATAACAATTTTGAAACATCCATAACATAATTGACTTTTTTGCGGTCTGCAACTATTTCAACTGCTTTTTGCAAACGATCTAAAATGGGTTGATTGTATTCATTTGCCAAGGTTTGTAATTGTTGTTGCAACAAGGTTTGTGTTTGTTGATAGCGTTGCTCTAAGCCCATGATTTTATCTTGTTCGATTTTCAACATGGTGGGTGTTAGGTCATTTTTAATTCCATCCAAGCGAACGTAGGCGTCATTGATTTGCTTTTCAAGAATAGAAAGTTCGTTCATTCCATCTTCTTGGAATTTTTTCAAATCGTTTTCAGCTTTCAGGTAAGATGGAAGTGAATCCAATAAACTTTGAGAATTTACATGTGCAATTTTCATTTGTGCGTTTGCATTCACACCTAACCACAATACAGCTAATAATACAAGTACTCGTTTCATCTATTTGTTTTTAATTATTCCTTATTGATTCCCATTTCTTCAAGCACACGATTGCTTATGTCCGCATCTTTATCTGCATAAATAAGATTGCTTTGGTTTGTTTTATCAAAAACAAAGGTGTAACCATCTGCTTTTGCTACTTTTTTCATGGAAGTGTAAATCCTATCTTGAATCGGTTTTATAAGTTCTTGGCGTTTCATGAAATAATCTCCATTCAAGCCAAATCTTTGGGTTTGAAGATCAATTGTTTCTTTTTCCAATTTTTCTATTTCTGTTTTCCTCTTTTCTTTTTCTTCAGCAGGAAGTAAAATTTCTTCTTTATTGAAAGCTTCTTTTTGGCTTTTTATTGCATTAAATCGTTCTTCGATGTCTTTGGTCCAGTTTTCTGCGAGCTTATCCAATTTCTCCTTTGCTTCGGTGTATTCTGGGATGCTTCCTAGAATGTAATCTGAATCAATAAATGCAAAGGATTGGGAATACGTTGCAGGTATTGAAAACAAGGTGATAAAAACAATATAAATTACAGCTCTCATTTTTTCTTTTTGCTCCGACGAACGACGAAATTACAATATTATTCTCACTTTTTACAATTCACCAAGGTTCATGCCAATGGTGAAACTCAATTTTGGATAATAGCCCTTCTTATCGATTGAGATGTCCGTTGCACCTCCTGCACCGCTAGACCAATTGTCTAATTTATCGAAACCGATTCCGTAATCCAAACCAAGCATTCCAAACATAGGTAAAAACACCCTAATGCCCACTCCCGCTGTTCTTTTCACATTGAATGGATTGAAATTTGCCACATTTGGATAGGTGTTTCCTGCCTCAAGAAAACTTGTTACATAAAACGTTGCCTGAGGGTTTAGCGAAATCGGGTAACGCAATTCTAAGGTGTATTTTGCAATGATGGGGTCTGAGCCACTTGAAGATATCGATTGATCTTCATAGCCACGAAGGGAAATGATTTCTCTACCCCCTAACTGATTAACACCTGTTAAACCACTTCCTCCCATCGAAAACCTATCAAAAGGAGTGATTCCTTTGGCGGGGGTATAGGCCCCAATGTATCCAAAGCCAAATCGCGGCATCAATACCAATTTTTTATTTGCGGTTAATGGTATGTACCATTCTCCAGTAAATTTGAATTTAAAGTACTCTAGGTATAAATACTTCTGATTCAACGTCATGGTTGTGTAATCGGCATTCTTGTCGAAATACGAATAGGGTAATGTAGATTTTGCCGTAAAGGTAAAATTAGATCCGCTCTGTGGGTAAATGGGAGCGCTGACAGATGAGCGTTGAAGTACGTATTTTAACGCAATGTCGTTAGAAAACCCTTTGGGATAGAGCGGGAATCGATAGTCGTTAACCACATCATAGTATTGATAGCTCAATTCGTAATACGCTGTAAAATAATCATCTGGCCATTTTTTTCTTCTCTGAAGCCTAAAACCAACACCTGTAATTGATATTCCGTTGTAAGCGGCATTAGAACGAAGGTAACCGTTAGAGGACAATGCTGTATTGTTTACCCAAAAAGACAACGCGTTTGGTTTTTTTCCTCCCAACCAGGGCTCTGTAAATGAAAAATTATAAC